>JBGVFC010000159.1:0-9400 GCA_045120755.1 Agathobacter sp. | reverse complement strand
CAAAAAACGCTCATTAAGTGCCGACGTTGCTTTACGGTCTGCAATGGCATAGCAAAATTCATTCTTGGGGACACCAATGTAAAAAGGGAGATTTATAAAGACTCACCTGCTGCAAATTCCAGCATATTTTTGCGATACCATTTTGGCAGCAACTGATTCTGACACCGGATGTTCTCCCGTGGCTGGATTGCCATCGTATGAAAATAATCTCTCCACAACTTCTCGTAGACATCCGGCTTGCCTAACTCCTGCATATAGGGATTGTCCATATTCTCTCCGGAGACAAAGAAGGCTTCCCTGTATGCCGGATGCACCAGTGTATATCTTCGTATCTCATCATAAATCAGAAAATTCTCATTCGGATACCTGTCACAGAAATGTTCCACAATAACCGGAAGTGCATCGCACTTTGGTGCAATCTTTGCCACAAGGTAATCTCCGGCATCCCGAAACCGCAAAAAACCGTACAGCTTCGTACATTCATGTGAGGCTTTCCGGGACAACTCCATCACCCGCATGACATACGGGTCCGCCAGATGTTCCGCTATCCGGCTTCCGATGGCAAATGCCCGCACAAGATACCGGAATACAATGGTGGCCCTGTCGCTGTCAAAATGGCACAGCGCATGAAAAACTGTATCATAGATGGCATATCCCAGCTTTCGTTTGATAGCTTCCAACAGCTTCGCCGCCTTGCTGTTGTCCGTCTGAACCTCAATCTCCGTGGCAAACAGATTCTGTGTATCTCCCTCGCCAATGACAATCTCGATATTCTCATGGTAATCCTGCTTCAAGAGGCTCTTTTGAATAAACGCCTCGTACAGTGCCGTAAAAATACCGTCCATATGCGCTTCACACTTTAAAAAGATATTTTCCTCCATCACATATTCTCCGTCCCTTCAAAGTCACCGTTCACATAACATAACCGGATTTTTTGAGCGCGCACACCATCTGTCCTGTAAGTGACAAAACTATGCCGGTTCAAACAGGGAAAGCTGTTCATAGCTTTGGATGGTTCCATCCTCCGACAAGCACTGCGTCGGTCTCTCATTATAAATCAGATGCCTGGTAATATACCCTTCCTCCAATCTGGTCGGGTACATCATCTTCCCCTTGCAGGTGATGAAATAGAGCGCCCGTTTCAATACCACACCCATCCGTCCGATATCCGAAAAATCCAACTGTGCATGCTTCCGCGCCATCAGTATCCGCTGTGCACTCTTCGTCCCAATCCCCGGCACCCGAAGGAGCGTATAGTAATCCGCCTTGTTAATCTCCACCGGAAACAATTCCAGATGATGCACTGCCCAGTTGCACTTCGGGTCAATCTTCTCATGAAAGTTTGGATGCTTCTCTGACAAAAGTTCTCCGGCATCAAACCCATAGAACCTGAGCAGAAAGTCCGCCTGATAGAGCCGGTGCTCCCGCAAAAGCGGAGGCTTCTGACCGATTCCCGGAAGTGACTCATCCATATTCACATTCACAAAAGCAGAATAAAATACCCGCTTCATATCAAAATTGCGATACAGTGCCTGCGTAACCGACATAATCTGATAGTCCGTCTCTCCGGTTGCACCGATAATCATCTGCGTGCTCTGCCCTGCCGGGACAAAATACCGGTGTGGCTGGCTTAGTCCGCCACTCTTAGACTTCTCCACCGTATCCGGCTTCCCTGCCGGAAGTACTGTTCCATCCGCGGGCAGGCTTTGGCTGTTCTTATACTCCTGCAATCTGGCATAACTGTCCTTCACCTCGGCAAGCTGCTCGTAATACGTCTGCTCATCCACACTCACGCGCGCCTTCATGCTGCTGATTCCATGGTACTGACGGCTCTCCTGTATGCCGTTCTGAATCTGACGCATCGGTGTCAGAATCTTCGTGCGGTTCTTATTCGGTGCCACCTGCTTCAGCCCTTCCGCCGTCGGAAGTTCGAGATTCACGCTCATACGGTCACACAGATACCCTACCTGCTCTACCAGCTCCGCGGATGCCCCCGGAATCCCCTTGATATGGATATATCCGTTAAAATGATACTTCATCCGCAAAAGGAAAAGAGTCTGCAACAACAACTCCATCGTGTGGTCCGGCGACTGTATAATTCCCGAGCTTAAGAACAATCCCTCGATATAATTTCTCCGGTAAAATTCTATGGTAAGCCTGCACACTTCCTCCGGCGTAAAAGAGGTCCGCACAACATCATTCGAGCGGCGGTTGATACAATACCTGCAGTCATAGATACATTCGTTGGACAGCAGAATCTTAAGCAGGGAGATACATCTGCCGTCCGAGGTAAAGGTATGGCAGACTCCTGCTCCAAACGCATTCCCCATATGTCTGCCGTCACCCTTGCGCTCTACTCCGCTTGACGTACAGGCAACATCATACTTCGCCGCATCGGATAAAATTTTAAGCTTATCTGCTAATTCCAGCTCCTGAATAATCTCTGCCATCGCACCCACTCCACAATTCTGTCTGCTGACTCTGTATCCATCAGTAAACATATGTTCTTCTTGTATATTATCATCCGAACATTTGTTTTGCAAGTATTTCTTTTTTATTCCAATACAAAAAAAACGGAGCATCTCTGCTCCGTCTTCTCTATTTGTGCATGGAGAATGTCTCCATTCTGTAATTTGCAAGATTGTCTGAGATTGACCTCTCATCCGCCTGCGATAACAATGTCTCTCGAAATTTCTTCGTGGACAGCATATCGTTGTAGGCGCTTGGCCCTCCGACACAGCCACCTTCACATGCCATACCTTCGATAAAATCCTCCGGAAGTTTTCCTGCCTTCATCAGAAGCAGCGCCTTCCTGCATTCTGCCGCGCCATTTGCCTGACATACCTTCGGATTGCAGTCCGCATTCTGCTCCTTCATACTCTCCAATACTGCGGCTGTCACGCCTCCAGCATTGCCGAACCGCTTGCCATAGATGGACGATTCCTGATATCCTGCGACACTGTCCGGCTCGAGTGCCACATTCTTCGCACGCATGATTGCGCGAATCTCGCTGTATGTCAGAACATAATCGGCATTGCCCTCAATCTGCTGGTCTGCCACCTCAGATTTCTTGGCGATACACGGTCCGATAAATACCGTCACCGCATCCGGATCCTGTGCCTTGATCATGCGGGATACGGCACACATCGGAGATACCGTCTCTGAGATTTTATCCTCCAGTTCCGGAAAATGCTTCTGAATCATATTAACAAAGCCCGGACAGCAGGAGGTAACCTTCTTCTGCCCTTCCTGATACGCTTCGACCCATTCCTTTGCCTCGGATGCGGCGGTCATATCCCCGCCGACGCCGACCTCGATAAAGCCGTTAAAACCAACTTCCGTCATTGCCTTTTTCCAGCTATTCATCGTGATATTCGGACCAAACTGTCCCTCCGTCGCCGGAGCACACATGGCATAGACCTTTTTGTCAGACTTGAGCGCCTCAATCACCGGAACGATGTAGGTCTTGGAACCGATTGCGCCAAACGGACAGCTATGTATGCATTTGCCGCAGCGGATACATTTGCTCTCATCGATGACGGAGATTCCATTCTCGTCATAGGTGATTGCATTGACCGGACAACTGTTCTTACATGGACGCTTCAGATGTGCAATGGCGTTGTACGGGCATGCCTGTGCACACTTGCCACATTCCTTGCACTTCTGTGCATCGATGTGGCTGCGGTGTCTGCCCGCCTCAATGGCTCCAAATTTGCAGGCATTGATACAAGCCTTGCCCAGACAGTTCTGGCAGTTCTCCGTAACCGTATAGCTGGAAATCGGACAGTCCTGACATGCCGAATGAATGACCTGAAGCACATTGTCCTCAGAATTGCCATACAGGGTATGCCCCTCCGCAAGCAATACTCTCTGACGGATAATCTCTCTCTCCTTATAAATACAGCAGCGAAACTGCGGTGTCGGTCCCTTAATCAGCTCAAACGGAATATTCTCCTTCTTCTCCTCCAAGGTTCCCTCGAATGCGAGCTTCGCTACCTCATATAATACCTCATGCTTAATCTTGATAACATTCTCGTCTGCGTACATAGTGTCTCCCTCTCTCTGTCCTCCAAACTAACTATCACTATTGTACAGGAAAACGAACTATTTTTCCATAGGAGATTCCTTCTTTTTCAGTTCTCTTTTCCTCTTGCTTCTATCGGAAAGAGCAGCCCTTACTTTGCCAAACAATCTGCCAACGAACCTGCCAAGCCCTCTGCAGCCGAATACCACCGCCTGTATCAGCACCACAAGCGGATAAATCCACAGCAGCAGCCGTATGACTTCCAACAGAGTCCGCACATCTTCACAGGCTCTTGCCCGGTTCTCCCATGCCGGATAGTGTATATCGGAAATACGCATGGAACGCCTGCCGAATTCGCCGAGGCGCTTCCAGTTATTGACGAAGGAAAAGCGATGGGTATTGTCCACAAGCTCGTACTGCTCCTCCGACATTCCGAAGGAATCCAAAAGGGTATTCTTCAGGGTATCTGCGCCGAAGGATTTTACCGGATTCCGGATACATACCTCCAGCGAATCAATTGCCGGACTTCCGTATTCCGGATCTGCCAGAAGCGCATAATCCACATAGATGCTCGCCGTCTCCTCACCTGCCGCCTCTGAGTAGGCACCGTGATTGCTCCTCACAACGCCGCGCACCGGATAGGGCTGTCCGTCTATTTCCACGAAAAGTCCTGCCACTTCGTAGGAGCCAAACAACTGCCATGCCACCAGTTCATCGAGAATCACGCCATCCTGATTCACATCATCACTTGTAAAATACGTTCCGGACAACAGTTCAAGCGGGTGGAACAAAAAGTAATCCTTCGACACTCCGTATGCCCGGACCGTAGCCTCTCCCCGGTCGGAGGAGATGCCAAGAGAAGTCTGTGTACTGTATGCAGTGACCAGACTCCGTCCGGCATCTTCCTTGGTATCGACCGCAGCATCCTGCATTGCCTGCGCCAGCATCGCATCCAGCATCGAAATCTGGCTCACATCAATTCCCTCCCCGGTCGGGAAAAAACAGGAAAGCTGCACAAAATCATCCGTGTCCGACCAGCGGTTTGCAAGCTGCTGCTCCTTCAACTGTCCGGAAATATTTTTTCCCACACAGGCTGCAGCCAGTCCCCCGATGAGCATTAAGAGAGCAATCGCTACTCTGATATAGTATTTTCCATACTGCCTCCAATGCAACTTCATATGTCAAACCAACCTTTCCCTATTCTGCCAGCCTAACCTGCTGATTGTCCTCAACCGGTTTTGTTGTTGTGGTAATGACATATTCATAGCCCTGAAGCGCACCGGAAATTGCAGAGTATGTATCATCCGATGCAAGTACCTCGACCTGTACATGTCTTGCATAATAGCGGTTGCCAAGCGGTGTACTCTTTGACTCGATAATGAGAATAAATTTGCCGTTGGAATCCTCACGGATACAGCTTGTCGGTACCACCATCTCATAATCCGCACTCTTCTCACCGATGGAAAGCGTGTAATAAGAACCAACCGTCACATCACCGGACAATTCACAGGTAACATCATAGATGGTCCTGTCCTCCTTGTTCTTGCGGACGGATGCCACCACTGCAGTAATATCATCTCCGCTCCAGTTATTTAAAATCTTGGCTTCATCTCCGGCTTTGATTTTCTTCGCCTGGTCTGCAGTCACGGTGAATTTAATGACAAACGCCTTATTCTCCGGCTGAATCGTCATGACCGTCTCGCCCTGCTGCGGAGTCTGCCCTGCGGTATAAAAAATTTCCGTAACAGTTCCCGCGATTGGTGAAGTAATATCTCCTGCCAGCGCTTCCTCCTCCATCTTAGCTACTTCCTTCTTCAATTCCGTCAGCGCCTCATACTGGGAGGCAAGACTGATTTCTGCCAGAATCTGTGTGGAAAGCTGGTCTCTTTTTGCTGTTGCTGCTTCCAAATTGCTCTGTGCCTGCTCCAGTTGTGCCGAATTTGTCTCGGAGAGCTTGTTGGACAGTGCATTCTGCGCATTGGTCACCGCCTGCTCATATGGAATCGCATTCTGCTGTGCGGTAATATATGCCTGCAACGCAGTCTCATAAGCGCTCTTTGCCGCTGCAATTTCCTCCTGTGTACCGCCGGCAGCCTCAGCTTCCTCATAGGCTGCCTTTTTGCTGCCCATCTCCTCCTGTGCCGCAGCTACTGCTGCATCCGCAGCAATTTTATCCTGTTGTGCCTTAATCAGAGCAGCTTCCTCCTTGGAGGTATCCACTCCACTGGAAGATGCCGCCTGCTTTGTCAGCGAATCCACCAGTGCCTGCGCATTATCCACCTCTGTCTGTGCCTCGGAAAGTCTGGTCTGTTTATCGGTCAGGGATGCCGAATTGCCGGACTCGATTGCCGTTCTCTGTGCCACGGAAATTCCTGCTGTGATGACTGCGGTCTCATAGGCAGTCTCCGCCTCGTTCAATGCCGTCTTCTGTGCTGCAAGCTCTTCACTCTCTGACTCATCCAGTGTCAGAAGCGAATCGCCCTTCTCCACGGTTGCTCCGGTCTTCACATTGATGGTAGCAATTTTCCGTGTCTCCTCCAGTGTAACATTGTAATTTTCCCCGGCTTCCACCGTGCCGCTCCCTCTTACCTTGGAAGTAATCGAATTGCCGTAAATCATCTGCGTATTCACTTCCACCAGCGAATAGTTCATAATGGTATTGGAAAAAAGCGTCAGCACAAGCATAACCGCCAGAAATACAATAATGATATTCTTGATGATGTTTTTGCGGATATTTTTTTGCTTTTTGCCATATTCGATTGGCTCATCCGCAATTGCTTCTTCCTTCTTTTTGGCTTTTGCTTCCCCGCCTGCAAATCCGGTATATTCTTCCGGTGTTTTTCCTACAAGCTGCTGCTCTTTCATTTCCTCTTCCAACAGCTCTTCATCAAAACTTTTTTCTCTCATCTGACATCCTCCATATTATCCTTTGACGCTGCCCTGGTAGGCAACACCCTCTACAAGCTCCTCTTCTCCATACAGATAGATGAGAAGACACGGAATCATATATATTGTTGCTGCGGCAAATGCCAGTCCGATTTCCTGTGCATTGATTCTGGACAGGAAGATGGACAGTGGGTATTTGTCCGCATCCGTGAACAATAACAATGGCTGCTCAACCATATTCCAGTAGTCCATGAATACCAGAATCACACAGGAGATAATGATACCCTTGCTGATTGGTACATAGATACGGGAAAAAATCTGCCATTCATTCGCGCCGTCAATCCGCGCAGCCTCAACCAAAGCCACCGGTATCCGCTTCATATATTTTGTCAGCAGATACACACTGAATGGCGAGAAGATTCCCGGCAGCCAGATTGCCCAGTTCGTATTGAGCAGGTTCATCCAGTCCAGCACCAGATAGTTCGGCACCAGTGTAACCTGATACGGCATGAGCAGAAGAATGATATATGCAAAAAATATGATTGCGGAAACCTTGCCCTTCGTGCGGGCAAAGCCGTAGGACGCCAAAAGCGCCACGATAAGCTGAAATACAGTGATTGGAACCACCAGCACCAGCGAATTCCAGAATTTTAACAGATAATCCGGACTCTTAAACAGAATCGTCGCATACTGCGAAAAGCTGACCATATCCGGAATAAATTTTAGATTCACCGTATCGGAGATGAAGGTCTTGCCTCCGGTCTCCGTCTTCTGGAATATCATACCGTAGTTGGATGATATCTCCGATGCCGCCATAAAGGAATTTGTGATGGTAAGGATAATCGGAATCAGGACAATAATTACCGTCGCAAACGCAAATATGGTCAGACATATCTTTTTAATCCGTTTTTTCATGACTCCTCCAAATCCTTTCCCAACTGATGTTCCGCCAGAAACAGAAGTCCGATTACCACAATCATGATGAGCGACATGTAAATTGCCGCCGTCGACAGTTTCTGATAATCTGCGGATGCCAGCGTGTTATTCATATAATGCTGCAGCATGTACAGGGAACCGACCGGATAATCGCCGGTCAGCATGTAGACCTCCCGGAATACCTTAAAGGAATTGATCATGGACAAAATCGTGGTAAATGTAATCGTCGGCGAGAGATACCGCAGCTTCACATGGAAAAATATCTGCCTCCGCTTCGCCCCGTCCAACTGTGCCGCTTCAATCATATCCTTGGGAATGTTGCCCATACCTGCAAGGAAAAGCACCATATTGTATCCTAAGTTCTTCCATACAAACAACAGAATGATTACCAATATTCCGGCTCCCGATTTCAGCCATTCCACCGGATCCAGCCCCATCCGCTGCAGGATGGAGTTGACCACACCCTTGTAGTCAAACAACACCTGCCAGATTAGCACGATGGAGGCAGTCGGAACCATGAGCGGTGTAAGGAACCCACTCCGAAGCTGACTCTTCATCGGGATTCCGGAATCTAACAGAAACGCTAAAAACATGGACAATATCACAACCAGCGGCACTGCAATGATGGAAAAAAGCATGGTGTTGAAGGTCGCCGTCCTGAAAGCACTGTTCTGTATTAAATTGATGTAATTCTCAAATCCCACAAACTTCTTCTGAATCGGATTATTCACAAATGAGAAATAAATTACAACCAGAAAGGGCAGTACAAAAAAGACCAGTACGCCCAGAACGCTCGGTGTCAGGAATAACCCCAACACCGGCGAATGTTCTCTTTTTCCTTTTTTAGGAACTTTTTTCATAAACAAACCTCTATTTTGTCTCACTCAGATAGATTGTCATACGGCTCTGAATCTTGGCAGCAACCTCCTCGGCACTCTGTTCACCGGAGAAGTAATATGCAGCCTCCTCATTGATAATATTCATGATTTCAGTGGAAACTGCTCCGCTGATTGCGGTGGTGCCGTAGACAAGCTCCTTGACATCATCTACCTGCTCCTGTGTTGCCGGTTTCATCTCAACCTCAAAGGAACCCCAGCCCCATGTTCCGCTGTTCTCATCGTTTGGCTTGGTTGCATTTTCACAGTATGCTTCAAATTCATCCTTGCGAACCGAGAATCCGTATCCCTTGCCACCCTCACTATCGTCGGCCGGCAGATAGAACTGACGCAGGAATTCCCACGCTACATCCGTATGCTCACAGTTATTGGTAATACCATAGATGGTATTTAAAGACAAGAGTGCTCCGTTGCCCTCGTTGGCCGGATATCCGATATAAGTCACATCTCCGCCAAACACCTCAGTGTACATCTGAATCTCCTGAAAATCTGATAAATAGTACTGTGTCAGCAGAACCTCTCCGTTGTTGAGCATAACCGTCTCATCATCTTCCTCCTGCCACTCAAATTCCTCCGGGAACATATTTGCAAACTCTAATACGCTGATAAAATCCTCATTATCAAAATCACAGGTTGCATCTGCCGCATTGATGAACTG
>JBGVFC010000158.1:0-8658 GCA_045120755.1 Agathobacter sp. | reverse complement strand
TATGGTGAGGAAGTTGGTCTGACAGGTGCGAACAATTACCCATATCAGACAAACAGATATGATATGGACTTCACACTTGCAACTGATGACAATATGACCTACCAGCATTACAAGAAGGTATTGAATATCCGTAAAGATTATTCAAACTTATTTGCAAGAGGCGACAGAAAGCTGGTAGCATTCTCTGATGCAGAAGGCTATGATGTAATCTCCAGAACCTACGACGGAACTACCCTGTATGTTGGTATGAACATCAAGAATACCGCAAAAGAAGTTGTCATTCCGGTAAGCGAAGCAACCGGAAGCGTTTACACAGATTTGTACAGCGGCAAGACCTATACGGTATCCGCAGATAAGAAGATTACCGTTTCCATCCCGGCAGCAGCAGATGGCGGAACAGTTATTTTGAAGGCTACTTATAAGGCAGTAACACCGGACACACCAGTAACTCCAGATACACCGGATACACCGGATACACCGGATACACCGGTAACTCCGTCAGAAGACGATAGTTTTGACAGATACATTGAGTTGGAGAATGGAGATTTTTCTGAGGTTCTCAATTCTGTTGAGAAAGCAAACGATGGAGCCATTACCGTTGTTCTTCCGGAAACAACCAAGGAAGTTCCGGCAGAGGTATTTAACCAGGCAGCAGGAAAAGATATCACACTTACCTTTGAGGTATCGGACAAGGCTGTATGGACAATCAATGCGAAGTCAATTACCAATGTGACAAAGCCGCTTGATTTGAAGGTTACCCTGAACACGGACAACATTCCGGCTGCAGTTGTATCGGCTCTTGCAGGAACCAAGACAACCATGCAGGTATCACTCGCGCATGATGGAGTATTTGGATTTGAGGGCGCATTAACCTTGAGCGTTGGAGCTGACAAGGCTGGCAAGTACGGTAACCTGTATTACTATAATCCGGCTACCAAGAAGTTAGAGTATCAGCAGGCAGTAGTGGCAACCAGCAGCGGAAAGGTAACCTATACCTTCAAGCATGCATCTGAGTATGTCATCGTATTTGATGATAAGGATCAGAAGCCGGCTACTACAACACCGAATGATACACCGGTTGTAAAGTCACCGGAGACAAGCGATGCATCACCGATTCTTCCAATCGCAATCGTATTTGTTCTTGGCGCAGCAGCAGTGGTATTTGGCGTGTACAGAAGAAAGCGTTTGCAGAGATAATAAGCAAAGCGTGATAGTAAAATAGTATGACAAAATGGCTGGCATATCGGAGAAATCCGGTGTGCCGGTCGTTTTTATTTTTACATGACTTATATGTACGGTTTATTGTACTTATAAGATGCTAATCTCTTTTCATCAAGAGGATGATTGACGGATGGAAGGAGATTTTTCTTATGAAGGGATATACGACGGACAGCGGATATATGGGATATATGAACGGTGAATATTGCCTGTTTGCAGACGAAGGCGATTACAGGGATGCTTATTTTGAGAACGAAGAATAAGGAAGATGGATTTATTTGTTTGCAAAGGTTTAAAATATGATATAATGAATAAATATATGTATGCCATGTGCAGGTTAGGAGGTTTTTGAGATGGCAAAGCAGGAGATTCAGGTATCAGGACTTACAGAAGGAATTAAGGTGCGTCCGTATGAGCATCATGCCAAGTATTATGAGACGGACCAGATGGGAATTATCCATCATTCGAATTATATCAAGTGGATGGAAGAGGCACGCCTCGATTTGATGGAACAGATGGGGCTGAATTATAAGCAGATTGAGGAGATGGAGATTATTATTCCGGTGCTTTCCATTGAAGTAGATTACCGGAGTATGGTACATTTTGATGATACGGTTGTGATTGAGACAGCACTGACACAGTATAACGGAATCAAGATGGAAGTGGAGTACCGCATGTACGACAAGGCGACCGGAGAGCTGCGGACGACCGCGAAGAGCACACATTGCTTTTTGAACCGTGCGGGCAGACCGATTTCCCTAAAGCGCTCTTATCCGGAGCTGGACACCAAATTTTTCGAGATGAAAGAAGACTAGGAGAATGGACAAGAGTATTCAGGAGCGACTGGCGCAGCTTCGCAGCCGGATGGCAGAGCGCGGGATTGCAGTCTATGTGATTCCGACTGCTGATTTTCACGAATCCGAATATGTGGGAGAGCATTTTAAGACACGTGCATATATGACAGGCTTTACCGGTTCTGCGGGAACCGCGGTGATATCGATGGAGGAAGCAGGACTCTGGACGGATGCGCGCTATTTTTTGCAGGCTGGGGAGCAGCTAAAGGGGAGTGAAATCACACTTTTCCGCATGGGGGAAGAGGGCGTTCCTACGGTCAGCGCGTATGTGGAGGAGATTTTGTCCCGATACGATGGCAAATATGGTAGAAGGCTTGCCTTTGACGGCAGGGTTATCAATGCCGCGCTGGGACAGAAGTTTGAGGAAATCGCAGATCGACATCAGATGGAAGTGTATGCAGGAGAGGATCTGGTTGACCTCATATGGGAGGACCGGCCGGCTTTGCCTTGCGAAAAGGCGTGGATTCTTGCAGAAAAATATACAGGAGAATCTACCTCCTCCAAACTTGCACAGGTGCGTGACCGGATGCGGGAGGCAGGCGCAGAGGCACATGTGATGACCGCACTATATGATATCTGCTGGCTGCTCAATATCCGGGGAAGTGATATCAGCTATGTCCCGGTCGTGCTGTCCTACCTTATGATTTGGAAGGAGCAGTGTATCTGGTTTGTGCAGGAGCAGGCTTTGGATGGGAAGGTGAAGACCTATCTGGAGGAGAATCAGATTACATGCAGACCTTATGAGGAATTTTATTCTTATCTGGAGCAGCTTACTACGGGCTGTACGGTGCTGTTGGACAGGAATGTGGTGAATTACCGTGCTGTTTCGTGCATACCGCAGGATGTGACCATCATCGATGAGGTGAATCCTGCTGTGTACCTGAAGGCTGTCAAGAATGAAGTGCAGATGGAAAATATCCGGCAGGCGCATATCAAGGATGCGGTTGCCATGTGTAAGTTTATGTGTTATCTGAAGAGCAATATTGGCCGTGTGCCGATGACGGAGCTTTCGACAGCACGTAAGCTGGAGGAACTCCGAAGACAGCAGGAGGGCTTTTTGGAATTAAGCTTTGAGACAATCAGTGCTTATGCAGAGCATGGGGCAATCGTCCACTATGCAGTTACCGAAGCGTCTGACCGCCCCTTGGAGCCGGAGGGATTTCTGCTGGTGGATTCCGGCGGACATTATCTCGAAGGAACGACGGATATTACCAGAACCTTTGCGCTCGGACCGATTACGGATGAGATGCGGGAGAATTTTACGCGGGTATGCAGGGCGAATCTGAATCTGGCATCCGCGAGGTTTTTAAAGGGCTGTACCGGAGTGAATCTGGATATTTTGGCGAGAGAGCCGTTGTGGGAAGCCGGGCTGGATTATAAGCATGGAACGGGACACGGTGTGGGCTATCTGCTGAATGTGCATGAGGGGCCGAATGCTTTTCGATGGAGGTGCTTGCCGGGGCGTGCGGAGGATTCCGTGCTGGAAGAGGGCATGGTTACGACGGATGAGCCGGGGCTGTATATCGCCGGAGAATACGGTATCCGCATTGAGAATGAGCTGCTCTGCCGCAAGGGAGAGAAGAATGATTTCGGGCAGTTCATGTATTTTGAGAATCTTACCTATGTACCAATCGATCTGGATGCAATAGAGCCGTCCCTGATGACGGAGACAGAGCGCGCAAGGCTCAATGCATATCATGCGCTGGTATTTGAAAAAATATCACCATATCTGGAAGGGGAAGAACTGGATTTCCTCCGCAGATACACGCGCGCGATATAAGAATATTTTGGAGAATGGAGAACCATAATGAGTGAAAAACTGGTGCTGATTGACGGACACAGCATATTGAACCGGGCTTTTTTCGGGCTGCCGGACCTTACCAATTCGGAGGGGATTCATACCAATGCGGTCTACGGATTTTTGAATATCCTGTTTAAAATACTTGAAGAGGAGCACCCGGATTATCTTACCGTTGCCTTTGATCTGCATGCACCGACTTTTCGCCATAAAATGTATGACGGGTATAAGGGAACCAGAAAACCGATGGCAGAAGAGCTGCGCCAGCAGGTTCCGCTGATGAAGGAAATGCTGACAGCGATGGGAATAAAAATCGTTGAACTCGAGGGTTACGAGGCGGATGACCTGCTGGGAACGCTGTCGGTGCGCGGCGAGCAGCAGGGAATGGAGGTCTCTGTGGTATCCGGAGACAGGGATTTGCTTCAGCTTGCGACAGACCATGTGCTGATTCGTATTCCGAAGACCAAGAAGACCGGTACGGAGATTGAGAATTATCATGCAGCCGAAGTGAAAGAGCGGTATTTGGTTACACCGAAGGAGTTTATCGATGTCAAGGCGCTTATGGGAGATACCTCCGACAATATTCCGGGAGTTCCGGGGATTGGCGAGAAGACCGCATCGGCGCTGATTGCACAGTATGGAAGCATTGATGAGGTATATGCGCATGCCGCAGAGGTCAAGCCGCCGCGTGCGGGCAAAAATATTGTGGAGTACTGGGAGCAGGCGAAGCTGAGCCGGACGCTTGCCGCCATTATTACGGATGCGCCGCTGGAATATGATTTTGAGCAGGCGCGCCTCCATGATATCAGCGATTTATATACGGAGGAGGCATATCTTCTGTGCAAACGTCTGGAATTTAAGAATCTGTTGCCGCGCTTTTCAGTGGATGCGCCGAAAAATCAGGCGCAGGAGCATTTTGCACGGATTACGGCGCTTGCACAGGCGGAGGAAATATTTGACAGGGCGAAGGGGAAGGCAATCGCTTTTTCCATCGTCGGAGAGACAAACGACGGTATGGCAATTGCTTTTTCCGAGGAGGATATCTACTATTTTCCAATCGGAGGCGAGATTACGGGCGCGTATCTGAGCCAAAGGATTGAGGAGCTTGCCAGAGAGCAGGATGGGGATGGATATTGTGCAGCCATGGACGTAAAGGGCGCGCTGTCCTGCATTGACATTCTGTCGGGAAAAGCACCGCAGGAGAACTGGGCGCTGTATGAACAGACGCGGAAAAATTATTTTGATGTCGGAGTAGCAGCATATCTGTTAAATCCGCTCAAAGGGGAGTATCCGTATGAGGATATTGCGAAGGATTACCTCGGACTGATGGTGCCGTCGAAGACGGATCTGCTTGGGAAAAAGACACCCGCACAGATGGAAGAGGAGGCGCCGGACAAGGTGTGCGATTATGCCTGCTATGAGGCATATGTGGCATGGAAGGCACAGCCGGTATTGAAGCAGGAACTTTCGGATAAGGGAATGTACGAACTGTTTGCGGATGTGGAGATGCCGGTGGTATTTGTTTTGTCGGACATGGAGAAGGAAGGCATCTGCATGGATGCCGGAGCCCTGCGCGATTATGGGCAGAAGCTGTCTGTCTCCATTGCGGAATTGGAGAAGCGCATCTATGACAAGGCGGGAGAGGAATTTAATATCAATTCCCCGAAGCAGCTTGGAGTTATCCTTTTTGAAAAAATGCAGCTTCCAAACAGCAAGAAAACGAAGACCGGATATTCCACTTCGGCGGAGGTTCTGGAGAAGCTGGCACCGGATTATCCGATTGTGGCGGATATTCTTGAATACCGGCAGCTTACAAAGCTCAAATCGACCTATGCGGACGGACTCTTAAATTATGTGCAGGAGGATGGACGGATTCACACCACGTTCCATCAGACCATCACCGCAACCGGCCGTCTGAGCAGTACCGATCCGAATCTGCAGAATATTCCAATCCGCATTGAGCTTGGAAAAATGATTCGGAAAGTATTCTATCCGAGGGAAGGTTGTATCTTCATTGACTCCGATTATTCGCAGATTGAGCTTCGGGTGCTCGCGCATATGTCGGGGGATGAGCAGTTGATTGCGGCGTTCAACAACGGACAGGATATTCACAGGACAACGGCGTCACAGGTATTCCATGTGCCGTTTGAGGAGGTCACACCGCTTCAGCGGCGGAACGCCAAGGCGGTCAATTTCGGGATTGTCTATGGAATCAGTGCATTTGGTCTGTCACAGGATTTGGACATCGACCGCAAAGAAGCGCAAAGCTATATCGACAGCTATTTTGCGACCTACCCGAGGATTAAGCAGTTTTTGGATGACGCGGTGGCACAGGCGAAGGAAAATGGCTATATCCGCACGCTGTACGGACGAATCCGGCCGGTACCGGAGCTGGCATCCGGCAATTTTATGCAGCGGCAGTTTGGTGAGCGGATTGCCATGAATTCTCCGATTCAGGGAACGGCGGCAGATATTATCAAAATCGCGATGATACGCGTGCACGACCGCCTGATACGCGAGAATTACCGGTCACGACTGATTCTGCAGGTGCATGATGAACTGCTGATTGAGGCATATGAGGAAGAAAAGGATGCGGTTGCGGCATTGCTGGAGGAAGAGATGAAACATGCAGTTTCTCTGACAATAGATATGGAAGTCGGAACCGAATTCGGTTATAATTGGTATGATGCACACTGATGTTTGCAGGTGCGCATGCGGAAAGGTACTGGAGGAAGCTTATCATGCAGTTTATTGGAATAACCGGTGGGGTAGGAGCCGGCAAATCGGCAATACTTTCCTATCTGGAGGCACGGGAAGATACCCGCGTTATGCTGGCGGACGAGATTGCCCATCTTTTGATGGAGCCGGACACGGCATGCTACCGGCAGTTGTGTGAGCAGTTTGCCGGGGAGGATATTTTTTGCGAAGATGGCACCTTTGACAGGGGCAGACTTGCAGCAGTGATTTTCTCGGATGAGGCAAAGCGGCAGAAGCTGAATGCGATTGTCCATCCGGCGGTCAAGGAATATGTGCTGCAGGAACTGGACAGGGAACGAAGGCGGGGACAGCTTTCCTATCTGTTTTTGGAGGCGGCGCTTCTGATTGAAGAACATTATGGTGCAATTTGCGATGAACTTTGGTATATTTATACCAGTGAGGATTTGCGAAGAGAACGGTTAAGGCTTACACGAGGGTATTCGGACGCGAAAATTGACGGCATTTTTCAGAGCCAGCTTGCAGAGGAGATATACAGGCAGGAGTGTCAGGTCGTCATTGACAACAACGGAACGCTTGAGCAGACTTACGAACAAATAGACCACGCTTTAAGGAGAAAAGCAGATGAGTAACAATGTATTCGGATTGGATATTGGAACGCGCAATGTAGTAGGAACCGTTGGCTACAAGACGGAAGACGGTGAGTTTGTTGTGATTGCACAGTATAGCCGCCAGCATGAGACACGCTCCATGCTGGACGGACAGATTCACGACATCGGACGCGTTGGACGGACAATTGGGATTGTCAAGGAAGAACTGGAAAAACAGATTAAGGAACCGCTTGTGGATGTGTGTATCGCTGCCGCAGGCCGTGTGCTGAAGACGGTTACCACCCATATTGAATATGAATTTCCGGAAGAGACGGTTGTGACGGATGAGGATATGCATACGCTGCATCTGCTGGGAGTGGAGAAGGCGCAGGATATCCTGAAGGATAAAAATGATACGCGCTACAAGTTCTACTGTGTCGGATATTCTACCGTGAAATATTATCTGAATGAGGAAGTGTTCATCAGCCTCGAAGGACACAAGGCAGACAAAATCGGAGAGGATATTATTGTTACGTTTCTCCCGGAGGATGTTGTAGATGGTCTGTATTCGGCAGTGGGACAGGCCGGGCTTACGGTTGCCAATATGACATTAGAGCCGATTGCTGCGATTAACGTGGCTATTCCGGAGAACTACCGCATGTTAAATCTTGCGCTTGTCGATGTCGGAGCCGGAACCTCCGATATTTCGATTACCAAAGAGGGAAGCATCACCGCATACGGCATGATTCCGGAGGCGGGCGATGAACTGACAGAGGTGATTGTCCAGAAGTATCTGGTGGATTTTAAGACGGCAGAGGTGATGAAGCTTGCTTCCACCACAGAGCAGGAGATTACATACGAAGATATTATGAAGATTACCCACACGATTGACGCGGAGGAAATCTGGGAACTGACGGATCCGGTGGTGGAGCGGATTACCACAGAGATTGCCGAGAAAATCTTAGAATTGAATGGCGGCAATTCGGTAAGTGCATGCTTCGTAGTCGGTGGCGGCGGAAAAGTCCACGGTTTTACGGAGAAGCTTGCACAGAAGCTGAATCTTCCGCAGGAGAGAGTAGCGCTGCGCGGCGAAGAGGTATTGGGTGAGATTACCTTTTTACAGGAGGATATCGAGAAGGATCCGCTGATTGTTACGCCAATTGGAATCTGTCTGAATTATTATGACCAGAAAAATAATTTTATTATGGTCCGCTTTAATGGCGAGCGCTTAAAGCTGTATGACAATAATCGTCTTACCATCGTGGATGCGGCGCTTACCGCAGGATTTCCGAGAGAGCAGCTCTTCCCGAAGCGCGGTATGCCGATTAATTTTACGGTCAATGGTGTCAGCAGGATTGTCCGGGGCGAGGCAGGAGAGCCGGCAGTGGTTACGATAAACGGTCGTCCGGCGAATATCAATACGCCGCTTGAGCCGAACTGTGAGATTGAGATTGAGCCATCTACGGAAGGGGAAGCTGCACGG
>JBGVFC010000157.1:0-20046 GCA_045120755.1 Agathobacter sp. | reverse complement strand
TTGCATGGAGCCGTGGGAAAATGGATACCATCGACGAAATGTTCGGTTACACCATCAACAACGGAAAGGGCAAACCAACCAATTCCGAATTCATTGCCCTGATTACCGACCGGATTCGCCTTCAGATGAAACAGAAAGTATAGAATAAGCAATGAAAAGCACACAAAAAAACCATCCCGGAATATCTCCGGAATGGTTTTCTAATTCTACCAAAAATGAAATTATGCTAACTGTGCAGCAACTTCTGCAGCGAAATCTTCGTTCTTCTTCTCAAGTCCCTCTCCGGTCTCAAAACGAACGAACTTCTTAACAGATACAGGAGTACCAACTTCCTTAGATACCTGCTCAAGATACTTGGCAACAGACTGCTTTCCATCTTCAGCCTTAACATATACCTGATCTAACAGACAGATGTCCTTTAACTCCTTGCTGATACGTCCCTCAATCATTCCGTTGATAACCTTCTCCGGCTTCTGAGATTCCTTCGGATCGTTCATAATCTGCGCAAGAAGAATTTCCTTCTCATGTGCGATATAATCAGCGCTTACTTCTGCGCGGCTTACATACTTCGGATTCAAAGCTGCAATCTGCATAGCAACATTGGTAAGAGCTTCCTTAACTGTATCATTGACAACAGCAGTCTCTGCCTCAACGATAACACCGATTCTTCCACCGCCGTGTACATAGGTAACAACACAGCCATTCTCAGCTACAACCTTCTCAAAACGACGAATCTTTAAGTTCTCTCCGATAACAGCAACCTTCTCAACCAGTGCATCCTTAACTGTCTTAGAAGCATCCTGATTCCATGCTTCCTCCATGAATGCATCCATATCAGCGGCATCTGAATTAACTGCCTGCTCTGCTACTGCTGTTACAAACTCACGGAAAGTCTCGTTCTTAGCAACGAAGTCTGTCTCAGAGTTAACTTCAACAACGGCTGCTGTATTGTCTCCCTTGACAACTACTGTACAAAGTCCCTCTGCTGCGATTCTTCCAGCCTTCTTCTCTGCTTTAGCCTGTCCGTTCTTTCTAAGGAATTCAACAGCTTCTTCCATGTTGCCGTTTGTCTCGTTTAATGCCTTCTTACAATCCATCATTCCTGCGCCAGTCATCTCACGCAATTCTTTTACCATAGCTGCTGTGATAGCCATTTTAATATCCTCCTAATTCTTCCATTCTTTACAAAACAAAACGCATGAGAATCCGATTCTTATGCGTCCTGTTTGATTATGATTACTCCTCTACCGGAGCCTCTTCTGCTACTTCCTCTGCAACGTCAGATACAACTTCCTCTGCACCCTGCTTTGCCTCGATAACAGCGTCAGCCATCTTGGAAACAATAAGCTTAACCGCACGGATTGCATCGTCATTACCAGGAATTACATAATCCAGCTCATCCGGATCACAGTTTGTATCTGCAATACCAATCAAGGTAATTCCAAGAGCCTGTGCTTCCTTGATGCACAAATGCTCCTTCTTCGGATCTACAACAAAGATTGCATCCGGGATTCTCTTCATCTCCTTGATACCGCCAAGGTTCTTCTCAAGCTTCTCCCATTCCTTCTTGAGCTGTACAACTTCCTTCTTAGGAAGAACATCGAAAGTTCCATCGGTAGACATAGTCTCGATTTCCTTCAATCTCTCGATACGGCTCTGAATGGTACGGAAGTTTGTAAGCATTCCACCTAACCATCTCTCGTTTACATAGTACATTCCGCAACGCTCTGCCTCTGTCTTGATTGCGTCCTGTGCCTGCTTCTTGGTTCCTACGAAAAGGATTGTTCCGCCCTGTGCTGCAATATCAGAAATTGCATCATAAGCCTCATCAACCTTACCAACAGACTTCTGTAAGTCGATAATGTAGATACCATTACGCTCTGTGTAGATGTATGGAGCCATCTTAGGGTTCCATCTTCTTGTCTGATGTCCAAAGTGAACACCTGCTTCGAGTAACTGTTTCATTGAAATTACGCTCATTCTTTTATCCTCCATCTGGTTAATATCTTCCATGTGCTTCCAATTAATGTAGCATCCGGAACGCGTATATTCCGGCACCCGCTCATTTCCACACATGTGCTTATTTTAAAGCCTTGGGTATTATATCATACCGAAGGCTCTGTTTGCAAGTCCTTTTTACAATTTTTAAATCCAAACGGCACACACTGAACCGCTACTCATTCTCTGCCTGTGGTTCCTCCGTCTGTGGTTCCTCCGTCTGTGGTTTCTGTACCAGTGCCGGGTCCATCGGTCCTGCCGACAATATCTCTATCATTTCAGAGAAAGAAAGCCCATACGGTATCTGATACCATCCGGTCTTAATAACCTGGTCCTGTCCGCTGTTACCTAAATACTTGCGAAAAGCCTCTCCGTCCGTAATCACACCGGCATCCTGCAGCTTCTGTCCGATAATCCGTGCCGTATCTCCACGTTCAATTTCAAGCAGATAATATTCTGCTGTTTCGGCTTGTTCTTCTCCCGCTGCATTCTCCGTATTCAGCGTCTCCTCATCCTGTCCGGTTCCATTCTCCGCCGATGGCACGGTATTCTCCGTGTCCGTTTCCGATGTGTCCGGTACTATATTCTCCGGATTCTGATGCTGGTCAGCATCCTGCCCCGGCATGAGCATTCCCAACTCCTGCGCCCTTCTTATGACTTCTTCATCCGATACCTTTCTGTCAGATGCCAGGAAAGTAATTGTCAGGACAAGCGTTGCCAGAAGAATGCCGAGTCCGGCTCCCCGTAAATAATATTTAAATCTCACGCGATATTTCCCCTTTAAACAAACTAATTACCAGCTTAACCTCGCCTAATCCAAGTCCCAGCTCTTTGGCAATATCAATATCGCTCTTTCCTGCACTATGCAAAAAGAGAATATCATCATTGTGATTTGCCGCCAAATCCATGTCATTCTGTCCTGCTACCACCGCTTCTGTCAACAGCTCAGTCTCCTGCTCCGGCTCTGCCATACGAACCTTCTGCTCAATTTCGTCTGTCGCATCCGCCAGCTTCTGCAGTGCTTTATTCTCCGTATCCTGCACATTCTGCGACAATTCCTGCAATTCTCCAGCCAAATTGGTAAGCTCTGCATGCTTGTCATTGAGCATACTGTACAGAAACATAATTTCATTGTGTGTCTTGTTCATGGATTCAAGAACCGTATCCGAGTATTCGTTAATCGCCATAATTTTCTCATTGCAGGTGTGCTCCATGGAGCGCTTGGTTGTCTCCATCGAGTTGCCAAGTGTATCTTCTATTGCTTCTTCCACCTTGTGATTGGCAGCCCGAAGCTGCTTTTCTACAATAATTTTCAGCTCATGCTCACTCAGCCTGGAAATCTGGTCAATATCCTTCTTGCTCAACTTATCATGGATAAAAAAACTTCCGATGATAAACAGAACTCCAACTATAATCAGTACAATTTCTACTGCAGCCATTGTATGCTCCTTGTCGCTATATTTTTATATCAAACACAGACTGACCACTCTTTTTGATGACCTTTCCATCCGTGTCTGCATCCAGCTTTTTCTTTTTCTTCCTGTCAGAAGAGTGATACTGCCCTTTGCCCTCTTTTTGGGCATCTGTCTGATTCTGAAGCTTCTCACTGTGATTGGCCGTCACAACCTGCTGTGAGGCATTGGCCTCATTTTTTGTAATCTGCGCCTGAATATTCTGCTGATCCACGACCGGTTTATATTCCTGCTGATGTTTTACCGCACCAACATCCTCCGAACGCTGTATGACTCCATTAAAATCAATTGGCCGAATCGACATAACCGCCTCCTGTTGCTTCATTGAAAAATATTCATATATGGTCCCATCTTTTTGCGCATCTTGACCAATGCTTTCGTATGCAACTGCGAAATGCGCGATTCCGACACTTCAAGCACCCGGCTGATTTCCTTCAGTGTCAGGTCTTCATAATAATACAGTTCAATCACCCGGCGTTCTTTCTCTGTCAGAAGTTCCAAAGAATCTATCAGCATCTGTTTTAATTCTGCTTCCTCCACAACATCTTCTGGTCGCGCAAAATGTGAATTATGGGAGGCATCCATGACCGGTTCCGGTCCCGCCCCCTGTTCTTCGAATTCATTTAAGGATATCACATTCGTCACCTTAAGTTGCGACTGCCAATTACAGTATTCCTCTTCACTTAAACCAAGTTCTGCTGCAATCTCCTCATCCGAAGCAGCTTTGCCGGTGCGCATCTCAATCTGCTTGATAGCCTCATCTATCTGACGCTGACGCTGGCGCACAGTTCTCGGAATCCAGTCCATCTTGCGAATATAATCTAATATCGTACCGCGAATCCGCAGACTTGCATAGGTCTCAAACTTTACATTTTTATCCGGATCAAACTTGTCAATTGCATCAATCAGTCCAAAAATTCCATAACTGACCAAATCCTCAAATTCGACATTGTGTCCCAAATACATACTAAGACGTCCAGCAACCAGCTTTACCAGTTGCGCATATGCAAGAATCAGTTGCTCCCGAATTTCTGCTGTAGGCTTTTTGTGATATTCACTCCATAACTTTTCTGTATCAACCGCTTTCATACTTATCGCCCCAAGTCACTATTTCTCTGCTCCCACAGTACCATCCTTCTTCTCGCCGGTATCCGCATCGCTGTCATTTTCCGATTCCCCGGATTGCTTTTTGTCCGCCATAAGCGCAATACATTTGTCCAGAATCAACTTAATCACCAAGCCGATTACAAGAAAGATAACCATAACAAGCAGCAGACGTTGTAAAAATTCCAGCAACGGCAACCCTCTGATGATTGAGCATATAACATCAATCGCACCTGCACCGAGCATAACAATAGCCGGAATAAAATTTGAATGAATTTTATTTTTCAAATCGTCTTAACATCCTTCCCTACTGCTTTAATCACAAATTCACCGGTAGCGCAGTGAAGTTCTACTGTCCTACCATAATTTAGTCCTGTATCCTCAGCTACCAGAGGAATGCGCAGTTCACTTAACATCCTCTTCGCAGTCTCCGTATTACGCGCTCCCACATTACCAATTGCCGACTTTCCACTCATCTGGAACATACACGCTCCACCAGCAATTTTTGCAACCATTCTCTGAGGAACTGCCCCTTCTTTTATCATCAGCTTCAGCAATTCCCTGATTCCGGTATCTCCAAATTTTGCAATATTGCTATTGTTCTTTAACTGTGTGCTATCCGGCAACATATAGTGTACCATACCACCAATCTTAAGTACCGGATCATACAAAGTAAGTCCAATACAGGAACCGAGCCCTAAGGTGGTCAGTACATCAGGAGCTTTGGCTGTTCTCAAATCAGCCATCCCAACCTTAACTATATTCCCCATAATTATACGCCTCTTATATTGTTATTCCCAGTGAACTCAGTATCTTTGCGTAGGAATCCTGATCCGGCATCAAGATAAAATAGCCGTTAATCATCACATCATCCCCAAATTCTGTCTCGATAAACAATGCATTATCCCCGTATTGTCCAAATTGAATCGCCGGAACACTGAGAATCGCAGCAGCCATATCAACTGCAATATGCGGAACCGATGGCATAATTCTAAGATTCGTCATATTGGACAAAGCCGACAGGTAAGAGCCGGCAATGATATTGCCAATCTCCTTCATTGCAGACAACTCCATCTCATCAAAGGGCTTATTCACATCCCTCTCCATTCCCATCAGACGACTTACCAGATAGTGAGCCGAATCCAGCTTCATCAAAAACATCATACTGCCCGTAATGTCATTGGTTACTTCAAGAAAAATTCCGACAATGGTCTCATCTTCCGGACAAATTGCTCCTCCTAATTCCGTCGCCGGCATAAGCTCAGCCTTCGGAACCTGCATATTAATTCTTGTATTCAAAAGACTGGCAATTGCAGAAGTTGCGTTACCCGCACCAATATTACCAATCTCTTTGAGTATATCAAGATACATATCATTTACATGATCTAATGTAAATTCTCCCATGAAACCTCCTAAAAATTATATAGTGAGGAACAATCTCCTCACTATATAAGCTAAAACTAATTTACTTCACGCTCACTGATAATCGCATTGATTTCGAACAGTGAAATCAAAGTATCGCCCTTTTTACCAATTCCGTTGATGAAATTATCTGCTGATTTTTTCACAGATGTACGGTCAATTTCATTCTCCGATAAGGTAACAACCTCACAGACCTCATCTACCAGGACACCCAACAATCCATGTTCTTCGATTTTAAGAATCAGTATTCTGGTAGAATGTGTAAACACATCCTCCTCCAGTCCCATCTTGGTACGGATACTCATAACCGGAACTACATCGCCGCGAAGATTGATAACTCCCTTGAAATAAGGCTGCGCCTTAGGTACTCTGGTAATTTTCTGCATACGGATGATATTGTCGATGTAGCTGATATCAATGCCGTATTTTTCATTGCCAATCTGAATAACGATATACTGTTTTGTATCATCACTCGTTGTAATTTTATTGTCTGCCATTGTTTTATCCCCCCATTACAGTAATGTGTTCACATCCAGAATCAGTGCGACCTCACCATCACCAAGAATGGTAGCTCCGCTGATCAACTTATTACCATTGATATACTTACCCAGAGACTTAATAACAATTTCCTGCTGTCCCATAAGATTATCAACAACAAGTCCTGCAAGAGAATCACCCTGTTTTACGATAACAACGGTCATATTCTCCGGTTCTTCCTCTCTTGGCGGAACATCCAGCACACGGTCAAGACGTACCAGCGGAATAACCATACCACGAAGGTGGATAACCTCCTTTGCCTGCACGTATTTAATATCGCTGACCGGAATATCCTCGATATTGAAGATAGAGCCAAGTGCAATTGCGTACTTCTCATCACGAATTTCAACAAGCAGCGCCTGGATAATTGCAAGTGACAATGGAAGACGGACGGTAAAGGTTGTTCCCTCTCCCAATTTTGTCTTGACATCGACATCTCCACCCAACTGCTCAATACCGGACTTTACAACATCCAGTCCTACACCTCGTCCAGAGATATCGGTAATCTTCTTCGCCATGGAAAAACTTGGCATAAACAGGAAATTGATAATCTCCTTCTGGCTAAGGTTCTCTGCCTGCTCCGGAGTAACCAGTCCACGCTCAATTGCCTTTTTCTTTACTCCCTCTATATCAATACCGTTACCGTCATCACCAACCTGAATAATGACATTATTACCTTCCTGATAAGCATTCAGGAAGATGGTTCCTGTCTCAGGCTTTCCTCTCTCCAGACGAAGCTCACCGCTTTCAAGACCGTGGTCTGCGGAATTGCGGAGAAGATGCTGCAACGGGTCACCAATCTGGTCTACTACGGTACGGTCAAGCTCGGTATCCTCACCGGTCATAACCAGTTCCATCTTCTTGTTCAGCGTCTTGGACAGATCACGAATCATACGAGGGAACTTCTGGGTAACGCTCTCAATTGGAACCATTCGTACTTTCATGACCGACTCATGAAGGTTAGTCGTGATTCTCTCCAGATATTCAATCTGGTCATGGAAAGTCTGGCTGGAATTACCACCATCGGCATTGCTGATGGATACAAGACTGTTCTTCGCAATGATAAGCTCGGATACCTGATTCATCAGGTTGTCCAGCTTCTCAATATCCACACGGACGGTGCGGTTGGTTGCCGGCTTATTGTTTGAAGGCTTCTTTGCCGGTGCATTGCCGGATGCTGCAGGCTTATTCTCTTCCTTCTTGGAAGCAGCTGCCTCTGTCTTCGCTGCATCTGCTCCAGCCTCTTCCTTCTTCTCCTCCGGTATCTCGCCGCCGACAACATTCTCAATCTCAGATACCCCTTTTGCGGCAGCAATCAATTTATCGAGCGGTTCTGTTGAAGCAACAAAAATAGTAAAATCAAGTTCAAACCGCTCATCCTCTATATCCTGTGAGCTTGGACGGTATACCACAATACGTCCTAATTCTCCCACTTCACGGAATACAAGAAATGCGCGCGCCGCTTTCAGCAGACAGTCCTTCTGTACATATACGGTCAGTCCGTAAATCTTATTGCCTTCTTCCCTGGCAGCCTCAATATCCTTCTTCTCATGGTCTGAAAATTCCATCTTGGCGTATTTGTGTTCAGAGGTCGATGATTCTTCCACCGTCGGTGCCTCCTCCTTTGCAGGAACTGCTTCCGTCGCAGGGGCTACGGATTCCGCTACTGCCTGTCCGTTGGCTTTTGCAAGGAAATCATTGAGTGTCTTGATGATTACTTCATTGTCATCGGTTCCTTCATCCGAGGTTGCCTTGATGTTGTTCAGGTAACCTTCAATCGCATCCAGACATTCGAACAACAGGTCAATCATGGCACTGTCTACTTTAATCTTGTCGCTCCGGACTTCCTGAAATACATTCTCCATATCATGAGTCAAATGCTGCATACGCTTATAGCCCATGGTACCGGCCATACCTTTTAATGAGTGTGCGGCACGGAACACTTCATTGATTGTGTCTTTGTTGTCCGGCTCACTCTCCAGAGTCATGATACAGTCATTCAAAGTCTGTAAATGCTCTGCACTTTCGTCAATAAAAATCTCGAGATACTGACTAACATCCATCTTCTTTTACCCCCACATGTTTGATAATTGTATTTGCAATTTCCTTCAATGGTACAACTTCATTCACCAGACCGGTGGATTTGATGACCTTCGGCATCCCATAAACAATACTGCTCGCTTCATCCTGTGCAATGACATAAATCTTCTTCTTCCTATTCAAAGCACGGATTCCTTTGGTTCCATCAGAGCCCATTCCTGTAAGAACAACACAGGTAATCTCGTCATAGTCCGTCCCACATACCGATTCCAGAGTCTTGTCTGCACAAGGTCTTAAACCTCCAATCGGTGGATGATCATTCAGACTGATGTGATGGACTCCGTTCATGGATTTCTTCACTTCCATATGCCTTCCGCCCGGTGCTATGTAGACAACCCCACTCTCGATTTTCTCCATATGTTCGGCTTCCTTGACACAGATTTCACTCATATTGTTGAGCCGCTCTGCCAACGACTGTGTAAATCCCCCAGGCATATGCTGAACCAGAACCATAGGTGCATCCAAATCTGCCGGCAGTAACGGAATAACTTCCTGTAAAGACTGTGGTCCTCCCGTAGAGCAAGCCAGCACAATTAATTTTTTCTGCTTATGAGAATTACGATTTTGTCTGATTATAGCACGCTCACCACTCCTCATAAGTGCTTCATAATCATTTTGAGTCATCTTTTCTTCCATTTTACCTATTTTCTTTCCTCCGAAGGCGTCTCTGCTCTTCAAACACAAACCTAACTATTGTCTCCCGGTCATTCAAATCCTTAAACAAAAATTTTGCCCGATTGATGTACTTCTCCCCGTTCTTGTTCGGTTCCGAAGCAATAAGCTCGGCAACCAGATAAAGTAACTGGTCCATTTCGTCGTTCTGAAGTCTTATTGTTGTCAGAATATATTTTTGTTCGCGAAGCTTCTCTTCCGTGGAGAACCGGATTCCACCGCCGCTGATATCCAGCACACATGCGTCCACGCGCTGTCTCTGATACTGTGGCTCCTGAATTTTCATGAAAATCTCCTCAGTCCGCCCCATCATTGCAATCTCCTGCTCCACCGGTGTAAACTGTATCGGAATCATACAGTCAATCCGGAAAAATTCCCTTCTCTGAAACTTTACCGGAACGGATGTCACCTTCATGGATAATACAAAGAAGTTCTCGCTTTTATACCGTCTCTGCACCACTGCCACGCAGGTATAAAGCCCTTTTTTAGTATAAAAAAGCATTTTGCACCGCAACCCTGCCTGAAAAAGAACCATCCGTCCATTCTCCGTCGGCATGCCAATTTCAATGGACTCCTCATCCTGAATATCAAAGACACTGCTCTTATAAGTACGGATTGGTTCGGTTGTATTTCCCTGCTGTTGCTGCTCTAACTGCTGTACGAGCTGAATATCAATTTTGTCTCCCGGCTTGGTAATCTCCGATAATGTCATATTCTCTCCTAACTTTTCCTAAAAAGACTTGCAAACAGTTGTGTAATTCCCCACTTTGCCGGAGCATCGACCTGCTCACCATTTAACAATCTGGATGTCAGCTGCTCAAATGCTTTGGTGGATCTGGCAGCTGAATCATACATTGATACGATTTTTTGCTGCCGGACTGCCTTCTCTAACGCAGCATCCTGCGGTATCATTCCAAAAAATTCCAATTCTCCCTGTAAAAACTGCTTTACCACAGAATTGAGCTTGTTGTAGACTGCCATTCCTTCTTCCCTGGAGTTCGTCTTGTTCGCCAATATTCGGATTGCCGTATCCTCCGCCCTGAAATTTGGATTACGATACATGGCTTTCAACAGGGAGTAAGAATCGGTCAGCGAACTCGGTTCCGGAGTTGTAACCAAAAGAACCTCCGGACTTGCCAGTACAAACTGCAGAACCTGGTCTGATATTCCTGCCCCAGTATCTATTATAATAAAATCTGCAATTTCATTCAACTCTCCCAGTGCATTAATCAGATACATAATCTGCTCATGATAGAGATTATTCAGTGAAATCACACCGGATCCTCCGGAGATGAATCCGATATCCATCGGACCGGTTGTGATAATTTCACGAATATTTTTTCCCTGATAGATAACATCCGACAAATTATATTTCGGAACCGAACCAAACATCACTTCCACATTCGCCAGTCCAAAATCCGCATCAAAAATCACTACCCTTTTTCCGGCTTTGTGCAATTGAACGGCGAGATTAACGGCAACATTGGATTTGCCGACACCTCCTTTTCCACTGGTAATTGTGATTACCCTTGCGTTGGAAATACTGTTCTGATTTTTAATTTTTATCACGTTGCGAAGCTGTTGCGCCTGATCCATGTATTATTTGCCTCCCAAAAGCTGTTTTACAATCTTTTGTGTATTGAACACCTCAATATCATCCGGCACATTCTGTCCCATCGTCACATAGGACAAGCCCGCTTCCGAATACAATTTGATATTTAAAAGATTCCCATAAGCTGATGTTTCATCAAGTTTTGTAAAAATAAGATTATAGTCACTAATTTCTTTGTAGATATCTACGATATCCTGCAAATCCTTGTATTTTGTCGTTGCACTCAGCACCAGATACACTTCCTTATGAAAATCCGGCTGAAGGGAATCCAGAAGATGCTTGGTATCCTCCCTCTGTGTGGCATTCTTGTGCGAAAAACCTGCTGTATCCACAAATATCAGATCCTGGTCTGACATTTTCATGACTGCATCATTTAATTCCTCCGCTGAATATACAATCTTCATCGGTGCATCCAGTATATTGGCATAGACCTGAAGCTGCTCCGTCGCTGCAATCCGATAAGTATCTGCCGTGATAAAGGCCACCTTGCGGTTATATTCTACTTTGTATTTGGAGGCAATCTTGGCAATCGTGGTCGTCTTACCTACACCCGTCGGTCCGATAAAGAAGACCACCTTCGGCTTCTTCCCCGACAAATCAATGGTGTGTGGTCTCCCAAACTGCAGAATCAGTTTTTGGTACACATTCGCCAGTATCACATCCACACTGTTCCCCGGGCGTATGAACTGTTCAATTTCACCGATAATCTGATTTGCATAATTCTCATGCACTTCATTGTTAATGAGTGTACTGTACAAAATGCGGACAAAATCAAGTTCCTCCACGGAAGATGACTTCGCCGGGATGGCGGCATCTGCTTCTTTGGTCTGTCCTAATTTTTCCTCCAGCATAGTGGACAAATCATCCAGTCTCTTCTCAAGATTCTTCTCATCATTGTTGTCCTCCGTTTCCTTTACCTGTTCACTTTTTATAACAGGTCTGACAGGAACCGCCGGTTTTACTGCCTCCTTATCGCTCTTTACCAGCTTGGACAGTTCGATTTTTTCATCTGCTGCCAGATTAATATTGTCATGAATCCCTTTTGGATTCTGCAGAACACTTCTCGGATTGATATATGGTTCCTTTTCTTCCATTGCAGCCGTCACTTCATAGGTGGAGGAACTAAAAGCACGAAAAAGCCCCTTCGGCTTAATTTCCTTTACATTCATGATTACCGCATTGTCGCCCAGTGCCTTTTTAGCTTTTTCAATTGCTTCTTCTTTTGTTTTTCCCTGAAATTTGTTAATTGTCATTTAAGCTGTCACCATCCCTACGGACTGCAGTTCCACATTCGAATCGACTTCGTTGTATGATACTACAATCAGGTCCTTAAAATAATCTTCTGTCAGTTTTTTAAAGTACATCCGCACAATCGGAGACGTAATAATAATTGCATTCTTGCCAAGACTCTCCAATTTGCCCACTTCCGTCTCAACCGAGGACATAATCTTCTTCGTCTTCTCCGGATCGAGTGTAAGGTATGCTCCCTGCTCGGTCTGCTTTACGGAGGACATAATCTCCTGTTCCACCTTCGGATCGAGCGTAACCACACTGGTGACCTCGTTCGACGGAAAATACTTGTTGGAAATGGCACGCTTTAAACTCTGCCGGACATACTCGGTCAGAACATCCGTGTCCCTTGTTGCCTGTGCATGGTCTGCAAGCGTCTCAAAAATTGTAAGCAGATCCCGGATGGAAATTCCCTCCTCCAAAAGATTCTGTAGTACCTTCTGCACATCGCCAAGTCCCAGCATTTTCGGAATAAGTTCATCCACCAGTACCGGATTGGTCTCCTTTAAGTTGTTCACGAGATTCTGTACATCCTGTCTGGTCAGAAGCTCTGCAATATGGGAGCGGATTACTTCCGTCAGGTGTGTGGCAATGATGGACGGTGGATCTACAACCGTATATCCAAAACTCTCTGCCCGCTCTCTCTGACTCTCTGTAATCCAGATTGCCGGCAGATGGAAGGATGGTTCAAAGGTCGGAATACCGGTAATTTCCTCTTCTACATACCCCGGGTTCATCGCCATATAGTGATCAAAAAGAATCTCTCCTTCCGTCACCTGAATACCTTTTATTTTGATAATATACTGGTTCGGATTAAGCTGGATATTATCTCTTAAACGGATAATCGGTACAACGGTTCCAAGTTCTAAAGCAATCTGTCTTCGTATCATAACCACCCGGTCTAACAAATCCCCGCCCTGATTGACATCCGCCAGCGGAATAATTCCATAGCCAAATTCCAGTTCAATTGGGTCCACCTGAAGCAGGGAGACCACATTCTCAGGCTTGCGGATTTCTTCTGCTTCCGTCTCTGCCTGCTGTACCTCTTCTTCGATGGTTTCGACTCCGATTGCCTTGCTCATGGAGCGTCCTGTCAGCACAAAAGCAGCCGCAAGGCCAAGGAACAGCCACCACTCTTTGCGGAGCGGAGTGACAATTCCAAGAAACGCAATGACTCCGCCGACAAGATACATGACACGCGGTACACCAAATAGCTGTCTGACCAGCACACCGCTGAAATCCGCTTCTCCGGAGCCCTTCGTGACAAGAATACCTGTTGACAGGGAAATTAGAAGCGACGGAATCTGGGAAACCAGACCGTCACCGATGGTCAGTACACCGTACTGCATAATTGCATCACCGAACGCCAGTCCCTGATTCATCATTCCCATTGCCGTACCACCGACCAGATTGATAATGGTGATGATAAGACCGGCCGTGGCATCTCCCTTGACATACTTGGTCGCACCATCCATAGAGCCGAAAAAGCTGGCTTCTTTCTGGATTTTTTCACGCCGCTCCTTCGCTTCCTTGTCGGTGATTGCGCCCGTATTCAGGTCCGCATCAATTGCCATCTGCTTACCCGGCATAGCGTCAAGCGTAAATCTTGCAGTTACCTCGGACACCCGCTCAGAACCTTTGTTGATGACAACGAACTGAATGATGATTAAAACAATAAATACAATCGCTCCAATGATGATATCTCCGCCACCAACGAAGCTTCCGAACACCTTTACGACATTACCCGGGTTTCCGGTCGTAAGAATCAGACGGGTGGATGAAACATTCAGTGATATACGGAAAATCGTCGTAAACAAAAGCAGGGTTGGGAAAAAGGACATATCCAACACCTCTTTTGCATATAACACATTAAACAATATAATCAGTGCAATGGCAATATTGATGGCAAGCATAACATCAAGCAAAATAGACGGAATCGGTATGATAAAGAAGATAACCGCAGTAAGAAGATACAATGCGACTCCTATATCTGCTCCTTTTTTCATTTATGCCCGCCTCCTTTCTTTAATTACGTCTCTGATATACCAATGCCAGAATTTCTGCAACCGCCTGATACAACTCCGGTGGAATCTCCATTCCAATCTCTACATTTGCATAAATCATTCTGGCAAGGGGTTTATTCTCAACAATGTCTATATTATTTTCTTTTGCAATCTCTTTAATTTTCTGTGCAAGATAATCTTCACCTTTTGCTACAAGAAAAGGCGCTTTTCCGGAACTTGCATCATACTGCAGTGCAACTGCGTAATGCGTCGGGTTCGTGATAACGACATCCGCCTTGGGTACATCCTGCATCATCCTTCTTCTGGATGCCTCCTGCATACGCCGCTTCTGTTGCCCTTTGACCTGCGGATCTCCCTCGGTGTTCTTGTACTCATCCTTAACTTCCTGCTTGGTCATCTTCATTTCATCACGGAACTTCCACTTCTGATAAGCAAAATCCGCAACTCCGATAATCATATACACAAGACTGATACGTAGTCCCGTATCAATAATCAGATTGCCAATCAGGGAAACCGCCTGATTGAGCGGAATCGAATAGAGAATGAACAAATCATTGCTCTTGTCCCGGATGGTCAGATAGGCAACCACACCGATTAACGCAATCTTCACTACTGACATCACCAGATTAAACAGGGCATCCTTGGAAAACATGCGCTTAAAGCCATTGATCGGATTGAATTTGTCCAGCTTCGGCTCCATCGGCTTGGCCGATACCTTCCAGCCAACCTGAAAAATATTAATTACAATCGTAATGACAAAACCAAACAGAAAAAAAGGAAGCATAATCAGTAGCATCTTGGTTATCATATCTGTCAAAAATCCTGCCACTGCTTTTGTGGAAAAATCCGCCTGATTGATATGTAAAAAATCTGCCATATTTGCATATACATAACTAAAGATACCAAGCAGTTTGTCCCCGACATAGGATATAAAAAATTTCAGCACCAAAAACAATACCAGAAGGTCAAATGCCGCCGTCAGTTCCTTGCTTTTGGCAACCTTGCCCTCTTTTCGTGCATCCTCTAACTTCTTCTGTGTCGCCGGCTCAGTCTTTTCCCCGCCCTCTCCATCTTTTGCAAAATACTGCAAATTATAAGGTAGGAAATATTTTTTTTCTTCTATTTCAACTATACAGGCCTTCAATAAACAATACCACCATCTGTTTGATTTCCGAATAAATTAAATCTGCCAGCTTCGGGAGCATGAAAACAGTCAGAAAAATCACTGCAAATCCAACAATCATCTTAAGCTGTATTCCGACAGAGAACATATTCATCTGCGGAGCAACCTTGGCCATAATTCCAAGGATACAGTTCAACACCATAATACATGCAAAAACCGGAAGAAATATCCGAAACCCAATTACAAACAAATCTGTCATATAGGTAGTGATTGCCATAAGCAGATGGTCCATTTCAAACTGCGCTCCGCCAAGCGGAACCACCGTAAAGGATTCACACACAGCCCGAAGAATCATCAGGTGCATATCAGAACCCAATAACAGCAAAAAGATAAGATAATAATACAAATTACCGGAAATAGTGACCTGATTATTCATATCCGGATTAAATTCCGTTGCCATGGACAGACCGATATCCATATCGATAATATTACCTGCAAAAAAAACAATAGAATTACAGAGATTTGCCGCAAATCCAATCAGCAATCCCGTAATTCCCTCTTTTAATACGCACACGGCAAATCCAACAACACTGGAATACAGTGCCGCCGGATGATCAACAAAATTATACAAAAGCAGGGAGACAAATACCGATAGTCCAATCTTAACCTGATTTGGAACCCCCGACTGCCCGAAAAACGGGGCAATGAACACAAAAGCTGTAATCCGGACAAGAATCAGCAACCAATATTCAAAATCAATTAACGAAAAACTGTAATTCAACATACCTAAATCAGACTAAGATAATAACTAAAATTCGACCACAGATTTTCCATGAATGTTGACATATTATTCAGCATCCACGAGCCAAGAAGCATCATTGTAATAAAAACTCCCAGTATCTTGGGAACAAACGTAAGTGTCTGTTCCTGAATGGATGTGACTGTCTGAAAGATACTGACAATCAGACCTATGATGAGGGATACCAAAAGCAACGGTGCCGCAGTAATAATAATGGTATAGATTGCCTCACTCGCCATATCCAGTATTGCACTCTCAAAATCCATCTAACTCACCTCGTCAGTAAAAAGTCCGGACCACAGATGTGATAACCAAATCCCATCCATCCGCAAGAATAAACAACAGTATCTTAAACGGCAATGATATTGTCGTCGGCGGCAGCATCATCATACCCATCGACATCAGAACGGAGGATACCACCATATCAATCACAATAAACGGAATATAAATTAAAAATCCCATGATAAAGGCACTGCGCAACTCACTTAAAATAAACGCAGGCACCAGTGTAAAGAACGGGATTTCCTCATAAGTCTCGTAAGTCTCGCCCGACAATTCAATAAAGACATCCAAATCCTTTGTCTGTGTCTGACTGTACATGAACTCCCGAATCGGAAGCTCTGCTGCCGCGAGAGCCTCTTCCTGTGTGATTTCACCTGCATCCCACGGCTGTATGGCGTTGGTATTGATTTCCTGAAAGGTCGGCCACATGATAAAAAACGTCAAAAACAGTGCCAATCCAACCAGAACCTGATTCGGTGGCGCTGTCTGTGTACCTATTGCAGTCCTCACAAAATGAAGAACTATGATGATTCTCGTAAAAGAAGTCATCATAATTAAAATGGACGGAGCAAGTGACAACACCGTCAGCATAAGAAGCATCCGGATTGGTGTGGAAACCGATCCGGAATCGTTATTCCAATAAATAGAAAGTCCGTCTGCGGAAGCGGTTCCGTCATCCGTCTCACCGGTGGTGTCTGTCGTCGTTGTATTTGTCTGTGGATTAACATTGGTTGCATATACATGGTCCGGCTTTATAAAAGAAGTTGCAATCGTAAAAGCCACGACCAGACATGCAAATATTACCGAAATCTTACAATAATTACGTTTTATCTTATTACTCATTGTTAAAACCTATTTTTTCGTAAAACCGTTTTTCACTTTGTCCAATATATTCTGAAAACTCTCACCTTTGGCACTATCCATCTGCTCCGGCAGAACCTTGAGTTCTTCCTCTGTCAGTTCGGTGAGAAAATGTACCTCATCCTTGCCAATCGATACTACAATGTATTTTGTCCCGACCGCAATAATACTAATCATCTTATTGTTGCCGACGCGGATGGTCTCGACAATCTGCAGATTCTTGTTATAAGAATGCGCTTTCTGAAAGCCTCCCATCCAGCGTGTGGTCAGATATGTGATGACTAAAACAGCAATAAAAATCAGTAAAACTCCGACGAGCCGTAAAAAACTGTCAAAACTATTTGCAAGTAAAATATTCATATTAATTCATTACTTTCTATGATTGCGAAACGCTCTTGGAATCCGAAATAATCTCTGTAATTCTGACACCAAAGCTCTCCTCAATAACAACAACTTCACCTTTGGCTATGTATTTGCCGTTGACTAACACATCAATCGGTTCGCCGGCAATCTTGTTCAATTCGATAATCTTACCTGGGCCAAAATCCAGAATATCCGCAATGGATTTGGTGGTTCTGCCCAATTCCACGGTTACCTCCAATGGAACATCCATAATCAGATTGATGTTCTCCTGCTGGAATACCGGGGCTACGCCACCGGCAAAAGACTGAAACTGTGCTGGCTGGACATTCACCGGCTGTCCCATCATCTGCGGCATCATCATTGGCTGTCCCATCATCGGTTGCCCCATCATCGGTTGCCCCATCATCGGTTGTCCCATCATCGGTTGTCCCATCATCTGCTGTCCCATCGCTGCCTGCTGTGGAGCCGCTGCCATGGTCGCCGACGTTGCAGCCGGCTCTGGAGCTTTCGGTGCAGGTGCAGCTTCCTCCTTAATATGACTGTTATCAATTTCCATGTTCCTAGACACGCCCTCACACATATCCTTGACAAAGGATACCGGATATAACTGCATCAGTTCACTGTCTACCAGATCTCCGATTTCCATTCGGAAAGAAATCTTGACAAATTCCTTCGTCAGGAACTCATCGATTGTTTCTTCATCGATATGATCCGCCATATCAATTAAGTCTGCAATCGGAGGACTGATATCAATCATCCGGTTGAGCATGGAGGAAAGCGACGTAGCCGCAGATCCCATCATCTGGTTCATTGCCTCACTGATTGCACTTAAGTGAAGCTCCCCGAGTTCTCCTTCGGTATTGGTACCGTCCCCTCCCATCATCAGGTCCGTAATAATTTTGACGTCATCCTCTTTTAAAACAAGAATATTGCTTCCGTCCAATCCAACCGTATATGCAATCCGGATAAAAACACATGGCTTCTCGTATTTTTTTGTAATTTCATCCCATGTACTCATAGATACAACAGGAGTTGAAATCTCTACGCGACGGTTGACCAAAGAAAACAAAGTAGTGGCTGCTGTTCCCATACAGATATTGGCAATTTCGCCAATCGCATCCTGTTCTTCCGATGTCAATACCTCCGATGTATCCTCTGCCGAATTTCCTGGATTATTCAACAATGTATTAATTTCATCCTGTGTCAAAACTCCATCCATCTTATTGCTCCTCTCTGATCACCGAAGTGACCCTCACTGCGTAATCATCACCGGATGCTCCCGGCAAAGCAGTAAATTTGCGGATGTTTCCAACATATACATCCAGTTCTTCATCTACTCTCCGATTCAGCCGGATAATATCTCCCGGCTGCAGAGTCGCGAAATCGCTGACTGAAATCATACTGTTGCCCAGCACCGCTTTAACCGGGATCTGTGCTCGCTGAATCAGAGATTCAATTGCCTCCGCATAATCGGTCTCATCCTGATTCTGCATATTCGAATACCAGTACTTGGTATTCAACTTGTCAATTACATCCTCTAATGTAATGTACGGAAGACAGATATTCATCAGCCCTTCCACATCACCGATGCGGACGTTCATGGTTATAATTGCGATCATCTCACTCGGAGAAATAATCTGGGCATACTGTGAATTGGTCTCCACCCGTTCAAGATGCGGATGTATATCAACCACATTCCCCCACGGTTCTCTCAGCAAATTCACACAGATAACAAAAATTTTCTCGATAATCAGTAATTCGATTTCGGAAAATTCCCTCACCTTGTCCAGAGATTCTCCGGGGCCTCCAAGCATACGGTCCACAATCGCATAGCCAAGGTTAGAGGCCATTTCAATAATAATAGTTCCCTGAAGAGGTGCAAAATTAACAATTCCCAACAAAACAGGATTCGACAGTGCATTTGCAAATTCAGAATAAGTAACCGCTTCCGAATTCATTACTTCGACCTGACAGCTCTTACGCAGATACACCGGAAGATTGGTTGCAATCAGTCTTCCATAATGTTCAAATATGATTTCAAGCGTACGAAGATGCTCTTTTGAGAACTTTGAAGGGCGCGCAAAATCATAATCCTTGACCTGTTTTTCATCTCTGTCTTTAATTTCATCAACATCTAATTCACCACTGCTTAACGCTGCAAGCAAACTGTCTATCTCGTTCTGAGATAAAACATCACCCATTCAAATCTCACCACCTAATACTTTTAATCTACTTTATTCTACTCTGTTGTCATACTCGGAAAACTTACACCGACCACATAATCTTCGCCGAACAGGCTCTGCATATCCTCCAAAATCTCCTGCTGAATCACCGCCGGATTGGAAATCAGTTCTTCCTTGGTATGCTGTACAATAATCATATTGATA
>JBGVFC010000156.1:0-9160 GCA_045120755.1 Agathobacter sp. | reverse complement strand
CGGATATTCAGGGGGATGTTTCTCCGGAGGGAATCTGCTTTATTCCGGACGCGGGAAATGGCAAGCCGGTCATCGCAGCAGCCTGTGAGGTGAGCGGAACCGTAGCGTTTTATGAACTGGACGCACCGAAGGATCTTGTGGTGCTCTATACCAATGATGTGCACAATGCATATGAACAGACCACAGACAAGAGCGGTAATGTGACAGGACTTGGATATGCAGCAGTTGCACAGTATAAGCTCGATATGGAAGAGGACAATTTCGTAGAACTGGTGGATGCCGGTGATGCCATTCAGGGTGGCGTGATTGGTGCATTGTCCACGGGCGAGTATCTGGTGGATATTATGAATGAGACCGGATATACCCTTGCCGTACCGGGCAACCATGAATTTGATTTCGGAATGGAGCGGTTCTTAGAACTTGCTGACAAGGCAGATTATGAATATGTTTCCTGTAACTTTATCGATTTGAGAACGAAGGAGCCGGTATTTGACAGCTATGAGATGAAAACCTACGGCGATACAAAGGTTGCCTATATCGGTATCACCACACCGGAGACCTACACCAAGTCCACACCGACCTTCTTCCAGGATGAGAACGGAAATTACATTTACGGCTTCTGTGAAGGAAACAACGGTCAGGATTTATACAATCAGGTACAGAAGACGATTGATGCGGCACAGGAAGCCGGAGCAGATTACATCATTGCAATCGGACATGCCGGAACTGATGCAGCAAGCAAGCCGTGGACCTCGGAAGAAATTATTGCACATACAACGGGAATGGATGTTTTCATCGATGGTCATTCACATTCCACCATTGCATCACAGGAGTGCAGGGATAAGGATGGAAATACTGTAATTTTAAGCTCTACCGGAACCAAACTTTCCGCACTTGGAAAAATGGTCATCAGCGCCGATGGAACCATTACCTGTGAACTGGTTAGTGATTGTACAGAGCAGAATCCGGATGTTTTATCCTATGTAGATGGCATAACCGAAGAATTTGCAGAGCTTCAGAATGAAAAAGTGGCAGCAACAGAAGTAAAACTTGTCATTAATGATCCGGTAAGCAGCAAGCGCATGATTCGCAATCAGGAGACCAACCTGGGCGATTTGTGTGCGGATGCATACCGCACACAGCTTGGCGCAGATATTGCATTTGTCAATGGCGGTGGTATCCGCGTAGATGTAGCAAAGGGTGATGTCACCTACGGAGATATCATAAGCGTTCATCCGTTTGGCAATATGGCATGTCTGATTGAGGCAACCGGACAGCAGATTTTAGATGCACTGGAACTGGGCGCAAGCAAAGCAGGAATCGGAGAGAATGCCGGTGAAAATGGAGGATTTTTGCAAGTTTCCGGTCTTACCTATGAAATAGATGCAACAATTCCGTCTTCAGTGGTAACAGACGATAAGGGCGCATTTGTAAAGGTAGACGGAGCTTACCGTGTAAAAAATGTTATGGTTGGCAAAACTCCGTTGGATTTAACAAAGACCTATACGCTTGCCTCTCATAACTATATGTTAAAGAGCGGCGGAGACGGATTTACCATGTTCAAGGGAAATAAGGTATTAAAGGACGAGGTCATGGTAGATAATGAAGTGCTGATTAACTATATCAAGAACAATTTAAACGGAACCGTAAAGGCGGACAGCATCTATGCCAATCCGTACGGGGAGGGCAGAATCCGTGTAATCACCGCATATCAGGCTGCTACGGAAACAAAGAACGGATATGTGGAGTATGTGCAGGGAAGCACGACAGTCCGCGAAGTATTAAAGGCAACCGGAACAACGACACAGACACCGGAACAGGAAGATGGATTTGAGAGAGAAATTGATTTGAATAAGGAAGGTCTGGCTGAGCTTCTCAATTCTGTTACGAAGGCAACCGACGGAGAAATTAAAGTTATTCTTCCGGAAACGACCAGGGAAGTTCCGGCAGAGGTATTCAATCAGGCAGCAGGAAAGGATGTTACACTTGTTTTTGTAGTATCTGATCATGCAACATGGAGTATCAATGCGAAAACAATTATTTCGAATGTGTCAAAGGCAATTGATATGAATGTAATACTGAATAGCGGTAGTATTCCGGCTTCTGAGGTAACCGCTCTTGCGAAGGATAAAGCAACCATGCAGCTTTCATTGGCACATGACGGCGTCTTTGGTTTTGATAGTGTATTGACACTGAATGTCGGAACAGACAAAGCAGGTAAGTATGGAAATCTTTATTACTATAATCCTTCTACAAAGAAATTAGAGTATCAGCAGGCTGCTTTGATAAATAGTGAAGGAAATGTAACCTATACATTTCAACATGCTTCTGACTATCTGATTGTATTTGATGATAAAGACCAAAAAACGCAAGGGACAACAACACCGGTTGCAACACCGAATACAGTACCAGATACAGGAGATACATCCCCGATTATTCCGATTGCGGCGATTGTTCTTCTTGGTGCAGCAGTGGCAGGATACGGCCTGCACAGAAGAAAGCATTCGTAAAATAAATTTTATAAGTGCGATAAAAGTGGCGCGATTTCATCGAAGGAATCGCGCTATTTTTAATACGTATCCTAATAGTCCTTGAAATTTACTCCGGAAACCTGTATGGTGAATGGAGAAAATACGTAAGATAAGTAACAGTTCAGCTAACTGTTACGAAAAAGGACGGTGCCGACGGATATGATTAAAGTAGATTTGATTACCGGTTTTTTAGGAGCTGGAAAGACCACATTTTTGAAAAAATATGCCACATACCTGATGAATCAGGGGATTCGCGTAGGAATACTCGAGAATGATTATGGGGCAGTCAATGTGGATATGCTGATGCTGCAGGAGTTAAGAGGCGAACGCTGTGAGGTGGAGATGGTTGCGGGAGGCTGTGATGCAGACTGCCACAGGCGGAGATTCAAGACCAAGCTGATTGCAATGGGGATGAGCGGATATGACCGTGTGATTATAGAACCATCGGGAATCTTTGATGTGGATGAGTTTTTTGATTCCCTGCATGAAGAACCGTTAGACCGCTGGTATGAGATTGGCAATGTCATCACGATTGTGGATGCAAAGCTGTCCGACGACTTTTCGGAGCAGGCAGACTATTTTCTGGCGTCCCAGATTGCGAATGCCGGATGTGTCTTATTAAGCCGTACCCAACTGGCAACGGAGGAGGAAGTAAAGCGGACTGTCGCTCACTTAAAGCGCGCCGCAGAGCAGTTAAAATGCAGGCGCCCGGTAGAAGACATCCTTATGGCAAAAGACTGGGACGCATTTACCGGAGAGGATTATGAAAAGCTGCGTTGCTGTGGATATCAGATGGCATCCTACCTGAAAAAATCCGTAAGTACAGCGCCGGACTATTCGACCTTGTATTTTCTGGAGATTCCGTTTGATGAGACATCTTTGCGGGAAAAAACAGAGAGATTATTTGCGGATGAGGAATACGGCGAGGTATTTCGCGTCAAGGGATTTTTCTGTGAGGATTCGGGAAAATGGTACGAAGTCAATGCGACAAAGGAGGAAATGAATATTTCTCCGATACCGGTCGGACAGGAAGTGGTCATTGTGATTGGGCAGGGACTGGACGAAGAACGGATTGGTAATCTCATGAGAGCGTAAAAGAATAAGAGTTTATAAAAAATTTAGAATTTTTATTAGCACTCGCTCTTGACGAGTGCTAATAATGGGTGTATAACAGAATCAGTCCAAGGGAGGAACGAAGAAGTATAGGACTTCCAATCCTGGAAAAACTAATAACATTACGGTAATGATACCGCATCATAGAATAAGGAGGACACGATTATGTTAATGCCTAGTATTTTTGGAGAGAGTTTATTGGATGACTTTTTTGGAGATGATTTTGGAAGAACAGTACCACGCAATAGCGGCAGATATGTGACTCCATCTACCACAGTGATGAAGACGGATATCAAGGAGCGCGAGGATGAATTTGAGATTGAAATTGATCTTCCGGGATATAAGAAGGAGGATGTCAGCGCAGAACTGAAGGACGGTTACATGACCATCAGCGCATCGAAGAATGTAGAGAATGATGAGAAGGATGACAACGGCAAATATATCCGCCGCGAGCGGTTCTGTGGAAACTGCAGCAGAAGCTTTTATGTTGGAAAGACGGTAAGCGAGGATGAGATTAAGGCAAAATTTGAGGACGGTATTTTAAGACTGACTGTTCCGAAGAAGGATGCAAAGCCGGCAACTCCGCAGAAGAAGCTGATTGCAATTGAAGGTTAAAAGCAACTGTTAGGAACACAGGCAGATACCGGAAGATTTGGAGGTGAGAATATGAACATTCAGAAATTTACACAGAAATCGATTGAAGCAATCAATGACTGCGAAAAACTTGCATATGAATATGGCAATCAGGAATTGGAACAGGAGCACCTTCTGGTGGCGCTCTTAGAGCAGCAGGATGGGCTGATTCCAAAGCTGATTGAGAAGATGGAGATTAATCTGGAGCATTTTACGGAGAACGCGAAGCGCAAGCTGGCGGAGAGAACCAAGGTGTCCGGCGGACAGCTTTTGGTTGGCAAGGATCTGAACAAGGTTCTTATTCAGGCCGAGGATGAAGCGAAGCAGATGGGAGATGAGTATGTATCGGTAGAACATCTCTTCCTGTGCATGCTCAAGTATCCGAACAAAGCAATCAAGGATCTGATTCGTGAGTACGGACTGACAAGGGAGCGCTTTTTGCAGGCTCTCTCGACCGTCCGCAAGAATCAGAGAGTGACTTCGGACAATCCGGAAGCTACATACGATACGCTGGAAAAGTACGGATATGATATGGTAGAACGCGCAAGACAGCAGAAGCTTGATCCTGTGATTGGCAGGGATGATGAGATTCGTAATGTGGTACGGATTCTATCCCGCAAGACAAAGAATAATCCGGTTCTGATTGGTGAGCCGGGTGTCGGCAAGACGGCGGTGGTCGAGGGACTCGCCCAGAGAATTGTCAAGGGGGATGTTCCGGAGGGACTGAAGGACAAGAAACTTTTTGCACTGGATATGGGCGCACTGGTTGCGGGTGCGAAGTACCGTGGAGAGTTTGAAGAGCGTCTGAAGGCAGTGTTGGACGAAGTGAAGAATTCCGACGGAAAAATCATTCTGTTTATCGATGAACTTCATACGATAGTCGGAGCTGGAAAAACGGACGGCGCGATGGATGCCGGACAGCTTTTAAAGCCGATGCTTGCAAGAGGCGAGCTGCACTGTATCGGTGCAACCACTCTGGATGAATACAGGGAATACATTGAGAAAGATGCCGCACTGGAGAGAAGATTCCAGCCGGTTATGGTGGATGAACCGACCGTGGAGGATACCATCTCCATCCTGCGTGGATTGAAGGAGCGCTACGAGGTTTTCCACGGCGTCAAGATTACCGATGCCGCACTGGTTTCTGCGGCAGTGCTGTCGAACCGTTATATTTCAGACCGTTTCCTGCCGGATAAGGCAATTGACCTGGTAGATGAAGCCTGTGCCCTGATTAAGACAGAACTGGATTCCATGCCAACGGAACTGGATGAATTGAATCGTCGGGTTATGCAGCTTGAAATCGAGGAAACTGCTCTGAAGAAAGAGACAGACAATCTGAGCAAAGAGCGTCTGGAGGCTTTGCAGAAGGAATTGGCAGACCTGCGGGATGAATTGAATAATAAGAAGGCACAGTGGGACAATGAAAAGGGTGCCGTTGAAAAAGTAAGCAAGCTGCGTGAAAGCATCGAGAGTACGCGAAGCGAGATTGCACAGGCACAGCAGAGTTATAATCTTGAGAAGGCGGCGGAACTCCAGTATGGTGTTCTCCCACAGATGGAGAAGGAACTGGAGGCTGAAGAGGAACTTCTTAAGAACCGCGACCTTTCTCTGGTTCACGAGAAGGTCAGCGAGGAGGAGATTGCACGTATTATCTCCAGATGGACCGGAATACCGGTTGCCAAATTGACGGAAAGCGAGCGCAACAAGACACTGCATCTGGATGAGGTGCTCCACCGCAGGGTGGTTGGCCAGGAGGATGGAGTTACCAGGGTTACGGAGGCAATTATCCGTTCCAAAGCGGGCATCAAGGACCCGACCAAACCAATTGGCTCCTTCCTGTTTTTGGGACCAACCGGAGTCGGCAAGACGGAACTTGCCAAGGCACTCGCAGAATGTCTGTTTGATGATGAGAGTAACATGGTGCGTCTGGACATGAGCGAATATATGGACAAATTTTCCGTATCCCGCCTGATTGGAGCACCTCCGGGATATGTCGGATATGATGAGGGCGGACAGCTCACGGAGGCTGTCAGAAGAAAGCCGTATTCGGTTGTACTTTTTGACGAGGTGGAAAAGGCGCACCCGGATGTATTCAATGTACTGCTTCAGGTATTGGACGATGGCAGAATCACGGATTCCCAGGGTCGCACCGTGGATTTCAAGAACACAATTATTATTTTGACCAGCAATATCGGTTCACAGGAGCTTCTGGAAGGAATCGGGGAGGATGGAAGCATACTGCCGGAATGCGAGGAACGTGTAATGCAGGAATTGCGCGGACATTTCCGGCCGGAATTTTTGAATCGTCTGGATGAAATCATCCTGTTTAAGCCGCTTGCGAAGGAGCACATTACCAGCATCATCGATTTGCTGATGGCAGATCTGAATAAGCGGCTGGCAGACAGACAGCTTCAGATTGCACTGACGCCGGAGGCAAAGGCATATATCGTAGAACACGGTTATGATCCGGTCTATGGTGCCCGTCCGCTGAAAAGATATCTGCAGAAGTCCGTTGAGACACTGGCAGCCCGCCTGATTCTTGCGGATAAGGTATCCACCGGTGACACCATTCAGATTGCCGTATCGGATGGGGAACTGGTTGCACAGAGAAGAGCATAATTTTTCACAATTGTATTATTGCCGGGAGGAATTGTTACAAATTCTTCCCGGCAATTTTTTATAAAAAGATGTAACAGTTCAGCACGCGCCATTCGCAATCTCGCCCTACGGGCTTCAAAGCTTGCTTGCGCAAGCGGATTGCTCATAATCGGGCGCTCCACTCATAACCAACTTCATGTGCTCATTCATGCAAGCATGATTCGCCCATTCAATTGGTTATGGCTGAACTGTTACAAAAAGATTGAAAAAAATTAAAAAAGGTGTTGACATCCCATCTTTGGCAGGATATAATAAGTAAGTCGGTTGAGAAACCGGCAGGACATGGGATCTTAGCTCAGCTGGGAGAGCATCTGCCTTACAAGCAGAGGGTCATAGGTTCGAGCCCTATAGGTCCCATCCTTTAAAAAAATATGGCGAGATGGCTCAACTGGCTAGAGCATCCGGTTCATACCCGGAAGGTTAAGAGTTCAAGTCTCTTTCTCGCTACTTAAGGAATTCCATTTGGAATTCCTTTTTGTGTATAAGGAGAAAAAACAATGTTACGACCAAAAATCGGACTGGATTGGGATGATGTTACCGCCCCGTTCAACAGTATTGCCATTGCGATGGCGAATGACAAATATAAGATAGAGCCGCCTCTGGAGCTGAAGGATATTGAAAGCTGGGAGAACACCGGAAGGGCAACGGTGATTCGCGAGTTTTACAGCAATGAGGAGTTGTATCGCAGACAGCATGTGCCGGAGCGCACGAAGCGGGCTGTACGCAAGCTGATGAAGATTGCGGATGTGTATTTTATTACGGCGGTTGCGCCGGAATTTATGGGACTTCGGGCGAGACAGATTATGGAGGAGTTTCCGGAATTCCCGCATGAGAATATCATACTGGGCAATGCCAAATACCTTGTCCATTTTGATATTGTGCTGGATGATGCCATCCATAATGTCTTAGATACGCCGGCGGAATATCCGGTGCTTATGCGTAAGCCGTGGAACCGCAAGATGACGGGAATTTTATCGGTCAATGATATGACGGAGTTTGTGTCGGTGGTGAAGCAGATTATCAAGGCATCGCAGTCGCGGGATGAAAGGATTGAGACCCCGTGTGTACTTGCGCTGGTGGGACCGTCCGGTTCCGGAAAAAACGAGATTGCGCAGAAGCTGTGCCGGATGAATGGGTTTGCAAGCCCGAAGACCTATTGCACCAAGCAAAGCAGCAAGCATCATTATCTGACAGAGGATGAGTTTGCAAAAGAAGAATTTTTCGAGAAAACTATGTATGCAGGGGTGCATTACGGGACGAAAAAGGAAGAAATACAAGCGGTTTTAGACAGCGGGCAGAGTGTGGTCATGCCGCTTGATATGTGTGGGGCAATTGCGATGAAGCGCCACTTCCCTGCGACAATTATCTTTATTGACAGAGACAAGGAAAAACTCATTCAAAGTATTGTGGAGGAGGATTTTTCGGTAGAAGAAAAAACACTGCGCATTCTCTCGATTGACGCGGAGAAGCGCAATCGACAGATTTGTGATTTTGTTATAGACAACCGCTTGGGAGAGGGACTTCAATACCTGATGGGACTGATGGATATCTGCGTGTAAAAAGTAAAAAGAAAAGTTGAACGAAAAAAAGCCACATTTTTTATGAATGAGGCTTTTTTTATGTGAATTTACACAGAAATTACACAGAAATTATGTGATTGTATAGTGGACATGTATTTGTTTTTTTGGTAGAATAAACCATAATATAAAAGCTGGTTTATTAGTTGGCAGGTAACTGTATGTAGATGCCCATTCCCTGAGACGGACTGCTCTTTGCATAGATGGTTCCGCCGTAATAGTCCACGATGGCTTTTGACTGGGTAAGACCGAGTCCGTTGCCGCTGATTCGGTTGGAACCCTGATAATTCAGCTCGAAGATGTGACTGGTTTCGTCCTTTGACAGACCGTTTCCGTTGTCTTTGATGACGATGAAGATGTCACTGCCAATATTCGAGATGGTGATGATCAGGACACCTGCCCGCTGCATATATTTGATGGAGTTATCGATGATGTTGCGGAACAGGATGCGGATGCGGGCCGGAGATGCCTTTACCATGAGGGACTGGCTTGAGGATGCAATCTGTAGGGACTATCCCAAAGTTTGTGTAAACCTCCAAACTGATGTAAGATAAAATTACTCAGTTTGGAGGTTTTATTTATGGCAAGAAAAAATGACAGTCCACAAAAAGCAGCAATGCGAGAAATGATGCGTGATTATCTGAAAAG
>JBGVFC010000155.1:0-13252 GCA_045120755.1 Agathobacter sp. | reverse complement strand
TCTACCTTAGCATATAATGTATCGTCTCCGCCGATACCTACATTCAAACCTGGATGAATCTTGGTACCACGCTGTCTGTAAAGAATATTACCAGCTTTTACGAATTGTCCGTCTGCTCTCTTTGCTCCCAATCTCTTGGATTCAGAGTCACGTCCGTTCTTTGTAGAACCAACTCCCTTTTTATGAGCAAAAAACTGAAGGTTCATATTCAACATGTCTTACACCTCCCTAAAATCTAATCTGAGGAATTCTTCCCCATACTGTTCCTGTATTCCTTGTAAGCCCAAAATCATGGATTTCATCAGCAAATCCGCTTCACTTGACAATTTTTCGGAAAAATCCACATCAATCAGACCTTCCTGTGAATTGGTCACCGTCTGAAAAGATGCAGAAGTAAAAGTCTCCAATGAATTAATCGTGTTAATCACGATTGCCGACACCGCAGCACACACAATATCCTCACCGGCATCTGCATATTCTGCATGTCCAATACAATTGAATTCCTTTATCCCGTCCTGATTTTGGAAAATCGTTATATAAATCATAACAATTCCTATCGATTACGCGTTGATTTTTTCAATCTTAACCTGGGTGAACGCCTGTCTGTGGCCGTTCTTCTTGTGGTAACCGGTTTTTCTCTTGTACTTGTAAACGATAACCTTCTTAGCTCTGCCTTCTTTTACTACAGAAGCCTCAACGGTTGCACCAGCTACGGTAGGATCTCCAACCTTGATGGAATCTCCGCCTACTGCTAAAACCTGATCGAAGGTAACTGTCTCACCAGCTTCCACTCCAAGCTTTTCAATGGTAATGATATCGCCCTCGGATACTTTGTACTGTTTACCACCTGTTGCTATAATTGCGTACATATGGCACCTCCTATTTTATCATTACTCGCCAGTTACGGTGCTGCATCCGATAAAAATGCAGAATCTTAAAACCTCACTGTGCGGCATACTCATGTATAATAGCATAACGGGTATTGCCCGTCAACTGGTTTTTTGCCTTTTTTTGCAAGATTTTTTTCAAAAGCCTTGCTGCCGGAATATCTCCCTGAGCGACCGATGGACTTTCTTTCTTGTCAGTTCCACCAGCCCCAGTCTGGTAATATCAATAAAGTGGCACGGGCAGCTATCCTGCTTCAATTCGCTTTTCAAATGAGCGATAAGTGCAGCTTCATCCTCTTCCTTCATATTGATAAAGTCAATCAGAATCATTCCGGAGATATTTCGAAGCCGGATCTGTCTTGCAATCTCGGATGCGGCTTCGCAGTTGACCGCCAGAATGGCAGAATCCTTTTTCGACTGGTTCTTTGCGGTGTTCACATCGATAAAGGTTAATGTCTCAAGCTGCTCAATGATGATGTTGGCACCGGAATCCAGCCACACCTTCTTGTCCAGCAGCCGCTCCAGGGTACTCTCTACCTGATACAGGCGGTTTAAGCTGATGACATCGTCCTGATACAGCTTCACCTTCTCTGCCATGTGCGGAAGTGCACCTGTCATCTGTTCAAAAAACTCTTTCCTGTCGGTATAGATGACATCCACCTGTGACAAATCCATGGATTTTAAGCGGCTGATGTATGGCGGCAGTTCCTGATAGGCAAGGAAGAACGCTTCCCTGTGGCGTGCAGCTTCCACCATAGAGGCGTATGTTTCATAGATATTGCGGATGTCTGCCTCAATCTCTTCATTGGAAAAAGAAGCCGCACAGGTGCGAAGTACGATTCCGCATGGTACTGCGGAAGCATCTGCAAAAAGTTTTTGCCCGATTTGCTCCAGCAATTCAGACAATTCTGCCTTCCTGCCCGCCGGAATCTTTTTGGATACGCCAAGTGAAGTATTGGCGCCGGTCAGCACACAGCATTTGCCCTGCAGTGTCAGACCGGCAGATACGACCGCATCCTTGGTTTTGATGGCATCCCGCGTCACCTGGACAAGAAGCTCATCCCCGATGCTGATTGCTTTTTTCACGGACTGCTTTTTCGTAAAGATTGCATGCTCAATCTGCTCCAACGGCAAAAAGCATTTCTGCTTGTCCGATATGCGGACAAAGGCCGCATGGATTCCTTCCACGATATTCTCCACGCGGCCGATATAAATACGATTTAAAAGAGAAGCGCCGGAAGGTTCATAGACCTGAAAATCCAAAATTTTGCGATTCTCATCCAAAAGCACCACCGTCGTATAAGTGATGCTGTTTTTCGCTAATTCGGTAACGGCAATCCGGTTCATATCGGTTCTCCCATATCTAACAGGGAGACAAAATTTCCGGTCGTCTCATCCGTCGCATAGACCTCCATCCGGTGAATCTGCATGGCATCCGGATTGTACTCCACCTGACACCGCTCAAAAATCGAAGCCAGTACAAGCTCCGGCTTTAGGTTGTCCGTGCTTCCGGTGGATACCTTAAGGAAAAATGCCCCCGAATCCAGCACCTTCAGTTCATACACCAGCGGCTTTAGGTCAAGCTCACGTTCACTCTTTTTGGTCTTTTTGATAATCGAAAAGGTCTCCTTTTTATGGAAAGCTTCGTCAATCATCCCGCGCCACTGCTCTACGGTATAAGGATTCTCATAACCCTCTTTATAGGAAAGCGTGTAATCGGCTGCGGACACAATTGCCATTGCCGTCTTTGCCTTTTCCGGCAAAACCACATATCCGGTTACCTCAACGCCGTCCACCATAACCTGATTCAGCGCCGCAATTGCTTCCTTCGAAGACATGGAGGTGTGAACTTCAATGTCAAAATACTCTCCGTCACTTGTTACACCTACACCGAGCGGTGCCGCAAACGACATAATCTGATGCGGGGAAAAGCCCTCCGAATAACAGATATCAATGTTGGCACGGTTGACTGCCTTCTGAAAATAGCGCATGAGGTCCAGATGACCGACAAATTTCATGACGCCCCATTTGCGGAATTTAATTCTGATTTTCAAAGCAGACACCTCCTTCAAATTGACGCGCACCACATCCCGAACAGCGCATACGGCAGTTCGGTGTTACGGTCTGTTCCTCTCTCGCCCGCTTCCATTCACGCTGCATGAACGCTTTGGTAACTCCGATATCAATAAAATCCCACGGCAGGATTTCATCCACCGGTCTCTCGCGGAGCGCATAGAAGTCTACGGAGATTCCGCACTCCTCAAACGCTTCCAGCCAGCGCCCATAGTCAAAATATTCGCTCCACGCATCATAGAAGCCTCCATGCTCATAGACATAGAGAATCGCTTTTCCTACACGGCGGTCGCCTCTTGCAAGCAGTCCCTCCAACACCGTTACATCTGCCTCATGCCAGTTGTAGCGGATGCTCTTGTGGTTGAGCTGTTCCTTGAGGTGGTCATTGACAATTTTCGCTCTCCGCAGATATTCCTCCGGCAAAAACATTCCCGCCCACTGGAACGGTGTAAATGGCTTTGGAACAAAGAACGAGGTACTGATGGTAATCTGGCATTTGCCCTGACGCTTTTCCTTCGGAACCGTATCGTAATAGAGGGCAGCGACCTCATTGGCAAGCTCCGGAATTGCCCGCATATCCTCCTCTGTCTCCGTCGGAAGACCGAGCATAAAGTAGAACTTCACCTTGTTCCAGCCGCCTTCAAAGGCTGTTTTTGCGCCGTTCATGATATTGTCAACCGTAAGTCCCTTATTGATGACATTGCGCATACGCTGTGAACCGGCCTCCGGCGCAAAGGTAATGGAGCTTTTTTTCACATCCTGCACCTTTTGCATGACATCGAGCGAGAATGCGTCGATGCGCAGCGATGGCAGGGAGATGTTCATGTGGCGCTCCTTACACTCCTCCATCAGAAAATCAATCAGCTCCGGCAATTCGGAATAGTCCGAGGAGCTTAGAGAGCTTAAAGAAATCTCATCATATCCGGTGGAGGCAATCATCTTCTTGGCAAGCTCCTTAAGATACTCCACCTTCTTCTCGCGGTTTGGCCGGTAAATCATCCCCGCCTGACAAAAACGGCAGCCCCGGATACAGCCCCGTTGAATTTCAAGTACAATCCGGTCCTGCGTTGCCTTCAAAAACGGCACTACCGGCTTTTCCGGATAGACCGCATTGGACAAATCCATGCTCACCTGTTTTTTTATGGTGGCAGGTACATCCTCATAGATTGGGGTAAAGGCTTCTATCGTGCCATCCTCGTGATAGGATACTTCATAGCAGGAAGGGACATAGATTCCCGGAAGCTTTGCTGCTTCATGCAAAAACTCTTCACGGCTCTTTCCTTCCTTGTGCATACGCTTGTACAAATCCAGAAGCGCATCATACATCTCCTCGCCTTCACCGATATAGAACATGTCAAAAAAGTCGGCGATTGGCTCCGGATTATAGGTACACGGGCCTCCGCCTATGATAATCGGATTCTCCTGTGTGCGGTCCTTCGCAAGCAGCGGAATCTGTGCAAGGTCAAGAATCTGCAGCACATTTGTGTAACACATCTCATACTGCAGGGTAATTCCGATGAAGTCAAACTCCTTCAGCGGTTCCTGCGATTCCAGTCCAAACAGCGGAATCTTCTGCTCCTTCATGATGGCATGCAGATCCGGCCACGGGGAATACACCCGCTCACACCAGGTATCCTCTCTCCGGTTGAACATATCATAGAGAATCTGGATTCCCAGATGCGACATTCCTATTTCATAAACATCCGGAAAGCACATGGCAAACCGGATGTCAATCTTGTTTTTATCCTTAACTACGGAATTGAGCTCATTGCCGATATAGCGGGCCGGCTGGTCAATCCGCAGCAAAATTTCATCACTTAACGCTAACTTGGTCATATATCTCTCCCATTATCTCTGCGACAATTCATTCGCAATTTCTTCCCATGTAACGCCCTTTTCCACCATGAGAACCATGCAATGATACAGGAAATCCGAGATTTCACAGGTAATTTTCTCCGAATCCGGATTCTTCGCTGCAATCAGAATTTCCGTGCACTCCTCACCCACCTTCTTTAAGATGGTATCAATTCCCTTGTCGAACAGATAATTGATATAGGAGCCGTCCTTCGGCGTCTTGCGGCTCTCTTCAATCTCATTGTAAGTCTCATCCAATACTTTAAGTGGATTCTTCTCCATGTATTCTTTCTTGACAATGTTGTTGAAAAAGCAGCTCCGGTTGCCCGTATGACAGGCAGCTCCCACCTGCGATACTTTTGCCAGAATCGTATCATAATCGCAGTCCGCAGTAAGGGATTTGACATACTGCAGATGCCCTGAGGTAAGTCCCTTCGTCCAAAGCTCCTGACGGCTTCTGCTGTAATAAGTCATCTTGCCGAGATGAACGGTCGTATTGAAGGCCTCCTCATTCATATAGGCAAGCATCAGCACTTCATCGGTGCGGTAATCCTGAACAATGACCGGAACCATTCCATCTGAGTTAAGCTTCAAATCCGACCATTTTAACTCCGGCTCAAAATTGACCATCTTGATGCCTTCACCGGAAAGCTTGGACTTTAAGTTCATAATATCGGTATCAACCGCGTTGACAAAATCTCCGGCAATTCCCCGGATGGTCTTTCTTTTTAATACTTCCACAATCCGGTCATAATCGTATTCCGGCAGCCTGACAATATAAGAGACGCTTGTGATATTCTCCACCGCGTCCATCATGTCTGCATCCATAACATAAAGCTCATGTATCGTGTCCGCGAGGTTCTGCTGATACTTATACAAAAAATCCACGTTGTTGATGGATACCAGAATGCGGTCTGCTCCAAAGCGCTTGCTGACTTCATCCGCCAGAGCGACGCTTCCCGGCTTTGAGCCATTTAACATTACCTGAAGGCATCCGGCATAAAGCAGCTTCTTAACATCCTCGATACTGTTAATGTTGCCGCCGGCGCATACTTTAATCTCAAGGTCACGGGTTAAATACTTAATCGTATTGATGTTTTTCTCATGCTCATCCTCATCATCGGACAGGTCAAACATAATAATCTTGTCGATTCCGCTGTCATTGTACATGCGGCACAAATCATTCACATCATCGATTTCGGTATAATCCGTGCGTGATTTGACCGCTTTGCCATTTTTCAGATAGAGCGTTGCAACTATATTCTTCTGTTCCATTCTACAAACTTCCTTTCGTTGACAAAATGCCGCTTACTCTCTCATCATAACGGGATGCTTCATCTAACGCTCTCGCAAATGCCTTGAACATTGCCTCAATCATATGGTGATTATTGCCTGGTGTAAGTACCTTCAGGTGCAGGTTCATCCCCGCAGAATACGAGATTGCATAGAAAAACTCCTTTACCATCTCGGTATCCATATAGCCCACACGCTCAGCCGTAAATTCCGCATCAAACTGCAGATACGGTCTGCCCGATAAATCAATGGCACACAATACCAGCGTCTCATCCATCGGAAGCATACAGCTTCCAAAACGCCGGATTCCCAGCTTATCCCCAAGTGCATTTTTAATTGCATTGCCAAGGACAATTCCGCAATCCTCAATCGTATGATGACAATCCACCGACAAATCACCCTCACATTCCAGCTTCAGGTCAAAAAATCCATGTTTGGAAAATCCCTCCAGCATATGGTCAAAAAATCCGATTCCTGTATGAATCTGCGATTTTCCACTGCCATCGACGGAAAAACAAACGGTAATATCTGTCTCTTTTGTCTTGCGTGATAATGTTGAAATTCTCTCTGACATATCTTCTCCAATTCCCCTTAATCTTCAAAACGAACTTTAATTGAATTTGCATGCGCGGTAAGCTGCTCGCACTCTGCAAAAGTCTCAATATCCTTATGTACCTGTTCCAATGCCTCTCTGGAATAGGAAATGATACTTGATTTCTTGATGAAATCATCCACAGAAAGCGCAGAGAAAAATTTGGCGGTTCCGTTGGTCGGAAGTACATGGTTCGGACCTGCAAAGTAATCGCCGAGCGGCTCGGAGGAGTACTCTCCGATAAAGATGGCTCCGGCATTGCGAATCTTCGTCATCACATGGAACGGATCTTTGGTTACAATCTCCATATGCTCGGAAGCAATGGCATTGACCGCATCAATCGCATCATCCATATTGTCTGCCACCAGAATATATCCGTAGTTGTCTAACGACTTTTGGATAATCTCTTTTCTGGATAACTGTGCGACAAAGGCATCGACTTCCTCGGATACCTTTTGCGCGATTTCTTTGCTTGTGGTAATCAGTATTGCGGAGGCAAGCTCATCATGCTCTGCCTGCGACAACAAATCAGCCGCCACATAACGCGGATTGGCTGTCTCATCCGCAAGAACCAGTATCTCACTCGGTCCGGCAATGGAATCAATGCTCACATAACCAAATACCGCCTTCTTGGCAAGTGCCACATAGATGTTGCCCGGTCCGACAATTTTATCTACCTTCGGTATGCTCTGCGTGCCGAATGCCATTGCTGCGATTGCCTGTGCTCCGCCGACCTTGTAGATTTCGTCGACTCCGGCTTCCTTGGCTGCAACGAGGGTGGAAGGATATACCTTGCCATCCTTTCCCGGAGGGGTACACATAACGATGCGCGGTACGCCGGCAACCTTCGCCGGAAGTACATTCATAAGAACCGAGGACGGGTACACTGCCTTGCCGCCCGGAACATAGACACCTGCGATTCCTACCGGTGTAATCTTCTGTCCTAAAATCACTCCGTCCTCCGTCGTAAACCACGAATTCTGAACCTGCTTTTCATGATATTTGCGGATATTGACAAGTGCCTTGCGGATGACTCCGAGAAGCTTCTCATCTACAAGCTCATATGCCTCCTTAATCTCATCCTCTGTTACTAAGATATTCGAAGCATTGATGTCTGCTCCATCAAACTGCTTTGTGTAGGAAAAAATTGCCTCATCCTGATTTTCACGGACATTCGCAATAATCTCGTTGACACTGCCCTCGAATTTGCCGTAATTATTCGGGCTTCTCTTTAATAAATCCTCTAAGATGTTTTTTCTGCTGTCCTCTGTCAGTTCTAAAATTCTCATATTGCGCTTCCTCCCCTGCTCGGTTAAATAACCGTCTTCAAATCACGGATTAACTTCGTAATCCGCTCATTCTCCATCTTCATGCTGACCTGATTGACAACCACCCGTGCAGACAGCGGACATACCTCTTCCAAAACGGTAAGTCCATTCTCCTTCAAGGTGGTTCCGGTTTCAACGATATCACAGATTACCTCCGAAAGTCCTACAATCGGTGCAAGCTCAATGGAGCCGTTTAATTTGATAATCTCAACCGTCTGATGCTTTTTATTGTAAAAATAATCCTTGGCGATATGCGGGTATTTGGTTGCAACACGAATCTGCTCATGATGCTGCAGAAGTTCCCTCGCACTTTCCGGTCCGCAGATACACATCCGGCACTTTCCATAGTCCAAATCCAATACCTCGTAGATATTGCGTCCTTCTTCAAGAATGGTATCCTTGCCCACAATTCCGATATCTGCTGCCCCGTATTCTACATAGGTTGGCACATCCGGTCCTTTTGCTAAGAAAAATTTAAGCTTCAGCTCCTCATTGACAAAAATCAGCTTGCGCGTATCCTTGTCCTTCATCTCCTCGCAGGTAATCCCGATCTGCTCGAATAAATCCATCGTATGCCTTGCCAGACGTCCCTTGCCAAGTGCAAACGTCAAATATCTCTTCTCTTCCATCTCTATTCTCCATCTATAAACTCAACACGGTGAATCTGATTCTTCTGTGCATAAGCAACATAATCATCCCTGGTCTTTGAAGAATCCCAAAGCACCGTCTCCACCATCATTCCCTGCATCCGAAGAGCCATTGCTTTCCGGATAGCCTGTGCACTATGGTCCTCCGAAAATACGATCATCGCGGAATTGTTCGGCGTGTCAATCTCAATCTTCTGTCTCGACAATGCAGCCAGAAGCTGATCGACAACAATTGCAAAACCGATTGCCGGCACATCCTTGCCAAAATAGCGGAGCAGCTTGTCATAGCGGCCGCCCTTGACGACCGGTTCTCCGGTTCCGAAGGTATATCCCGCAAAAATGATTCCGGTATAGTAATGATAATCACTGATGATTCCAAGCTCAAACGAGATATATTTTTCAATACCGTATATTCCAAGGAAAGAATTGAGCTGCTCAAGTTCCTGAATTGCCTCAAGAATCTTCGGATACCCCGCAGCATAGGTCTTGGCATTCTTAAGCTCCTCCATATCCGAGCGGAAGCTGCCGAGCAGACCAAACAGTGCTTTTAAGTCGTCGTTTAGGTTCAGTGTCTCTACCAGTTCCTCTACGCCGAAAAAGTTTTTGTTGGAAATCAGTTCCCGAAGCTGCTGTTCATCCTCTTCCCCGATTCCGGCAGCCTCCACCAGCCCTGCAAAAAACTGGGCATGTCCCACGGAAATCTGAAATTCACGCAGACCGCAGGACTTTAAGGATTCCACGACCATGGCAAGAATCTCCGCATCAGCCGCTATCGAGGCATCTCCCATAAGCTCTGCCCCGCACTGTGTCGTCTCCTTCAAGCGTCCCTTGTAGTCCGTATAATTGACAAAGGTGCTTCCCATATAGCACAGACGGATCGGCATATCCTCATCCACATAATATTTTGCCGCGCTTCGTGCAATCGAAGGGGTAAAATCCGGTCTAAGGACTAACGTGTTGCCTTCCTTGTCGAAGAACTTGTACAAATCCTTTGACGGCGTGGTTCCAATCTCCCTGCTAAAGATATCGAAAAATTCAAAGGTTGGTGTCTGAATATCGTGGTAGCCGTATTTTGCCTGCACCTGATGTAACCGGTCACAGACCACCAGCTTCTTTTGGCACTCTCCGTTGTATATATCCCGCACACCGTCCGGTGTATGCAATAAATCGTCTCTCATCGTGTTCTTTACTCCTGTTCGCTTGTGTCTAAACGCATTTTAGACCATATTCATTTTATTATACAACATTTTTGGTGATGCTGTACAGAGGTTTTTCAAAGAAGGTAACTATTCAGCTCCCCGTAGAATAAGATGGACAGATTCGTCATGCTTGCATGTAAGAAGCTGTTTATCTTATTCGTAAGGTGGCTCGAATAGAGTCACCGCCCACATATGAGCATTTTTAGTCCCGAAGGGACGGGAAAGCACGCATATGCGTGCGGAAATGCGAATAATGTGGGAGGCTGAATAGTTACAAAAAAGATAGGGACTATCTCCTCTCCAAATCAAGCTGCAGGGCGTTCAGATACGGCACCATGATTCCGTGAACCTGCGGCAGAAAAAACTTAGAATCCAGTTCCTCATAGCGGAAGCTCTTTCTTCCGCCCTCCTTTGCACGGTTCCAGAATTCAAGCAGCTCACAAAAACGCAGATAGTAAAATTCATCCCTGTGCGTGAAGGAAATCAGGATGAAGGCAATGCCCTCCTGCTGTTCGAAGCGGCGCATAAATTCCACCTGATGTTCATGGATATTGGCAAGCGGAAAGGTATCCGTGTTGCATTCCTTGGCATCAAAGCAGACCGGAATTCCCTGCACCGCGCCGATATAGTCCACCGTACTTTTCTGGTCAAAATACGCCAGCGTGATATGTCTGCTCTCCTTGTCAATCGTAATCGGCGTGATTGGTGTCGGAATCTTCTGGATGAGTGCAAGCCCATTTTCCATATATTTTTCGTTGGTGCGGTTTAACATATCCTCCAATGTGGAACCTCTTAAACCGCGCGAACTCCATGTCGGCATATTATGATTTCTCCCCTTCAATCTGCAAAACATCCATAAAATGCGCCGGCTCCTCTGCACAGATTTCCCTTCCGTCCGGAAATACAAACCGCTTTGCGTGCAGAAGCTGGCTGTGTACCTGATACTTTCTGCGGCATTCTTCGTTCACCCTGCGGCTGCCGTATTTGAAATCGCCGACAATCGGGTGTCCGATGGAGGCAAGATGCGCGCGGATCTGATGTGTTTTTCCGGTAATCAGATGTACCTCAAGCAGTGTAAAACCGTTGCCGCTTCGAACCGGCCGGTAGGAGGTTTCAATCCTCTGCGACTCCTCTCCCTGTGCGACAGGCGATACGGATACCGTATTGTTTTTTTCATCCTTCACCAGATATCCGCTCAGATGCCCTGCCTGCTCCACCACTCCGGCAACGATGGCATAGTAATATTTTTGTGCACTTCTGTCCCTAAGCATTCGGGACAGCTCCTGCGAACCGCAAAGCGTCTTTCCCATCAAAAGAAGTCCTGTCGTATTCCGGTCCAGACGGTTGCAAACGGATGGGCGGAACACACGAAAGTTCTCCAAAGTGACCACCTTTTTGCGAATCAGATACCCAAGCAGATATTCATTGGCAGAGACATCCGCCGGCTGTGCCTTTTGTGAAAGCATATTATACGGCTTATTGGCCGCCAAAATATCTGCATCCTCATAGACCACCTGAAGTCCCTTCATCGGAAGGGATGCCAGTTCGTCCATCTCTTTCTGTACCTTTGCGGTATCGGTACGGAAATTCTCGTATGTCTCATCACTGAAAAAAATGGCAATTTTGTCTCCCGTTTTTAACAGTTCACTGCCGTCTGCCTTCTTTTTATTGAGTACAATATTTTTCTTGCGCATCATTTTATACAGGAAGCCGCCTGATGCATTCGGAAGCAGCTTCTTTAAATATTTGTCAAGACGCTGGTTGGCTTCCTGTCCGGTGATTATGATTTCTTTCATTTCTTTTTGTGAACATTCCTTATTGTCTTTTTCTTTCTCGGAGCATCCTTTTTCTTGCCGCTTTTCCCTGCCCCGCTTCCCGGTGATTTGGCATATTGTCCCGCACCATGTCCCGGTGCTTTTGTGCTGCGCGCTCCTGCCGCCGGTGTATTTGCCTGCCTGCGCGGACGTATCAGACATTTTTTATCGAAACCAATCAAATCCTGCCTGCCCGCTTTTATAAGTGCCTCATAGACAAGATCATAATTTTTCGGATTTTTATACTGGATTAAGGCGCGCTGCATTGCCTTCTCATGCGGATTCGTCGCAACATAGACCGGCTGCATGGTTCTTGGATCAAGCCCGGTATAGTACATGCAGGTGGATATCGTGGATGGTGTCGGATAAAAATCCTGCACCTGTTCCGGCGACAGTCCGTTATCCCGCAGATATTCGGCAAGCTCGACGGCTTCTTTGAGCGTCGACCCCGGATGTGAGGACATCAGATACGGAACGAGGTACTGTTCTTTGCCCAGCTTTTTGTTCATATCCTTGTAGGCGACAACGAATTTATTGTAGACCTCCACACCCGGCTTTCCCAATTTTTCCAGAACCGCATTGGAGATGTGCTCCGGAGCTACTTTAAGCTGCCCGCTGACATGATGCTCGCACAGTTCGCGCAAAAAGGTTCTGTCCTTGTCATAGATTAAATAGTCAAAGCGGATTCCGGAACGGATAAATACCTTTTTGACCTTCGGCAGCGCCCGCAATTTGCGCAGCAGGGAAATGTAATCCGAATGGTCGACCTCTAAATTCTTACACGGCGTCGGGAACAGGCACTGGCGGTTCGGGCAGGCTCCTTTTTTAAGCTGCTTTTGGCATGCCGGTGCGCGGAAATTCGCCGTCGGTCCACCGACATCATGGATATATCCCTTAAATTCACTGTCCTGCGTGATGGTTTTTGCTTCTTCTATAATGGACTCGTGGCTTCTCGTCTGTATAATCCGCCCCTGATGGAAGGTCAGCGCACAGAAATTACAGCCTCCGTAACATCCACGGTTGCTGACTAAGGAGTATTTTACCTCAGCGATTGCCGGAACACCGCCGGCGCTCTCATAGCTCGGATGGTAGGTTCTCATATACGGAAGCGCATAGACCGCATCCATCTCCTCCTGCGTCAGAGGCTTTGACGGTGGATTCTGCACCACATAAGTATGCTCATACGGCTCACACAGACGTTTGGCAATAAACGGATCGGTATTGCAATACTGCGTATAGAAGCTTTCCGCAAAAGTCCGCTTATCTTCCTTGATTTCATCATAAGAAGGGAGCCATACCGCGTCATAAATTAAGTCCTTGTCCTTCGTCTTGAATACGGTTCCGTCAATGAAGGTAATGTCCTTGACCGCAATTCCCGAAGCAAGCGCATCCGCAATCTCAATGATGCTGTGCTCGCCCATTCCGTAAGAGATTAAGTCCGCCCCGGAATCCAGAAGAATCGAGCGCTTGACCTTATTGGACCAGTAATCATAATGCGCCAGACGCCGCAGACTCGCCTCAATTCCGCCGATAATAATCGGTACATTCTTGTAAGTGCGGCGAAT
>JBGVFC010000154.1:0-5597 GCA_045120755.1 Agathobacter sp. | reverse complement strand
CATTGTCAGAAACCCCGATAAACACACAATATCCGTGTTCAATACTGCCCGTTATCTGTTTATCAACCACACAGGTTGCCTGAGTTACTCTTTGAATTACAAACTTCATCTTTTATCCTCTTTTCCTGTTTCATGTATATTCATTGTATCCTATTCTGATTGACAATACAATTCCGAAACGTGGCATATGTGTTTTAAAGAATGAATTTTGCTATTCTGATTGCAGACCGTTAAGCAACATCGGTACTTAATGAGTGCTTTTTACGAATTTAGTACCGCTACGTTGCGATTCGAGCGAGAGCGTGTCTGCAATAGAATATGCAAATTCATTCGTGAAATTTTAGAAACTGTCATGTATATTAGTAAACCGTCAATGCTTGCTAACACAGGCGCAATCCTGTATAATTTAGAAAAAAATAAGAATTTTCAGGTGATATTTCATGAAGGAAAAAGCATATTACGAAAAAATCAATACCGATAATGAACTGAAGCTGCGCAGATTGCTCGAAAAACTTCCAAAATTCTGCAAACAGTTTTTTATTGGAATCGAAAATACAACCGCTTCGCGGACCCGCATAGCATATGCGTATGATTTGGCCTGCTTTTTTAATTATATCAGGGATAACAACCCGGCATACAAAAATATAGATGTTCACGACTATCCCATCACCCTGTTAGACCAGATTACGGCTGCGGATATTGAAGAATATCTGTATTATCTGAAGGTGTATGAAAAGGACGGGCAGGCACACACGAATGATGAGCGCGGCTTAAAGCGCAAGCTCTCCTCTCTTCGCACTTTTTATAATTTCTTTTATAAAAACGAATATATTGATACGAATCCTGCCAGCAAAGTCGATATGCCAAAGCTGCATGACAAGACCATTGTGCGTCTGGATGTGGATGAGGTAGCTTTATTGCTGGATAAAGCCGAATCAGGGGAGAATTTATCCAAGAGGCAGCAGACATACCATGAACGGACAAAAAAGCGGGATTTGGCCATATTAACGCTGTTATTGGGCACCGGTATCCGTGTGTCGGAATGTGTTGGTCTGGATATCAACGATATTGACTTCAAAAATAACGGAATCAAGATTCACCGAAAAGGCGGCAAGGAAGTGATTGTCTATTTTGGAGAGGAAGTGCGCGATGCGCTGGTGGAATATCTGACAGAGCGCAATGCGATTACCCCTGTGGAGGGGCACGCCAATGCTCTCTTCCTTTCCCTGCAGCACAGAAGAATTACTGTCCGTGCTGTAGAGAATCTTGTAAAAAAATATTCACAGTTAGTTACTACTGTCAAAAATATCACACCGCATAAGCTTCGAAGCACCTACGGAACAAATCTCTACCGGGAAACCGGAGACATTTATCTGGTTGCCGATGTGCTTGGACACAGCGATGTCAATACAACCCGTAAGCATTATGCAGCGCTGGAAGATGACCGCCGGAGAGAGGCGGCCAAGTATGTCCATCTGCGAAAGGATTAGTACGCAGAAATTTTACTACTGAATGAACATCGCATCTCCGAAGCTGAAGAAACGGTATTTTTCAGCGACAGCGACTTCATAGGCATGCAGCACATGCTCTCTTCCGGCCAAAGCGGATACCAGCATGACAAGCGTTGATTCCGGCAGATGGAAATTGGTAATCAGCCCGTCAATCACCTTGAACTGATATCCCGGATAGATAAAAATCTCTGTCCATCCGCTCGTCTCATGCAGTCTTCCGTTCTCATCGGAAGCTGCCTCAAGCGTGCGTGTACTTGTTGTTCCAACGGAAATTACCCGGTGACCGCTGTCTTTGGCGCGGTTAATCATCTCGGCCGCTTCCTGCGATACCATATAGAATTCCGAATGCATGTGATGCTCTAAAATATTGTCCACCTTAACCGGACGGAATGTTCCAAGTCCGACATGCAGTGTCACTTCTGCAATATCCACACCCTTATTTTTCACCTGTTCCAGCAGTTCTTTCGTAAAATGCAATCCTGCTGTCGGTGCGGCCGCAGAACCATCATATTTGGCATATACCGTCTGGTAACGGTTCTTGTCCTCCAACTGGTGTGTGATATAAGGAGGAAGCGGCATCTGTCCAAGCTGGTCTAAGATTTCCTCAAAAATCCCCTCATAATGAAACTGTATCAGGCGGTTGCCGTCATCCACAACCTCCAATACTTCGCCGACTAAAAGCCCGTCACCGAAGATGATGCGGGTACCTGGCTTTGCCTTTTTGCCCGGCTTGACAAGTGTCTCCCAGATATCGTTCTCCCTGCGCTTTAAAAGAAGAATCTCAATCTTGGCCTGCGTTTTTTCTTTGACTCCGAACAGTCTTGCCGGGATAACCTTGGTGTTATTTAAGACCAGGCAGTCTCCCGGCTTAAGATAATCGATGATATTACGGAATACCTCATGCCGGATGGCACCGGTTTTTTTGTCCAGTATCATAAGCCTTGAACTGGAACGGTCTTCCAGAGGATCCTGCGCAATCAGTTCCTCCGGAAGATCATAGTAAAAATCTTTTACGTTCATCTGTGTTCCTTCCTAATATTAAGCACGAAGTGTAATGTCCAACTTCTCATTCAAATGCTTTAAGATGTCCGAAACAAAGCCGTCGATCATTGTGTCCGTAAATTCTTCCTCGCGCGGGGTGAATACAACGGAGAATGCCATACTCTTCTTATTTGCAAGAGAAAGTCCCTCATAGACATCAAACAGGCGGATGCTTGTTACATAATCACAGGACTCCATAATTGCATCCTCGACTGCGGCACAGGTAACCTCTTTGTCCATGACAAAAGCAAAATCACGCTTCTCTTCGGCAAATTTTGGAAGAGGAACGAAGGTCTGTGCTTTTCCATACCACTGGGACAGACACTCTAAATCAATCTCCATCACATAGGCAGGCACACGCATATCCAGATCATTCATAATTTCATAGGATACCTTTCCGAGATATCCGATTTCAAGATCTCCGCAGTAGATAGCTGCGGTCTGGTACGGATGAAGGAAGGTATTCTGTGTAACCTCATAGCGGAAATGCAGCTTCAGCGTGTCGGCTACGGTCTCTGCGAGGCCTTTTAAGGTATAGAAAGATTCCTTTTCACCAAATACACCAATACAGAGTGTCTTGTTCTCCTTCGGATACTTCTTGAGCGGAAGTTCGTCCGGAATAAAGATATTGCCAAGCTCAAATAATCTTCCTTCTAAGGTTCCTCTTTTCTGATTACGCGCAATCGCATGAATCATCTGCGGTGCAAGCGTTGTTCTCATAAGAGACAAATCCACATTGATTGGATTTACCAGTCGGATGGCGTGACGCTGCGGTGCATCCTGCGGCAGGCGAAGCAGATCTAAATCGGAAGGGGAAAAGAAGGAATAATGAATCCCTTCAAAGGCTCCGTCCGCACAGAGCGCACGCTTTAACTTCAATTCTGTCTTCTGTGTTAAGTTCAGTCCACCCATCGTTACCTTTGCTGTCGGAAGGAAGGTCGAAGTAACATGGTCATAACCGTACATACGGATTACTTCCTCTGCAACATCCGGATAGGATTCCATATCCTCGCGATAAGCAGGAATCTGAAGGGTAAGCTCATCCCCGTTGATGACAGGAGCAAACTGCAGGTTTGTCAAAATCCGCTTAATCTCCTCATCCGGAACTGTGATTCCGAGAACTCCGTTGACGCGGGCAATGCTTACCTTCATCTCCTTTGGTTCAATGGAATTGCCGGTATTGATATCCACATGTGTACCGGATACCTTACCGCAGTCAAGCTCCTCGATTAAATGCAGTGCTCTCTTCATAGCCATATTGGTGGTGTATTCATCAACACCTTTGGCATATCGCGCGCTGGAATCGGAAGCCTGTCCCAATGCACGGGAGCTCTTGCGGATGTTGTCACGCGCAAATTTCGCTGCCTCAAACATAACCTCTGTCGTTGTATCAAGAATTTCGGAATTTAAACCTCCCATGATACCGGCAAGTGCAACCGGTTTTACCCCGTCACAGATTACCAGATTGTTGGAATTTAATTCAAATTCCTTGCTGTCCAAGGTCACAATCTTCTCTCCGTCTGCTGCGCGTCTGACCTGAATTTTATCTCCCTGCAGATACGCATAGTCAAACGCGTGCATAGGCTGTCCAAGCTCTTTTAACACATAATTGGTAATATCAACCACATTGGAAATGGAGTCACAGCCGACCAGAGCCAGACGTCTTCTCATCCATGCAGGAGATTCCTTGATTTTTACATCATAGACATAATGTGCAATATAGCGCGGGCAGATATCCTGCGCATCTACCTGTACGGAAAACGGCTCTTTTTTCACATCGGTCTCGGTAAAATCAAGCGCCGGTTCTTTGCATTCCTTGCCCAGTACTGCGGCAACTTCCCTTGCAATTCCGTAGATACTCTGGCAATCCGGACGGTTCGCGGTAATCGCAATATCAAAAATCCAGTCATCCATTCCAAGAAGCGGCTTGACGTCGCTTCCGACCTCGGCATCCTCAGGAAGAACCAAAAGTCCGTTATAGCCTGCACCCGGATACAAATCTTCCGTAAGTCCAAGCTCTGTTCCCGAGCAAAGCATACCGAAGGAATCATATCCACGCAGCTTGCCCGCCTGGATGGTCATAACGCCCTCGATAGTCTTGTGGTCCTTGGCAGTCGCATATACCGTTGCGCCAATCAGTGCAAGCGGGAATTTGCCGCCGGCATGTACATTGTCTGCACCACAGCAAATCTGGAACGTGCCGTGCTCTCCTGCATTCACCTTGCACAGGTTTAAGTGCGTATCCGGAATCGGCTCGCACTCCTCCACATATCCAACGACAACATTGCTTACATCCTTGCCGACCTCAATCAATTCTTCTACTTCAAAACCGCAGGAAAATAATTTCTCTTCCAATTCCTTCGGTGTCACATCAATATCTACATATTCCTTTAACCAACTTAACGGTGCTAACATAATAAGCCTCCCTCTCTTCCATTAATCATCAATCTGGTCTAAGACGCGCAAATCGGACTCGAATAACAACTTGATGTTATTGATTCCGTACTTGAGCATTGCAATACGCTCTACACCAATTCCAAATGCGAAACCGCTGTACTCATCCGTATCAATGCCGCAGCCACTCAAAACCTTATTATTGACAACACCGGCACCGAGCACTTCAATCCAGCCGGTACCCTTACAGAGCTTACAGCCGCAGCCGCCGCACTGGAAGCAGCTTACATCCACTTCAACCGAAGGCTCTGTAAATGGGAAGTAAGAAGGGCGAAGGCGCGTTGTCGTTCCCTCTCCAAAAATCTTCCGTACAAATTCATCGAGCATTCCTTTCAGGTCACAAAGTGTAATGCCCTTATCGACAACCAAGCCCTCCATCTGGGTAAACATCGGGGAATGTGTCGCATCATCATCGGAACGGAATACCTTGCCCGGAGAAATAACCTTAATCGGAGGCTTCTTTGCCTCCATAACATGAATCTGTCCTGCAGAGGTCTGTGTCCGGAGTAAAAATTCCGGAGACAGATAGAAGGTATCCTGCATATCACGCGCCGGATGATCCTTTGGTGTATTCAATGCTGTGAAATTATA
>JBGVFC010000153.1:0-3544 GCA_045120755.1 Agathobacter sp. | reverse complement strand
CATGCAAAGCCTCTACAATCCACCGGATAAACTGCTCCGGCTCCATCTGCATGACTTCCTCGGTAAAAGGACATTCAATCAGATAATCAATCCCGGTCTTCTCAAATATGTAATATTTTTCTTCATTCGTGGTCAGCACCTTCGCATCCGCGTCCGATAACCGGTTCTTCGGCGGTATATCGAATGTAAACACCACCGTCTTGTATCCGCTTTGCCGGCCGCGCTCCTGCAATTCCTTCATCAAAAGCTCATGTCCGCGGTGCAGACCGTCAAATTTGCCTAAGGTAATGACACTTGGACCTTCGATGGAAAAATCCAAAGTCTGATTCACATACTCCATAATTTTTTCCCTAAATGAACATTTTTTCCGGCTTATAGACTCCCTCTGTCTCCATGTACTGATAAATTCCGGCAAAATGCCCCCCTTCATCATACATGCGGACTTTTTGCGCGACAGCTTCCTCATGCGTCAAAAGTGTCACAAGCTCCACAGGAATCTTATTGCCATTGTCCAGAAGCTTTCTCACTTCTTCTGCTGCAACCACCTTCGGCAGATGCATAAATACCGTATCCACCGGCAAAATCCACTCCATCGGCTGTTGTTCAAGTTCGGACAGACGATGCGCCTGTTCCAGTGAAAATCCTGCAGCTTTGGTTCTGAACAGCGATTTCATGCAGCCGTGGCAGCCGAGCTTTTCTCCGATATCATGGCACAGCGTCCGGATGTAGGTGCCTTTCGAGCACTGCACACGCATGCGGATTTCCGGAAGTGCAATTTCAAGAATCTCTATCCCGTAGATGTGCACACGCCGCGCTTTTCTTTCAACCGTGATTCCTTTTCTCGCCAGATCACACAGCTTCTGCCCCTGAACCTTGAGTGCGGAATACATCGGCGGAATCTGGTCATAGTCCCCGACAAAGGATTCAATTGCCGCTCTTACCTGCTCTGCCGATACCGTTACATCAGCCTCTCCCAGTACCTCTCCCGAGATATCCTGTGTGTCGGTTGCCTTTCCCAGCAGCAGAACTGCCTCATATTCCTTGTCCCGGTCAGTCAGCATATCACAGACGCGGGTTGCCTTTCCCAGACAAACAGGAAGTACGCCCTCCGCATCCGGGTCGAGCGTACCTGTATGACCAATCTTCTTCTGGTGGTAGATGCCGCGCATTTTGGCAACTACATCGAACGAAGTAAAGCCTTTTTCTTTATATACATTAATGATTCCATTTACCATATTTTTATAAACCCATTCTGTCAGCGATTGCCTCTATTACACGCGCAACCGCCTGTTCCTTCGGTCCATCAATGGTGAATCCTGCAGCCTTTATGTGTCCGCCACCGCCAAAGAGCATGGCAACCTCCGCCACATTGAAGTCTCCGTTGGCCCGTAGGCTTCCCTTGAAGTCACCGCCCTCATTCTCATACAGAAACAGTGCTGCCGTAACGCCCCTTGTGATACGAAGCTGGCTGACGATTCCTTCCAGATGTCTCGGTAAAACACCGTACCGGTTCATCTCCTCCTGTGTGATAACCGTGGCTATGACCGCTCCATCCAGATACAGGCTGCTGTTTAAAAGTGCCTGCCCCAAAATCTGATTCTGTGCATAGGTCTTGATGTAGAAGGTCTCATCCACAATCTTCGGATAATCAATCCCCCGCTCCATCAAATCCCCTGCAATATTCATGGTCTTTGCCGAGGTGCAGGAATACTGGAACACTCCGGTGTCATGCACGATGCCCGTATAGAGACATTCTGCAATCTCCTTGTTGATGCGGGACTTGTCCATCAGCTCATATACAAGCTCACAGGTTGAGCTTGCATCCGGAAAGATGTAATTGCGCTGCGCAAAAGCCTGATTGCTGATGTGATGGTCAATACAGAGGGTGTGCTTTGCATTCGAAAAATATTTTGCAGCATTGCCAAGCCGTCCGGTATCCCCGCAGTCCAGTGTGATGAACAAATCAAAGGTGATATCGTCACTGTACTCGCTTTTTATTTCTTCGGAGCGCTTCATAAAATGAAAGATACTCGGAATCGGCTCCAAATACAGCCGGACATCGATATCCGGGAAATAATCCCGGATATAGTTATATACCGCCAGCGTGGAGCCTGTGCAGTCTCCATCCGGCCGGACATGTCCTGCGATACCGATGGTTGCCATTCCTTCAATTTCATAATCAAGTTTTTCTACTTTATTCATCCTTACCTGCTTTCGTGTCCTTCGATACCACTTCATCAATTCTCTTGGACATATGAATTCCATATTCAATGGACTGGTCTAAGATAAAGGTAATCTCCGGCGTATTGCGCAGGTTGATGGATTTTGCCAGTGCATGACGGATAAAGCCCTCCGCAGAGCGAAGCCCTGCGATGGTATCCTTCTGCGACTGTTCATCCCCGAGAACGCTGATATACGCTTTGGCAGTCTTTAAATCCGGTGCCACTTCAACCGCAACAACACTCGTCATAGGGTTAATTCTCGGGTCCTTAATCTCTCCCCGGATAATATTTGACAATTCGCGCATCACTTCTTCATTGATGCGGATATTTTTAATACTGTTTTTTCTCATGATTTCCTACTTTCTGCAGGAAAATGCAATCGCATTTTCCCACCAAAATACGACTAGCGAGGAACCTCAACCATCTTGTAGGCTTCTACAATATCCAGCTCCTGAATCTCGTTAAAGTCATCGAATACAAGACCACACTCGTATCCTGTCTTAACTTCCTTAACATCATCCTTGAAACGCTTTAAGGATGCCAGATCGCCTTCGAAAATCTGGGTGCCTTCACGAGAAATACGCACGCGGCAGCCTCTCTCAATCACACCGTCTAACACATAGGAACCTGCGATGTTGCCGACACCGGATGCCTTGAATATCTGACGGATTTCTGCATGACCGATGACCTTCTCCTCGAAGACCGGATCCAACATACCCTTCATTGCAGCCTCCACATCCTCGATAGCATTGTAGATTACCTTGTACAGACGGACATCCACGCCCTCACGATCTGCCGTAACCTTGGCAACCGGATCCGGACGGACATTAAATCCAATGATGATGGCATTGGAAGCAGAAGCTAAGATGACATCGGACTCATTGATGGCACCTACACCGCCGTGAATAACCTTGACAACAACTTCTTCGTTGGAAAGCTTTACAAGACTCTGGCGTACTGCTTCAACAGAACCCTGTACATCGGCCTTTACGATGATATTGAGTTCCTTCATATTGCCGGACTGAATCTGTGAGAACAGATCATCCAGGGACATTCTTGCCTTGGTGTCCTCGAGAAGCTTATTCTTCTCCTCGGAAATATAGGTATCGGCAAAGGATTTTGCTTCCTTCTCACTTCCGGTACATACAAAGGTCTCACCCGCTGTCGGAACGCTGTTCAGACCAAGAATCTCAACCGGTGTGGATGGTGTTGCCTCCTTCACACGGCGTCCCTTATCATCGATCATGGCACCGACTTTACCGTAGCTGCTGCCGCACGCAATCGGCTCGCCGACATGAAGGCTACCCTTGTCTACAATCACG
>JBGVFC010000152.1:0-3274 GCA_045120755.1 Agathobacter sp. | reverse complement strand
GGCATTGGATCAGGTGGGAGATTCCATCGATGCAGGCGACAAGGCAGAGGTAGAAGCTGATATCGCTGCAGTTAAGGCAATTTTGGATGCACATCCGGAAGCTGACCAGATGACGGATTCTGATATCGTAGACTTAAAGGCAGCTCAGGAGAAGCTTACAAATAGTGCACAGAAGGTATTTGCCAAGATGTATGAGCAGGCACAGAGTGCACAGGGCGCTGCAGGTGCAGGTCCGGACATGAGTGGCTTTACCGGAGCCGGAGCCGGAGCGGGTGCAGGTGCTGCAGATACAGGCTCTGCAGATGATGATGTAATTGACGCAGACTTCAAAGAGGTTTAATCATTTTTGAGGCAAAACCAGATTTGAATATGGATTGATGGGACAAAAAAATGGCAGATAAAAGAGATTATTATGAAGTGTTAGGCGTTTCCAAGTCGGCTGACGAAGCAGAGATTAAGAAAGCCTTTCGGGCTACCGCAAAAAAGTATCATCCGGATATGCATCCGGATGATCCGGAATGCGAAGCAAAATTCAAAGAAGCTCAGGAAGCATATGCCGTATTAAGTGATCCGGAAAAGAGAAAGCAGTATGACCAGTTTGGTCATGCTGCCTTTGACGGTAGTGCAGGCGGTGCCGGAGGATTTGATTTCTCAGGCATGGATATGGGTGACATATTCGGTGATTTGTTCGGTGATTTCTTTGGCGGTGGTTCCAGAAGAAGAAACAGCAATGAGCCGCAAAAAGGTGCCAGTATCCGCATGAGCGTCCGCATCAGCTTCGAGGAGGCTGTCTTTGGATGCGAGAAGGAACTGGAATTCAATTATAAGGAAGCGTGTTCTTCCTGTCATGGCAGCGGTGCGGCACCGGGAAGTTCCCCTGTGACCTGTTCGAAGTGCGGTGGCTCCGGCAAGGTCGTATATTCTACACAGTCACTTTTCGGAACCATGCAGAATGTCCAGACCTGTCCGACCTGTCAGGGCAGCGGCAAGGAAATTAAGGAGCGGTGTACCGTATGTCGCGGTACCGGTTATGTCTCGAAGAAGGTCAAGAAGACCGTTTCCATTCCGGCAGGAATTGATAATGGGCAGAGTGTTCGTATCCGTGATTACGGTGAACCGGGTAAGAATGGCGGACCGAGAGGCGATGTGCTTGTAGAGGTGATTGTGGCACGCAATGCAGCCTTTGAACGGCAGGATATGAATATCTTTTCCAATGCTTCGATTTCCTATGCGATTGCAGCGCTGGGCGGAGATATCCGCATTAAGACAGTGGATGGTGATGTGGTATATACCGTTGCACCCGGAACACAGACGGGTACGCGCATCCGCTTAAAGGGCAAGGGTGTTCCTTCTCTTCGCAATAAATCGGTTCGTGGAGACCATTATGTTACACTCAAGGTGACAACTCCGACCGGATTGAGCAAGGAGGCGAAGGAGCTGCTTCGTCAGTTTGACGCGGCAACAGACGGCTCTCTAACCAAAGAGGGTGGTGCTTCCACAGAGAAGAAAAAGGGGTTCATGGACAAGATTCGAGAGACTCTCGATGATTTATAGTACAGTTTAGTAATAATATTCTTATATTCCAGCGTTTTTTGCGCAAACTTAGTACAATTCGCATATAGCATTGCACCACAAAATATAGTATTATGAATTTGATTGTAGTGAGATTTTGTATCTATATGTGGTGTTATGTACATTGGTTATGAAGGGATTGCGCTATGACAGTTGAAGAAGAACGCAGGGAACTGAAGAAGCAGAGAATGCAATTAGAACTGGATGAACAGGCTTTTACAAAAAGAGTTGAGATTGAGGACCGCAGACTAGAACAACAGCAGAAGCTCTTTGATATGAAATTCAAGATTCTGGAGCAGGAACTGGTAAAGCTTGCCACAGAAAAGCAGCATATGGAGAAGCAGAAGGCATTTTACCGCAGAGTCCACGAATTTGAGCGGCAGAGTGCACCGCAGGAACCGGCACACAATGTCGTGAAGGGGGAATTATTTTTCTCCGGTGTCGGGAGCAAGCAGTCACTGAAGAAGCGCTATAAGGATTTGATTAAGATTTATCATCCGGATAATCTCGATGGCGACAAGCAGACCATTCAGGAGATTAACCGGGAATACGACCAGTTAAGCAAGGTATTTATTTAAAACGGAAGGCAGCGTCTTCCGTTTTTTCGCGTCTTTGACAGTGAATTTGTTCTATGCTACAATAGCACTGTATTATGTATAGAAATCGGTTCATAGAGGAAGGGAATCAGGATGAAGTGGAAAAAGTACACAATTGAGACAACAACAGCAGCCGAAGATTATATGAGCGGCATGTTGATGGATTTGGGGATAGAAGGAATTGAGATTGATGACAATGTTCCGTTGTCCAAGGAAGATCAGGCAGATATGTTTATCGATTTTCTGCCGGAGCTGCCGCCGGATGAAGGAATCAGTCATGTCAGCTTCTATATCGAGGACGATGGAAGCGACCAGACAGAGCTTCTAAAGAAGGTCAAAGCAGGACTTGAGGATCTTCGGAATGTGGTCGAAGTGGGAAGTGGAGTGATTTCCTCATCCGAGACAGAGGATTTGGACTGGATTAATAACTGGAAGAAGTACTTTACTTCATTTACGATTGAGGATATTCTGATTAAGCCGACCTGGGAAGAAATCCGCAAGGAGGATGAGGACAAGTTCCTGATTGAAATTGACCCGGGCATCTCTTTTGGAACCGGCAAGCACGAGACAACACAGCTTTGTATCCGCCAGTTACTCAAATACATTCGCGGAGATGAGCATTACACGCCGAAGGAGCGCCATCCGAAGGTACTCGATGTGGGTTGCGGAAGCGGTATTTTGTCGATTGTCGCCTTAAAACTGGGCGCAAGGGCTGTTGTGGGTACGGACTTGGATGCAGATTGTATGATTTCCACCAGAGACAATATGGAGGTCAATCATCTTGACGCGGATTTGGGACAGTTCTATGTCGGCAACCTGATTGATGATGTGGAATTACAGAAGACTGTCGGAACGGAAGAATATGAGATTGTTGTTGCAAACATCCTGGCGGATGTGATTATCCCGATGGCGCCGGTGATTCCGGCCTGCCTGAAAAAGGGTGGATATTTTATTACCTCCGGCATTATCGATTTCAAGGAGAATGAGGTTAAGACCGCAATCGAGGCGGCAGGTCTTGAAATTGTCGAAATCAATCATCAGGGAGAGTGGGTAAATATCACCGCCCGCAAGGCAGAATAATTATGTATCAGTTTTTTGTGGAAGAT
>JBGVFC010000151.1:0-12048 GCA_045120755.1 Agathobacter sp. | reverse complement strand
GTCCAGTCTCCGCTCTCACCAAGCTTAGTAAACAACTGTCCTTCAAGCGCTTTTCCATAGCTGTTGCTGTCTACGGTAGGTTCTGTTCTGACATTGACCGAACCGGCAGTCACCTTGACCTGAACCGGTTGTTGTACCGGTTCCTCATTCGGTGTCTGTTCCTCGTCCGGTGTCGGCTCCGGCTCCACATCCGGTGTCTGTCCATCATCCGGATTTTCAACCGTTCCCTCAGAATCCGAAATGCTGTCGTCCGGTTCTTCCACCTGCGTATCGTCTGTGGCATCCGTCACACCGTCACCCGCCTGCTCCAGTGCATTCATCTGTGCAATCCATTCATTGACTGCGGAAGGAATCGTGGTACTAATCATCACTGCAAGATCAACATCGCTCGCAAGCGCGGCATTGTAATCCTCCTGTACCTGATTGCGCAGAGCAGTTGCATCCTCCTGCTTCTCCAGCTGGTTCATCAGGTAATATATATTGGAATCCATCTCGTTCTCCATACGGATGCGATTGTAATTGCTATAAAGGTTATTAATATATACCGTACCGTCTTCTGCCGTCTCCAGATAGAAAGTCTCAAGTCCCGGCGCGGTGGTATTCACACCATAGAACTTCACTTCATAATATACAACCGCAAAATAACTGCCCTCTTCCATCGCCGGCTTGGTATAAACCCTGATATTCTGATATGATTCAATAAATCTGCTATAAACACCGATATAGCTCTTCTCACTGTCTGACAGCGGCTGTGCCAAAGTCTCAATGATATCCTGCTCACCACTTGCATAAGCCTTCAGATAATCTGAAATAAGCAGATTCACATTCTCATATGCATCAACTTCAAATTCATCTGCCAAGCGGAAGGAGGTAACCGATTCCGTCTCTGTTCCCTCTTCGATGCCATCCGGGCGGTTTGCCCGAACTATAAGAACAATTACAAGTACAATGACCGCAACCGCTACACCTGCAACAATATATTTCCAGTACTTTTTCACAAAAGCCGTGACAGGTGCCAATGGTCCATCAACGAAAAAAGAGCCTACTTTCCCTAGTATTTTGCGACATTTATCTAAAACGTTCTTCATTACAATTCATCCTCCGACTAAACAAAAAGCTTGTACTATCAATTATGATATACAGCTTCCACGAAAAAAACACATCCAAATTACGCCAAATAAAAGAAATAAAAAATGCGCTCGGCGGGAATCGAACCCGCATCACAGGAGTCGGAGTCCTGCGTTTTATCCATTAAACTACGACCGCTCAAACAAACTGACTGTCAACAGTGCATTAATATTTATAGCACATCACCGCGAGAAAATCAATGCTTATTTCTTCTTGCGCCCTTTAAAAATTACGGCACAGCCGATTCCGCACAGAATCAGCGACAGCCAGAAAACATAATTATCTGTTCCCGCTTCCAGCAAAATATTCGGATTCATCTATACGCACCTCTCTCCTGCCGAATGGCATGAGACAGCCTCCAGTATCCTGTCAAGTTCTTCCATCGGGAGCTGTCCCGGTGCACTTGCAACTGCGTCTGCCCCAAAGGTGACACAAGAGCCAAATGTCTCTCCCGCAATCCTCGACAAACAGCCCATCCGTCCCATCGACATGGTAATCACCGGAGTCTCCGGGTAAGCCGAATGGAACTCCGCTGTCACATTCAACAGATGTATGACATCCTCCGGTGTATGCGGCATCACTGCCAGCTTCACCACATCTGCTCCGCTGTCCTTCATCTTCTCCAGAATCATGCCCATAACATCCGGTTCCGGTGTCTGTGAAAAATCATGGTGTGAGGCGATGACATGTGCGCCCATCTTCTGTAATGTGTGTATCTCCTTCAGTGGACGCTCCGCCTCGAAAAATTCCACATCTACAAAATCCACACAATCCGATTCCGCTCCAATCTGATGGATATCATAAATCTGTCCGGCATCCAATGTCTTCTGTCCGCCCTGCTTTTTTGAGCGGAATGTATATACAAATATGGTATTCTCCAGATAAGGGCTTACCCCCGCGAGCACTTCCCGTATTGCATTCAGATTCTCAACATCTTCGAACGCATCCACTCTCCACTCAATCATCTGTGCACCGCGCTCTGCCAGACTTTTTATCTGTGCTATAATATCCGCCTTTCCTGCTGCCATGACCGGAACACAGATAAGCGGTCTGCCCTGTCCAATCACATGATTTTTAATAACCAGTTCCTGTACCATATAAAAACTCCTCTGCCTCAAGATTCGTATCATACCCATTCAAGTGCGTCCATTATACTATTTTCCGCGTGCAAATGCAATCAATTGAGCCCTGTGATTGACAGATTTTGCGTTTTCGATTATTATAGGCTTTGCATTCTTATGGGTGAATCTGCTATTTTTCACCCTGCAAAATTTGTATAAAAAGTTTTAGATAAAAGGAGTTTATCATGAGTTTTACATTTCTCAAACAATTGCCGACTCCTGAGGAAATCAAGGAGACTTATCCGCTTTCCAAGGAGTTAACCGAATTAAAAGCCAAAAGGGACCACGATATCAGCAATGTGCTGACCGGTAAGGATTCACGTTTTCTGGTAATCATCGGACCGTGTTCTGCCGACAATGAAGATTCTGTCTGCGATTATGTAAGCCGCCTGACCCGCGTGCAGGAGGACGTCAAGGACAAGGTTATCATCATCCCACGCATCTACACCAACAAGCCGCGTACCACCGGCGAAGGCTACAAAGGCATTGCTTCCCAGCCGGATCCGGAAAAAGCTCCTGATATGGTGGAAGGTCTGATTGCCATGCGCAAGATGCACATCCGTGCCATTTCTGAGAGCGGTCTTACCTGTGCGGATGAGATGCTCTATCCGGAGAACTGGGGCTATGTAGAAGATTTACTGTCCTACGTTGCCATCGGTGCCCGCTCCGTAGAGGATCAGCAGCATCGTCTTACCGTCAGCGGTTTCGATGTTGCAAGCGGTATGAAGAACCCAACCAGCGGTGATTTCTCTGTTATGCTCAATTCCGTATATGCAGCCCAGCATCCGCACCATTTTGTATATCGCGGCTACGAAGTGCAGACTACCGGTAATCCATATGCCCATGTAGTTCTCCGCGGTGCTGTCAGCAAGCACGGCAACACAACAACCAATTACCACTACGAGGATCTAATCCGTCTCCATGAGATGTATGAGAAGATGGATTTAATCAATCCGGCAGCCATCATTGATACCAATCATTCCAATTCCGGCAAGCAGTTCAAGGAGCAGATTCGTATTGCGAAGGAAGTCATGCACAACCGCCAACTCTCCTCCGATATCCACAATCTCGTCAAAGGATTGATGATTGAAAGCTATATTGAAGAGGGCGCACAGAAAATCGGCGAGCATGTCTACGGAAAATCCATCACAGACCCATGTCTTGGATGGGATGATTCCAAAAAGCTGATTTATGATATTGCTGAGATGTGCTAAATATTTTTAACTTTCTATTATAAATGAATTTGCATATTCTATTGCAGACACGCTCTCGCTCGAATCGCAACGTAACGGTACTAAATTCGTAAAAAACACTCATTAAGTGCCGACGTTGCTTGACGGTCTGCAATTAGAATACGCAAATTCATTTTTCAAACACAAACATAAAAAACACAATCAAGTCATTGTAAGTGCTTTCGTAACGGTGAAGAAATTGAACGGTTACGGAATTTTAATCATATCCCACGCAGACACCACTGCAAAAATCCCATCCCGAATGTAACTTCAACAATACATCCCACCACAATCAGAATGAGAATAAGAAGTACCGAAAAAACATAGGACACCTTCTCCTTTCCGGTGTTGTTTAAGACCGGTCTTTGCAGCCGGAATAAGAAAAATCCTGCCAGAAAATAAAAAATCCACTGCGGAAGCAAACTGCAGAAAAACAGTCCTACTCCCCGTATGCCAAACAGCATAACACACGCAGTTCCATACAATCCAGCCGTTGCAGAAAGTAGCCCGCCCGTTATAGACGGAACCGCCCGTCTTGCCGGAGTAAGCAGCAAAATGGTAAGAAAAAGAAACAGCTTGCCCCTCTCCCACAAAACATTCCAGAACAAATCCACTTTCTGGATTTTCGCTGCCGCAAACGATTGCAGATGATACTCATTCAAAAAGCCGTAGGTGGCAAGAAATTCACTTCCAAAAAGCTGTGCAGACAACACGCCCGCCAAAAACAGAATCAAAAATAAAATGAATGTTTTTTTCATAAGCACCGGTCCTCTCTGTCCTTCTAACTTATGAAACAAAACATTCATTTATTCCCTACGCTCTGCACTTCACCCCATACGCCATAATGGCAGCAACGGTTTTGGAGTCCTGTATCTTTCCCTCATAAATCATCTGACACAATTCCTCCAGTGGATATGCTTCCACATCAATCGACTCTGCCTCATCTAACTTCTGTTCTCCCGGCATCAGCTCCTCTGCCAGATACACATCAATGAATTCATCACAGAATGCCACAGTAGTACGCAGTGACAACAGATAACTTACCTTATTGCTCCGATATCCCGTCTCCTCTTCAAGTTCACGGATTGCACTAACTCTGGTATCTTCATTCAGGCTGTCCCTGCATCCGGCAGGAATTTCCAGAGTCTCCCTCTCAAGCGCATTGCGGTACTGCCTTACCATCAATATTCTTCCATCCGGAAGAACCGGAAGAATCGCCGCCGCCCCCATCCGGTGCGAGACAAAATCCCATTCTTCCGTCTTGCCATTGGCAAATTCCATCGTATCCTTGTAAATATCCAAAATTGTTCCCTGATACATCAATTCTCGTTTTTTCCGATTTGGTTTCTCTACCATACAATAATCCTCCCACATAAACTGACACTTTCCATCTTTGAATGCACCTTTTTGAAATGCACCTCGAAAAAAAACCAACAATGGAATATCCACTGTTGGTTTTTATAGTCGCTCATTGATTACTTTGCATATTCAATCACGCGTGATTCACGAATGACATTGACCTTAATTGTGCCCGGATACTCTAATTCAGATTCAATCTGCTTTGAAATATCGCGCGCCATCAGTACCATGTCAGCATCGCTAATCTGCTCAGGAACAACCATGATTCGAACCTCTCTACCTGCCTGAATAGCAAAAGATTTTTCTACACCCTTGTAGCCATTTGTGATGTTTTCTAACTGCTGTAACCGATTGGAGTATGTCTCCAAAGTCTCTCTTCTCGCACCCGGACGAGCCGCACTGATTGTATCAGCCGCCTGTACCAGACATGCAATCAGAGAAGTCGGGTCTACATCCCCATGATGTGATTCTACTGCATTAATCACTAATGGAGATTCTTTATACTTCCTGCATAATTCAACACCAAGCTGAATATGTGAGCCTTCCATCTCTCTGTCGACCGCCTTACCGATGTCATGTAACAGACCGGCACGCTTAGCCAATCTGACATCTTCACCGATTTCGGCCGCAAGAAGCCCTGTAAGCTGGGCAACTTCGATAGAATGCTTTAATGCATTCTGTCCATAACTGGTCCGGAACTTCATCTTGCCGAGCAGGCGGACTAATTCCGGATGGATTCCATGAATGCCGACTTCAAGCACAGCGGCTTCGCCTTCTTCACGGATCATCGTCTCTACTTCTTTCTGGGCTTTTTCAACCATCTCCTCAATACGGGCCGGATGAATACGTCCATCAACAATCAATTTTTCAAGAGCAATTCGTGCTACTTCTCTCCGAATCGGATCGAATGACGATAAGATAACTGCTTCCGGTGTATCGTCGATAATCAAATCAACACCAGTCATCGTCTCAAGTGTGCGGATATTACGTCCCTCACGTCCTATGATACGACCTTTCATCTCATCATTCGGAAGCTGCACAACCGAAATCGTTGTCTCGGATACATGGTCTGCTGCACATTTCTGAATAGCGGTAACCACATAATCCTTCGCTTTCTTGTTCGCTTCTTCCTTCGCTTTGCTCTCCATTTCTTTGATTAATTTTGCAGTATCAAGCTTAACATCTTCTTCAATGGCTTTTAAGAGGTATTCTTTTGCTTGTTCGGAGGTTAATCCAGAGATTCTTTCAAGTTCCTGTATGCGCTCTTCGTTCAACTTCGCAATCTGCTCTTTCTGCTTGTTGAGTTCCTCTTCCCTGACAACAAAAGCTGCCTCACGCTTTTCAATGGCTTCGAGCTTCTTATCCAGACTCTCTTCCTTCTGAACAATTCGTCTCTCATTCCGCTGAATTTCGTTCCTGCGTTCCTTGATCTCTTTATCGAGTTCGTTCTTTGCCTTAATCGTCTCTTCCTTCGCTTCAAGCAAAGCTTCACGCTTCTTGGTCTCTGCCGTCTTCACTGCCTCGTCAATAATCTGTCTTGCTTTCTCCTCCGCATTGCCAATCTTGGAATTGGCTGCCTTCTTGTGGTAGAAATCAGAGATAAACCATACAACGACTGCACTGACAAGAATCGAAACAACCGCAGTAATGATATACGGTAGCATGTACAGGAGCACCTCCTTTATTAAATTTTCATTGTACATATAACAAAAAGAAAACTCTTCATATGTCATAAATAACAACATACAAATTTTATCCTTTTTATAAAAATCTGTCAAGCAATATAGAATCAAACCTCACAATTCTCTAAGAATTGCCCATAAAAAAGCGATTCAATATCCGTCAAACGCATTATCGATTGTGCACTTTTCACAATTTAGCACTTTTCGAATGTCACATCCGCTAAAACCACGCCTTAGCAGAAACTGATATAGCTTCTGTACATCCCTGCATTCCGACAAATCGTAAACACTGCGCTTCTTGTCAATCCATGTGCGAATCTGCTGCAGTTCGTCCGTCACATATTCCTGCTCAATCGCATGGTCTGCGACATTGCCGGCAATTCCCTTCTGCATGAGCTTACGCTTAACATTCCGGCGGCTCTGCCTCCCCTGTGCGATTTGTACATAGCGCTCCGCATACCGGTCATCATCCAGATAATGAAAACGCTTCACATAAGAAACCGCATCATCAATACAAATCTGCGGATAGGAATTGTCCCTTAACTTCTCACGAAGCTGATGCTCCGTCCGATCCATCCGCTCAAGCAAATACATTGCCCGCTTTCTTGCACGCTTAAACAGACATTCCGAAAAAAGCTGCTGATATCGCTGTGCCGGTATATCGCAGTCCTCTTCAATTCCATACCTGCGAAGCTCCTTCGCGTACAGAATGCAGCAGACATCCGTATCAAAGAATACCCGATATCGGCCCTTATCCTCGCAAATCACCCGATTGACATGTACCATCTCCACGCCTGCCGGAAGTACACTTGCCGCTTCGCATATACCACTTAACACAGGAGCCATCGTCGTATCCTCCGATGGCTCACTGTAAATCTGTTCAAATGTCACTTCTATGCCCTGCTCCGGCATTCCCCTGTAAATGGCTGACATCCTATTCTTCCTCGTCCTCTGCGTTCTTCTCTGCTTCCGCAGTCTCCTCCTGAGGCTGGGCAAAATAATGCTCTCTCACCTTCGCCTCAATCATATCGCAAAATGCTGGATTGTCTCTGAGATAATTCTTCGCATTCTCTCTTCCCTGTCCGATCTTGTCGCCCTCATAGGCGTACCATGCTCCCGATTTGTTGATAATCCCGACATCCGAAGCAAGGTCAAGGATATCTCCCTCCTTGGAAATTCCCTTACCAAACATAATATCAAATTCCGCTTCACGGAAAGGCGGTGCAACCTTGTTCTTCACAACCTTAACCCGTACATGGTTACCTACAACCTCTCCCGCCTGCTTCAAAGATTCCACACGACGCACATCCAGACGAACAGATGCATAGAATTTCAGCGCACGACCACCTGTCGTAGTCTCCGGATTGCCAAACATCACTCCAACCTTCTCACGAAGCTGATTAATAAAGATTACTATACAATTGGACTTGCTGATTACACCAGTCAGCTTACGCAACGCCTGACTCATCAGTCTTGCCTGAAGTCCCACATGGGAATCTCCCATGTCACCGTCAATCTCTGCCTTCGGAACCAATGCGGCAACCGAGTCAACAACCACAATGTCTACTGCACCGGAACGCACCATGGTCTCTGTAATCTCTAATGCCTGCTCTCCACAATCCGGCTGGGAGATATATAAATTGTCAATATCTACACCGATATTCTTCGCATATACCGGGTCCAATGCGTGCTCCGCATCAATAAAGCCCGCGATGCCTCCGCGCTTCTGAACCTCCGCAACACAATGCAGCGCAACAGTCGTCTTACCACTCGACTCCGGTCCATATACCTCAATAACTCTGCCCTTCGGGAGTCCTCCCAATCCTAACGCAATATCCAGACTCAGCGAGCCGGTCGGAACCGTCTCCACATTCATATTCGCAGAATTGTCACCCAGCTTCATCACCGAGCCCTTACCATATTGCTTCTCAATCTGCGCAATCGCAGCATCCAATGCCTTTAATTTATCTTCCTTGGCCATAATCTGTCTCCTTATCTTCGAACTTATGTTCGCTTTCTGAAATTATAGTATTATACTTTGTCATCTTTGTCAACCCATGTATAAAAATTTCTTGTAACAATTAATTAGAATCCCGCAAATGTATTATAAATTACCTTTCGTAATTTTTCAACACTTTTTGCATATTTTATTTTTCTCAAAATGTATATGTCATTTTATTCTTCTGATTCTATCACGGCATCCGTGTACTTTCTTTGCATATCATGCCGTTTTTTCCGATTTTCAACACTCTCAAATATAATGGAAAAATCATAATCCTCCGGATAAAGCTCCGTTGCTGCCACATGCAATTTTACACGCTTATGATTAATCCAAATCTTTTTATTTGGCAGCTGCACTCTCAGCACACCCTTTTCGTTTATCGGCTCGCACACGATTCCAATCTTCTTATCAGGATATACCATGACACTGTCTCCAATTTTATACCTGCTAGTAAGTTCCGTACTGTTTCTTCCGGTTTTTGCTTTCGTAATTTTGGCAGTACTTTTCTTTTTGATATCATTTCCCGTATTTTGAAATGAATAGGTCTTAACCGCCTCGTCGCCGTATGCAGCCCGAATGGCCACCTTTAGCATTTCTTTCGGCATTCCCAATCTGTCTGCAATGTAAAAAGCACAGCTTTCACCGGCTTCTCCGATAATCAGTTGATACGTAGGTCGTAATGTTTCCCTGTTAAAAGTCATTCTTGCATTAACGATATCCTCCGCCTTATCCGCATATTCCTTTACCTCCGGATAATGTGTGGTTACCAAAAATATTGCGCCGCTTTTGCGCAATTCTTCCAATATTGCGATTGCAATTCCCATACCCTCCGCAGGGTCTGTACCGGAACCTAATTCATCCATAATCACCAGGCTATCCTGATTTACTTCACTTAAAACATCCAGCACATTCGTGATGTGTGCAGAAAAGGTAGACAGATTCTCTGACAAATTCTGCCCATCTCCGATATCACACAGATAAGAGCTGTTCATACATATATCCGCCTGTTTGCATGTAACATGCAATCCACATTGTGCCATAATACAATTTAGCATCACCGTTTTAATGGCTACGGTTTTTCCACCTGTGTTCGGACCGGTAATCACAACACCGCGCACCGATTCTCCAACCTCAAACTGCAATGGTACCGCTACTGCCTTATCCATCAATGGATGACGTGCATCCTGCAGTTTTATTCTTCGCTCTGTGTTAATCGTCGGTTCTGTCGCCTCCATATCAAGACTCAATTTTCCCTTTGAGAAAATAAAATCCAGTTTTTCCATCAATTCCAGATTTTCATACAACACAGTGGCAGATGCTAAAACAAAAGCGGATAAGGTATACAAAATACGATATACCTCATTTTCTTCGTTTATTTTGAGCAGCTGCAGTTCCTCGTAATATTTTGAAACACCCGATGGTTCAATAAAAAGTGTACTGCCCGTAGAAGACTTATCTATAATGCTGCCGGATATCTTAAACTTATAATCCTTTTTCACCGGAAGACATATTCTCCCATTTCTGAAGGTACAATAATTATCTGCCATGCATTCTTTATTAGAGCGCAAAATCTGCTCTGCCTTTTGTTTCATCTGCTCTTCACATTTTACAATTTGTTTGCGTATCTGCTCCAATTCTTTTGACGCATAATCATCAACTGCGCCATTTCTGATTTTATTGCATATTTCTTCCCTCAATTTGGAAAGCACATCCAGATTTTCATCATAATAAGCCAAAGAATTTTCATAGATTTTTCCTCTTGCAAGATAATCCTTTAACCGCTTTATGGCAGCTAACCCTTTTTCTACCCGCTCTAATTGGTAAGGAGTTAAACAATCCCCCTTTTCTGCTATCATAAGAGCCTCTCTTATTTCAGAAATATTTTGTAACGGCGGCGTTCCCAATTTCTCAATCAGAAATCTGGCATCTGTTGTATTTCTCAAATGCTTTTTTAATTCGCTCTCAGAAAAATACAAGGTTGCCGTTCTGATTTTTTCCTTTGCCCAGTCGGTAACTGCCAAATTGGTCCATATCTCTTTTACTTTATCAAATTCGATTTGTCTCTCTATATTCATTTTCCTTTTCCTCTTTCACTATAAACAATACTATTGCCTCAAAACAAAGCAACCTGACAACACAAAAAGACCATAGATACCCTAAGTGTGCATTAAGATACTATGGTCTTTAAATAAAAAGGCATGACCATACAGCCATGCCAATACCATCTATGGAAATATATACCACAATATTAAGCAATCGTAAGGCGAAAACGCTGACAACTTATGTTGCCATCAAAAGGGCAGACTCCTAGTGTAAACGAAAAAGTACCCTTTCAATATTTATTTTGCAATTTGCTCCATTACAATTAAACTTAACAAACAAAAATCTCCAAAAATCATTTTTTCGAATTATACAGCATTTTGTATGATTGGTCAAGAACCCAATGACAAATCCTATCCGCCACACAATCCCAGTCCTATAAGAGCGTCTTCAGATAGGAAACAATTGTCTCCTTGTCCTGCACTCCTACCATTCTTTCCTTGAATTCACCCTTGTCCATGAAAATAAGAGTAGGAATGTTCATCACTCCATAATCCAGTGCAAGGGCTGCCTGCGTGTCCACATCTACTTTGCAGACCTTGACTTTGCCGGCAAGCTCCTCTGCCACTTCGTCTACGATTGGTGCCTGCATCTTGCACGGTCCGCACCACTTTGCCCAGAAATCAATCAGTACCGGCTCCTTTGCTGCCAGCACTTCCTGCTCAAAACTATCCTTGGTTAATTCAACAACAGCCATTTTTTCTCTCCTTATCTCTGATGATTCTAACAATTTTAGTTCTTTGAGAACTCCGCCAGTTCGAGTCCCTTGTTGCGGTCTAATGTCATGCCGACGCTCCACGCATTGACAAACAGAAGCAGCGGATTTCCTTTCATATCGATTACCTTCTTCATATCGGAGGTTCCGCTTAACGCATCCACATCCACACTGTCCTTGTTGGCAATCCAGCGGATGTGTTCGTATGGAAGATTCTCCAGACGGATTTCCACATTGTATTCGTTCTCCAGACGGAATTTGAGGACATCAAACTGAAGGACACCTACTACACCTACTATGATTTCCTCCATGCCACCTTTGTATTCCTGAAAAATCTGGATTGCACCCTCCTGCGCGATCTGGGTGACACCTTTGACGAACTGCTTGCGCTTCATGGAGTCAATCAGACGCACGCGCGCAAAATGCTCCGGTGCAAAGGTCGGGATTCCCTCGAATTCGAACTTCTCCTTCGCTGTCGTGAGCGTATCTCCGATGGAGAAGATACCCGGATCAAAAATTCCAATAATATCCCCCGCATAGGCCTCTTCGACGATCTTGCGCTCGTCCGCCATCATCTGCTGCGGCTGGGCAAGCTTGATGTTCTTTTTGCCCTGCACATGATATACTTCCATGCCTGCGTCAAATTTGCCGGAGACAATACGCATAAACGCAATCCTATCGCGGTGATTCTTGTTCATATTCGCCTGAA
>JBGVFC010000150.1:0-6692 GCA_045120755.1 Agathobacter sp. | reverse complement strand
TCGAGCGGGAGCGTGTCTGCAATGGAATAGCAAAATTCATTCGAGGATATCGTTGTAATTGTTTTCGCAAGGTATTAACTATTGAGATAGTATCGCATGGATTTTAAGGCATTTTTTTCGAGGCGCGAGACCTGCGCCTGTGAGATATGAATTTCCTCGGCTACTTCAATCTGTGTTTTTCCTTCGAAGAAGCGCAGGCGGATGATTTTGCTGTCGCGCTCGTCCAGCCGGTTTAACGCATCATTTAGGGAGATATCCTCCACCCAGTTTTCCTCCTTGCTTTTTTTGTCCGAAATCTGGTCCATGACATAGAGTGTATCCCCACCGTCGGTGTAGATGGGGTCAAACAGGCTCATCGGTGTCTGGATGGCATCGAGGGCGTAGACAATATCCTCCTTGCTGATATTGCACTCTGCGGAGATTTCATCTAAGGTCGGTTCGTGGAGCATAGTTCTTGATAGCATTTCGCGCGCGTGGATGGCTTTGTAGGCGGTATCACGCAGGGAGCGTGGAATCCGGTAGGAGCTGTTGTCCCGAAGGTAGCGGCGCACTTCACCGATAATCATGGGAACAGCGTATGTGGAGAATTTTACACCCATGTCAGGGTTAAAATTATCTATGGACTTCATCAGGCCGATACAGCCAATCTGGAACAGGTCATCCACATTTTCTGTGTGACCGGAAAAACGCTTGATTACGGAGAGTACCAGGCGGAGATTGCCTTCGATGTATTTTTCGCGCGCTTCCTTATCCCCGTCTTTGATTTTTTTGAACAGTTCTTCTTTTTCTTCTTCTTTCAGTATCGGGAGCTTTGCAGTATTGACACCACAGATTTCAACTTTGTAAGAAGACATTGCGGTTCCTCACTTTCTTGTCTGACCGAAGAACGTATCAGCACCATAACAAAAGGATGTTCCGATTCGCAAAAATTTATTCAGGATGAGCAAATTTATATGGACTTAGGGATAGAAAAATCCTGCGCATTCGTATATAATGTTCAATTGATAGATTATTTGTGGAGGATAGGAATGAAAAAATTAATAGATATCATCACAGAAGAAGTTACCAAAGCCTTCGTACAGGAAGGCTATGATGCCGGATATGGCAAAGTCACACTGTCCAACAGACCGGATTTGTGTGAATACCAGTGCAACGGAGCCATGTCAGCAGCCAAGGAATACCACTGTGCACCGTTTATGATTGCGGACAAGGTTGCACAAGCATTGCAGGAAAGCAGGATGTTTTCCATGGTGGAATCCGTCAAGCCGGGATTTTTGAATCTTAAGATATCCGAAGAGTATCTTGCCGGATATTTGAACGAAATGCAGGCGGACGAGGGACGTTTTGGCTGTGACAAGGTGGAGAATCCTAAGACCATTATGATTGACTACGGCGGACCGAATGTAGCCAAGCCACTCCATGTCGGACATCTGCGCTCTGCCATTATCGGAGAGAGTGTGAAGCGAATCGGCAAGTTTGTCGGACACAATGTTATCGGAGATGTCCATCTGGGAGACTGGGGACTGCAGATGGGACTGATTATCACAGAGCTTAAGCTGCGCAAGCCGGAGCTTGTGTATTTTGATGAAAATTATGAAGGTGAGTACCCGACGGAGGCTCCGTTTACCATTTCTGAGCTTGAGGAGATTTATCCGACAGCAAGCGGAAAGTCCAAAGAGGATGCGGCATATAAGGAAGCTGCGATGCAGGCAACCTATGAACTGCAACATGGAAGAAAAGGCTATCAGGCACTTCTTTCCCATATTCTTCAGGTATCTGTCAGCGACCTGAAGAGAAATTATGAGAACCTGAATGTATCGTTTGAATTGTGGAAAGGTGAATCGGACGCACAGCCGTATATACCGGATATGGTTCAGAAGATGAAGGATGACGGCTTCGCCTATATCAGTGACGGAGCGTTGGTCGTGGATGTGAAGGAGGAGACAGATACCAAGGAGATTCCTCCGTGTATGATTTTAAAATCAGACGGGGCATCCCTGTACAATACCACCGACCTTGCCACGATGGTCTGGCGTATGAAGGACTATCATCCGGATTCCATCATCTATGTGGTGGACAAGCGGCAGGAGCTTTACTTTACACAGGTATTCCGCTGCGCGAAGAAGACCGGAATCGTGAATGCAGATACAGAGCTTAAATTCTTAGGCTTTGGCACGATGAACGGCAAGGACGGCAAGCCGTTCAAGACGAGAGAGGGCGGCGTCATGCGTCTGGAATACCTTGTATCCAGCGTGGACGAAGAGATGCTCAAGAAGATTACCGAGAACCAGAAGGCGAAGAACGATTTGTCCATGAGCGAGGAGGAGGCACAGAATACTGCGAAGATGATTGCGCTTGCTGCGATTAAGTACGGAGATCTGTCCAACCAGGCGAGCAAGGATTACATCTTTGATATCGAGCGGTTTACCTCTTTTGAGGGCAATACCGGACCATACATTCTGTACACCATTGTCCGCATCAAGTCGATTCTTGCAAAATACCGTGCACTGGGGAAGGACGCACCGGCTTTGGAGACAGCCATTTGGGCAGCGCAGTCGGAGAGTGAGAAAAATCTCATGCTGTCACTCGCAAAATTCAATTCGGTAATTGAGAATGCGTTTGAGGAGACTGCACCGCACAAGATTTGTGCATACATCTACGAATTGTCCAATGCCTTCAATGTCTTCTATCATGAGACAAAGATTCTTGCCGAGGAAGATGAGGGAAGACAGCAGTCCTATATCCGCATCCTGATGCTGACACGCGATATTTTGGAGACGAGCATTGAACTGCTGGGATTTTCGGCACCGGATAGGATGTAAATACTTTTTTATCATAATTGAATAAGACAAGTCATATAAATAAGTCATAGGCACAAGGTTGCCTGTGACTTATTTTTTTGGAAAAGGATGGGATACGGATATGGATTTGTGTCAGATGCTTCCGGTATCGATGAGGGATGAGATTCCGGATAATTGTGAAACGGGCTTAGAGGAGGTGCGCATGAGGGTTGGCTGGCCGACGGAGCTGTTGTACGGGGACAATAGTACGAGGTGTCTGCCGAAAGCATCGCAGAAGGATATCTCGGAAACCTTAAATTACCTGTCCGGATATTCACTTTATGCGCTGGCATCGGAACTGCGGCAGGGATTTTTTACCGCAAAAGGAGGACACAGGGTTGGAATATGCGGTCGGGCCAATCCGCAGAATGCACAGAATACAAAAGCGGAGGATGCAGGACAGATACAGGGGATTGTGGATGTAAGCGGTCTTAATATCCGGATTGCGCACGAGAGGAAGGACTGCGCCAAAAAGCTGATGCCGTATTTAAGGGATGGTGACAACATACATAATACGCTGATACTGGCGAAACCGGGCGTGGGTAAGACCACCTATCTAAGAGACTGCATCCGGCTGATATCCACCGGGGACCGGACACATCCGGGACTTAAGGTTTCGGTGGTGGATGAGCGCTCTGAGATTGCAGCCTGTTATCGGGGCGTGCCGCAGAATGATTTGGGACCGAGGGTGGATGTACTGGATAATTGCCCTAAGGTGAAGGGAATGCGGATGCTTTTGCGCGCAATGTCCCCGCAGGTCATCGCGGTTGACGAGCTTGGGGGCGAGGAGGATTTTGCGGCGGTATTTCAGATTCTGTATTCGGGGAGCCGGATTCTTGGCACCATCCACGCGGAGAACATTGACGAGCTGTCAGCCAAGCCGTATATGGAGGAATTGCTGCAGCAGAAGAAGATTGGAAGATTCGTTGTATTGAGTAAGGATGAAAAGGGAAGGCGGAGCTGCGCCGTGTATGATCAGGATTGCAGGAGAATATGTTAAAGCTGCTGGGTGCAGTTCTGATTTTTTTGGGGACGGCGGGTGGACTTGCCGCATGGATGGGTGAGGAGAAAAAGCGCCTGGATGCGATGGAGGAATTGCGGCAGTTCTATATCCGTGTATACTATGCGATGGATATCGAGCAGGCACAGATGATGGATTTTCTGGAAAACTATCAGACTGCGCACCCGGCCATGTCCGCGTGGAAACAAAAACTGGCGCAGGCACTTTGCTCCAATACCTATCCGAGTGGGGAGGAAGCGTTTTTGTGGGCATTGGATGAAACCAGAGCAATGTGGAATCTTTCAAAGGAGGGCTGGGAAGTGTTCAGACAGTCTGCAAAAGGATTGTTCGGAATGAATCTGCCGGAGAATCTGATTCATCTTAAGAGCGCAATGGATGGAATGGAGGCCTGTGAGAAGGAGGAAAGAAGTGTATTTGCAAAAAGAAAGAAGCTGGTAATTCCGGTTGCGCTGCTTGGTGCAGTGATGATGATTATCTGTCTGGTGTAAGCAGCGGGAAAGGAGAAGAGACATGGGGGTTACCATAATTTTTAAAATTGCGGCAGTCGGGATTGTTATAACCGTCTTAAGTCAGGTGCTCAAACAAAGCGGCAGAGAAGAACAGTCTTTTTTGCTGGGACTTGCCGGACTTGTCATTGTGCTGTTCTGGATTGTGCCCTATATCGGGGATTTGTTTGAGACAATGGAAACGATGTTTTCCCTGTGAGAAAAACAAAGAGTAACTGTGAAGATACAAGGAGGGGGAGCGGATGATAAAAATCGGATTGATGGGGATTGCCGCGGTATTTTGTGCGATGCTTTTAAAAAAGGATAAGAATGAATTTGCGGTCGCAGTCATCATCGCAGCCGGAATCCTGATTTTTATCTATGTGGTTGCACAGGTTTCGGCCGTCACGGAATTTATCGAAAAAATGTTTGCAAAGCTGCCAATTGACAATACATATCTGGTCCGGCTGTTTAAGATACTGGGAATTACCTATGTCGCAGAATTTTCCGCGGCAATCTGTCAGGATGCTGGATATTCTTCCGTCGCCGGACAGATTGAGCTGTTTGCCAAAATTACCATTCTGGTCATCAGTATTCCGGGACTTGCCTATGTCATGGATATATTGGAGTCTTTTGTATGAAAAAGAAAAGGATTGCTATTGGGATTTGGCTTGCGCTTGTGCTGTTGCTCCCCGGCAGAGTGATGGGACAGGAAGCGGAGGCTGCACCGGAGGAGAAAACGGAAGCCACAGATATGGAGGCTTCGGATTATATGGAGGCAATTTTTGAGGAACTGCGGCTGGAAGAACTGGATGCGTATGTGAAGGAGGAGCTGCCGCAAAAAATCACTTTTTCGGATATGGTTGTGCAGATTGCCGATGAAGGACTGGACAGTCTGGATGCAGAGACCATCGGTACATGGATTTTTGATTTGTTTTTCTATGAGATTTCGGCAGCAAAACCGCTTTTCATACAAATGCTGATGCTTGCAACCCTGTTCGCCGTCATCAATCGCTTTTTCGTGCAAAAGAAGGGCTATGTGATGGATATGAGTTTTTTTGTGGTATATGGGGCGATGATGTTACTGCTCATGCAATCGTTCCTGTTAGTGAGTGAAGTAGTGGAGGATGGAGTGCAGGAGGTGTGTACCTTTCTTTCAACGCTGGTCCCTGCCTATGCGTCCACGCTGCTTTTATCCGGAAATGTATCTTCGGCGGGGTGCTTCTATGAGCTGGCTTTCGGACTCATCTGTCTGCTGGAATGGGCGATGAAGGTGCTGTTTATTCCGGGAATACATATCTTCGTCCTTCTGGTGCTTTTGGACCATCTGTTTGAGGAGGAACGATTTACAAGGCTGGCAGAGCTTTTGGAAGGCGGAATGCGTGCGCTGCTTAAGGTATCGGTGGGAGGCGTATTTGGACTGGGCGTGGTACAGTCGCTGCTGACTCCGGCGCGTGACCGCATCTCCCAGAGCACGGTGTTAAAATCGCTTTCCGTCCTTCCGGGAGTAGGCAACAGCTTCCATTTTGCGGAGGAGGTAGTGTTAGGCTGTGGGATGTTAGTCAAAAACAGTGTGGGAATCGCAGGGCTTGTGATTCTGGTTGTGCTGTGTCTGACACCGATTGTCAAGGTGCTGAGTTTTCATTTTCTGTACAAAGTACTGGCAGCAGTATTGCAGCCGGTTGCGGATAAGCGGATTGCCGGCTGCGTGCAGGGAATTTCCAAAGCGAGCGGACTGTATCTGCGGCTGATGACAGATACCATGCTGATGTTTGTGATTACGATTTCCATGGTCACGGCCTCCACCAGCTTTGTGTACTGAAAAATGTGAGATGTCATGGAGAGGGCAGTATGGATAGCGTACTTGGGATTGTAAAAGCGTATTTTATTCTGATGTTGATATTGATTCTGTTTTCCTATCTGATGCCGAAGGAGAGCTACCGCAAATATGTGCAGTTTTTTATAGGTGTGCTGATGGCGGTCTTTTTGCTCACACCGGTTGCATCCTGGATGAGCAACAGCAACACGGAATTTGTATATAAAAATTACGAGGAAATTACCCGTAAGCTGCAAGAAATTGAATACAACGAGGAAGGAGCCGATATATTTGAAATCTTTTTCCATGAGCAAAATCCGTGACCGGATAAAAAATATGAAAAAGACAGACTGGCTGATACTGGTTCTGATCGGAATCCTCATTCTGATTATCGCGGTGCCGACGAATGGGGAAAAATCAAAGGGCAGCAGTCCCACCGACGAAGAACTTGCGGTTGCGGAGAATCAGGCAGCCGCACAAAACAGCAGGCAGGATGGTGCGGATGACACCGTAAAAAGCAAGGAAGTGTA
>JBGVFC010000149.1:0-15878 GCA_045120755.1 Agathobacter sp. | reverse complement strand
GGTGCAATGGGTGTGATGCAGCTTATGCCATACACAGCGGATGAACTGGGCGTTGCCGACGCCTTCGATGCCCGCAGTAACATCCTCGGAGGTGCCAAGCTGTTGTCCCGCCTTCTTGAAAAATACGACGGTGATGTTTCGCTTGCGGCCGCAGCCTACAATGCCGGCAGCGGCGCAGTCGACAAATACAACGGCATCCCGCCTTATACCGAGACACAGAACTACGTCACCAAGGTTCTTGGATATTATCAAGGTTCTTCCTTATAAAATAAGGGGCTGTAAAAAAATTCCCCTAAAAGAAAAAATCGCTGAGTTCGTGAGACTTCAGCGATTTTTGTATAATTAATATTTTTTATATATTTCTCCTCTGTTTCCTGCATCAATTACAATAATTAACAACTCCCCATTTTCAACGGTGTAAATTATGCGATAATCACCAACTCGAAGACGCAGCAAATCACTATGCCCTTTTAACTTCTTTATGTCCTCTCCATTTGGAAGCATTTTAATTGCATTAACAATTCTTTGCTTTTCATTCTTTGGGAGCTTATCTATAAACTTTTTAGCTTTCTTTTTGATGACTATTTTGTACATCAATCAAGCCCCCATTCTTTTAAGCAGTCTTCAAAAGGTACGGCTTCTTTATCCTCTTCTGGTGCGTTCTCATAATTCTCAACCATTCTTTGGCAAAACAAATCATCGGCTTCTTCATCCGCTGTTATGCCTTGAATATAAGCTAATACATAACCCATTTTATACTCTGGTACCTGGTCTAATAGCTCTATCGCTCTTTCTTTGTTACTCATAATTTAACACCTCACTTTCAGACATCCATTATTAAAAAAATAGCATTAAATACTTATTTACGCAATATGTTCATTAATTATTTTTCAGTTTCTTCCAAATTTTGCGCAAAAAAATAAACCGACCTCTAGCCGATTTATTTCTAAAACCAAAAATTTTTGAAAGCTGGCAACGGGAGTCGGACCCGTGACCTCCGCATTACCAATGCGACGCTCTACCTCCTGAGCCATGCCAGCAATTTGTGTTGACCGCGTCAACTATTACATCATAGCGTAGTTAAATCCGATTGTCAACAACTTTTTAAAAATTATTTTTGCATTATTTTTGTAACAGTTCCCATCAGCACCGTCACTCAATCTCCACTACATACTTTTCATACGCATTGATGACATGTGTCTCCCCAACAATATCCTCACGAGGAAATTTGCGCCCATAATTCATATGCACATGACCGTGGACAAAATACTTCGGCTTATATTTTTCCATCAAATCATTAAATACAGCAAACCCACGATGGCACAGGTCCTCATCATCATGCAGTCCAAGTGCCGGAGAATGTGTTACCAGAATGTCAATTCCCTTGGAGAAACGCAGCTTCAGACCCAGCTTTTTGACACGCTTTTTCATCTCATCATCCGTGTACTGGTTGATTCCCTCTTTATAGCGGTAGGAACCGCCCAGTCCGAGAATCCGCACACCATTATACTTATAAACCTTGTCGTCGATACAGATGCATCCCTCCGGTGGTTTTCTTCCATAGGAATCATCATGATTTCCATGTATATAGAGCACCGGTATCGATGTCATCGTCGCCAGAAAAGACAGATATGATGCCTTTAAATCTCCACACGAAATAATCAGGTCAATATCCTCAAAATCTTCTTTTCGAAAAAAATCCCAATACGCCTTTGATTCCTCATCGGCCAAAAATAGTATCTTCATCCTATCTATACCCTCTGCTCCTATTTGTTCTCCTCAACACCCTTTAGCTCGACAACCGGCTTTGCTCCGTCTACCAATTCCCCGCTTGCCGGAATCGTGCCGATAATATTGTCGACCAGCCAGTCCATCTTCATGATGTCTTCCGGCTTCATTGCCTCGTGCATTTTGTTGCGCAGGGTTCCGTCCTGCGAATAAATTTCCCCATAAAACGGCACAATGTCGCCGGAGGCGATATCCTTCTTGATATGCTCCACCAGCCGCAGCACGCCGCTTGGAATATTATTGGAGCAAATCAAATCGACAACCCCTGCCGACATGCCCCACCAATAATTGATGGCACGCCCTTTGGCATCATCTTCACTCTGATATGAACCGGCCAATATGCTCTGCAGCATACGCTCATAGAAAATTCCCCAGTTCCACAGCGGCATAACCAGATTCGTCGCCTCCCCGTTCTGATAGCGGTACAATCCGAACTGGCGCGATGCATTTTTCGGAACTATCATATCCTGATCCGAAACATATTCAATATTCAGTTCCTCCAGAAACCGGTTTTTGTCAAAGCCCTTCTTCGTGGACCATCCCAGATAAATTTTTGCTCTCGGATTGGTACATGCAGCCCCAAGTGCAAATGCGTTGATATTGGCAATCATTCCAAAAATCGGATAGTCTGCCACATATCCAATCCTGCCGTTCTCCGCCAGTGCCCCCGCAACCATTCCCGAGATAAATTTTGCCTCATACATCCGCGCATAATAGGTCCGGATATATTTGTGCGGCGTGTTCAAAGAACAGTTTAAGATAATTGTCTCCGGATGTTCCACGGCAACTTTCAGGCTCGCCGTCATCATCTGCGGTGCTACCTCAAATACAATATCCGCTCCCTTGGCAATGACATCCTCCAGAACCGCTTCCACATTGTCCTCCGTCACATCCGCAACGCACATGGTGGTCATCTTCTCCGTGAAGGTTTCTTCAAGATAGTTGCGCCCCAGTTCATGCGCATAAATCCAGTTGGAAGTCTCCGGCAGTCTCGGATACAAAAATGCAACTGTATATTTTTTCGTTGCAGACGGAATAAAATAGTCAAGAATATTTTTCTTCTCCTGTACCTGCGCCGGGTCCATGACAAGATCCACCCGGTGCTTCTCCGTCATCACCTGAATCTCATTCCAGGCCTTGATAATATTGGCATTGTATTCAGACGGGTCCATGTCACAGACGGTCTCATACCCATAGACATTGACAAATGCAACCAGTGCATCGCCCACGGTAATCGGGAGCTTGTCGCCGCCGCGGAATTTATATGCCCTTGAAAAATAAAACAGAACCTTATTAAAATCCTCAAGCGTCTGCTCATCCCATTTTTCCGTTCTGTCCATGAGTTCGAGAAGCTTCTGTGCATTGCCCAGCTTGGTAAATTCCAGCGAATTGACTCCGGTAATCTCATTAAACTTCATATACTCATAATACAGCTTTACCTCTTCTGCATCGGAATATTTTGGAACCTTGCGGGTAACAATCGCAGAAATCGAATCTGCATGGTAATATTTTAAGACACTTACCCTTTTATTACCCTCAACCACATAGTATCTGTTCAGATATTCATATGCTACAATCGGATCCCGGATGCCCTCTGTCACCTGTGCATCCGCTAAATTCGCCCACTTATAGGAAAATTCCGTACCCGTTTCCAAAAGAGGCATAAAATTGGCTGCAAAAGCCCTGGTCCGCCCCATCGTACTGGTTCCGACGACAAATTCAAGCGGTACCTGTACCAGGCCCATCTTCTGCTCTGTCTGTATCTCTTCATGTGACAAAATTTCATCCAATACCGGAAGATACGGGAAACGTCCTTTGGTTATGCAGGAACGATATTCCTTTTTTCCAGCTTTTAATGCTTCTGTGTATTCCTTATCACCCATGTCACATCCTCCTTTTCCACCCCATTCTAACATATTCTTCTAATTCCACCAATAAAAAACAAAAAAATAAAAAGATTTTCTTTGCTATTCTCAGCTAGTCTGTTATAATCAAAGATAGGAAAAAGGTATTGTGGAGGTTACAAATGCGAAGAATCACCAAAAAACAAGCCGATGTCATTGGCGAAATCGCTAATATCTGCACCGGCAATGCGGCAACGACTTTGAGCATGATGCTTAATCGCGCCACGAATATTACTACTCCTAAGGTCGAAGTTCTTTCTTCTATAGAGGAGCTTCTCAAGGAGGATTCAATTTTAATTAAAGTTCCATACACCAAAGGACTTGAGGGAACCAACCTCATGCTCTTAGATGAGAAGGATGCCCTGATTATTGCAAATCTTATGATGGGCGGTGATGGTTCTGATATTTCGCAGATGTCATTGGATGATATGACACTGTCTGCAATCTCAGAAGCCATGAACCAGATGTGCGGAACCATCGCTACATCGATGGCAACTGTGCTTGGAGCTCCGACGGACATCGGCTACCCACTTGTCAATTCCAAGGAGCAGCATAATTTCAGCATTCCATCTGAATTGCTCGGAAACAAAAAGAGTGTCAAAGTAACCTTTGGTCTCACCGTGGGAGAATTAATCAACAGCAAGCTGGTTCAGATTTACCCACTCAGTATTGTTAAACAGATTTTAAAACAGGAGGAAAGATAAATGGCAAGAATTTTGATTGTTGATGATGCCGCATTTATGAGAATGATGTTGAAGGACATCCTTACAAAAGGAGGATATGAAGTTGCTGGAGAAGCTGCTGACGGTAACGAAGCACTGGTAAAGTATAATGAATTGAAGCCGGATCTTGTAACCTTAGACATTACCATGCCGAACAAAGACGGTATTCAGGCATTAAAGGATATCAAAGCTGCCGATCCAAACGCAACCTGCGTTATGTGTTCTGCAATGGGACAGCAGTCCATGGTTATTGAATCCATCCAGTCCGGAGCTAAGGACTTTATTGTTAAGCCATTTCAGGCAGACCGTGTATTAGAGTCTATCCGCAAGATTCTCGGATAATTGCAGACAAAATATTTTCCATACGACAAAAACAAGCTGTCACAGAAGACAGCTTGTTTTTCGTTTCTATTTTTCGTTGTTCTATGTTCTTCTACTATCTCTTATACCACCATAATGACTCCGCCATCATTGGCATACATGGTAGATACCCCTGCAGTGTCGACAATCACCACTTTCTTAAAATGCACAAATGACTCAATGGTCTCCTTAAGATACTTCGCGCGTTCCGGACAATTGCAATGGGAAATTGCAAGAATCTTATTCTCACAGTTCTTCGTCTTAGATACCACAACGTCAATCATCTTGCTGAGTGCCCGCTTCATTCCGCGTGCCTGACTGAGCTGCTGAATCTCACCCTCATCCGTAGAGCCCATAATCGGCTTAATATTGAGTGTCTGGGCAACCAGTGCCTTCAGATTACTCAGACGTCCTGCCTTGCGCAGTGTCTCCAAGGTCTCCAGCACAAAAAATGTATTCATCGACGCGATGTACTCTTCCGTCGTCTCAACTACCTGTTCAAAGGTCATCCCTGCCTCCTCACACTCCTGCACCTTCAGGCCGATTAAAGTCTCTCCCACCGAGGCGGATTTGGAGTTGAATACATGAATCTGCTTCTGATGGGAATGTTCTTCCTTGTACAGATTCGAGGCAAGCACCGCACTGTTATAAGAACCACTCAGCTTGCCGGACAGGGTGACCACATAGACATGTTCTGCTTCTCCCTCAAACTCCTTCATGTATGCTTCCGGTGACGGACATGAAGACTTCGGTCCCTTGCTGCTCTCCCTCACCCTGCGAAGGAAATCTGCCTGGTCAAAAGTCTCATCATCCTTAATCCGAACCCCGTCTATCTCCAGTTCCAATGCCACATTGCAAAAATGACCATCCGCCTTCATCTCTTCGGTCAGCTCACCGCAGCTATCAATCACAATTTTATACATATTCATGTCCTCCGTTTATATGATATTTATAAAAACAATAAAAGTTTTGAAAACTTATTGTAAAGTTTTCATTTTCTAAATAACGTAGTTTTCATTACTACATGAACTTAACACAAAAGCCATCCAATTGCAATAGCATAGCAGAAAAAAGATTATAAAATATTTATGAACTTCCGCTTGCCGATTTTCTGCAATAGCATTAAACTGATTAAGAGCATGTTATTCCCCTTCGAGGCAGATTCAGATACAGGAGACCATATGATTGCATTAGAACTGACTGACATGAAGTCATTTATGAATACGCTGTTAAAATCCGATACGTTCGACCATTTCTTATTACAGGAGGCAGTCATCAACGGTGCCGCTTCCTATGTGATTGACGGACGCATCAACCATGATTTTTTCTCTGAGGAGGAGCTGACGGAGCTTGGACTGACCGGCTATCCGATGCTTCCTTTTTCCATGCTGCGCCAGCACTGTTTTGACTTATTCAAGGGAAGGAAGATGCCTTCCTCCTTCCGCTTCATCTTTCTTCTGTCACCGGACAATGTAGAGCGCACCCTGCAAAGCACCCAAAGCAGCTATACAGGCAACGACATCAGCGGTATTTTCATCAATATCCGCTATCAGGGCGGGCAGCTTACCCTTACGACCGGCATCTCCTACCGCATCTTCTCCACTGACAAAAGTTTTGAGGCCGAATGTGACAAAATCTTCCGAAAATTCCTCTTACAGCACAAAATTGCCTTTGAGGAACTATAATTGTTCTTTACTTTTATAGCCACTTATGATATGGTAAGTATAGTTGCGGATGCAACATTATATTATTTGGAGGTACTTTCGATGAACAAGGGTACAGTTAAATGGTTCAACAACCAGAAGGGTTACGGATTCATTACCGGAGAAGACGGAAAGGATGTATTCGTACACTACTCAGGACTTCAGATGGAAGGATTCAAATCCTTAGAAGAAGGCGCAGCAGTTGAGTTCGAGATTACTGATGGCGCTAAGGGTCCTCAGGCAACCAACGTAGTAGTTGTTAAATAATTACTACCTGCCTATAATCTAGTTTCTATGTACCTTTTTCTGTGTAATATATAGCAATATAGATTTATTTGGAAATAAGATATTGGATTCAAAGATTACATCAAATAACCACGCTGGGAATCAGCGTGGTTATTTTTGTATCCTGTGATTTTGCTATGCCATTTTCTGTGCAATGACCTTGATGGATGGTTTCCGCCCTCTGGTATCCGCTGCATTCTTAGGGAACCTCACGCGCAGCCCGAGCGATTTACAATACTCTACCCAGGCATGGCTCTCCTTATAAGCGTTTCCTTCCTTATCCTCCTGCTTATATTTATCTTCCGGTTTATCCGAAGGACCATTCTCCTCCCTGTAAATCGGCTTGTCAAGATTACCTTTCTCAAAAAACATTCTGTTATATACCAGCTTCGCATATGTCTGGACTATATACGAATAGAAGGAGTCTATGTTACGATATCCAAGCTCTGCTGCAATCTCATCCATTACATGCTTTAAAAACTCTTCATTAGCCAGATTGTTTCGTTTCAGACTGTTTTTTATATATTCAGGCAGGTCCAGCGATTCCAGCTCCCTCAGCTTAAGAAACTCCGCACAGGATTTCTTATGATTGTTCTTCTGCCTCAAATAGGTTGCTATTGTGGTTGCCAGCCATACTCCCACACCAACAGAGGCAGCCATGATACTTGAAATTGCCACTCCTGCCCCCGGAACAAACAGCGCTGCCAGCGCTACTCCTGCCGAAATTCCACTAACCCCCAGACTAATTGATGAATTCATCAAACTGGTATCCTTTTTCCTCTCGGTCAATCGCAAAATGTTGTTCGTATATTCCGCATCCTTGCCGGATATTACCGCGTCAGCGTCTTCCCCTTCCTTTTTCTGCAAATCATACAGTTTCTCCTGCGCAGATTTCATATGACGATATTGCTTCACCTGTACAACTGTATCTGCCGCCTGCAGCGCGAAGGCAGTGGTCGATACAACCGCTCCGGTAATTTTCAGTCCCTGTGACACGTTTGCTATTGAGCCTGCCGCCGCTTTTACTGCATCTCCCTGTTGCTTTGCCATTGCCATCTGCGAAGCATATGCCATAAAGGTCGAACCGCTTGTGATTCCCCACACAGAATTCAATACGGGTTTCGCTCCTCCTGCCATAAGTCCAAATCTCTCTGCATAACCAGCCGCCCGCATCCGTTGGACCAAATCCTCATATTGACCTTCAACTACAGCCGTATACAATCCAAAAATGCCATTCATAATCGAAAAAATTCCTCCGGCAAAGGTAAGTCCCCTCGTAGCATCATATGACTGAATACCAAATGCATCCGCAACCTTGCCGCTCTGTACCCCCATGGAAAGTCCCTGCCGGATAAATGACTCCTCGATGGTCGCTCCTTTTTTCCCTTACTTTCTTCTTTCCCTTCCAGACGTTCCTTTTTCGTATCATAATACAGTCCGAATTGATTTTCATCAAGCTGAAAGCCATAACCACGAAGCTTGGTCGCAGCAGAGACGGCGAAGTCCTTCATTGCCTGTGTCTGATATTCTCTCCTCTCGTTAACCTTCTGCAATTCTTGTTCGAATTTCTTCTTTTTACTGTTATTGAGCCATCCGACAATTTTATATTGTGCATCGTAGCTCTTCCATGCCTTATCACAGTCTTCAATTGCTTTTACAAGTTCCAGATTCGCTCTATTTAGAACTTTGCCTGCATTGGATTCTGTAATATCAGCTATGGCCTTCCTCCAGTTTTGTGCCTCGTTTTCCTGTGTTGCTCCTGCTTCACTTTCTACAAACTTTTCAGAAACCTGTTGCACATAATACTCCGGTATCGTTTCATTATCAGCCTCGTCAGTCTCGTCTGGTTGCACATAATCCTCCAGTATAGTTGCATTATAAGCCTCGAGCTGTTGAACCACATTCATAAGCAAATCACGCTGCCCTGTAACAATGCGATATGCCACTTCCAGTTTTTCCCAATGAATATTATTATTCATAACAGTCCGCAAAACATGTCTTTTGCTGTACTTCATATTCTTTGCAAATTGTTTTTCAGAAGGAACCTGCGCTGTCATTGCATATAATTCCTGATATCCGTTCAGTCCCTTCTCCAGACCATTGGAAATAAGAGAATACATATACAGCTTTTCTCTCATAGACAGGGATATTACTTTATCCAGAAAAGCAGGATTTACATCACCACGAGTCGCCCGCTGCATAATCCATCTATCAATAGAGCCCACCGCCTCTTTCTGCATCTCAGTCAATTTTGCATCTAAAACCTTATTTTCCCTCTGACGCTCTTCCTGCGGCTTTTCCGCCTGTCCGCCCTTCAGCTCTTTTACTTTTGCCTGCACCAAATAACTTGCAGTATGATTTCCGGACCTCAATATTCCGGCACCATCCAAATCCCGCAAATTAGCATGACCATTTTCGTAGTCCACCAATGTCAAAAAAACCCGACACAGTTCATCAAGCCGGGCTGCTTTTTCCGAATCTTTTGGCTTATACTTCCAAACATCCGCCTCATGCTTCTCAGCATCCGCCTTATGCTTCCTCATATATTCCTCACAATCCCGGATATATTTTCTATACATCCTGATATATGACTCATAGGGAGACAATAATACGAATAACCGGTGCGCCTTCTGCGATATTATAGTAGTCTCTTCCTCATTGATGCGATCCCTGAGCTCTACAAATACTTTTGAAAATTCAATCAATACAGGAACAATTTTCTTCAGTCTAAGTTGAGACCCTATTTCTCTCTCCTGTATATCCTCAGGATTCTGTTGAATATTTTCCTTACGGATACGTTCTTTCTCCATCTGCGCTTCCCGCGTCAGATTGTTATGTACGACCTCCCGGGATGTGATGGTCTCTTCTTTTACTGATTGATTTGAATCTGTCGTCTCCGATTGGTCTTCCTGTTGTCCGGGAATCTCCTGTTGCTTTGCGAATGCTTCCACATCCCGCTGGAGATTTTCCTGCTCCCTCTGGGAATCTAACGGATTTTTTTCCTCCATCTGATTATCCTGTTTTGTTATCATATGACCTACCATACAATCCCCCTTATCAATCTGTCAACAAGGCCCACTCCTGTATATATGCATATTTTGCCGGTAACCCAAACATCTGTAAAATATTGTCAAGCAGATTGCTATCCTCAATCTGCATAGAAATTCGAAACATTTCCCCTATCTGTGCCTGCACCACAGACAATACATCTGCCAGTAAAATCAGAAACATACAATACATTTTTCATCCAAAAAACCGCCTATGATATCAATGCTCCCCGGCTGTCTGTCCAGGACCATCTTCACATCCTCTGCTGCATCTTTAAGCAACAACACTTCCTGCGGTTCCATCAATCGAAAATCCATGCTTCTCCTCCCCCCTGATTTTTTAATTCGACTATCTATATCATTGTCTCTCAAATCACATTTAAGATAGGCATTCGTTCAGCCCGCGTCATTCGCAATCTAGCCTTCGGGCTTTGAAGCGGATTATGGCTGAACTGTTACAAAAATTATATAGTATCCATAAAAAAAACGCAATCATTACTCGTCACAAGAGTAAAGATTACGTTATAAAAATTACGATTCTATCGTCTTTTGGTTCAATTTCATCAAAATCAGACCTTTAATCAACAATTGCGGCTCATAGATGTGCGCATGCCGGCACAACGGATGCACAATCTTCGCACCACCGCCGGTCATGACAACGGTGACCTCTCTGCCGAGAGCTTCTTCAATACGCGCAAGCATTCCGTCCACCATTGCGGCTGCACCGACCACAGCTCCGGACTGCATACACTCTACGGTATCTCTTCCAATCACATGCGCAGGTGCTTCAACCGAAATCTCCGGCAGCTTCGCCGCCTTGTGGCTTAATGCTTCCAGGCCGGTCAGAATCCCCGGTGCGATAACTCCGCCCAGAAAATTCCGGTGTTCATCCACGACGTTAAAGGTTGTTGCCGTTCCCATGTCCACGGTAACTACAGGCAGCGGATAATTTTGTGCCGCCCATGTTGCATCTGCAATCCTGTCAAAGCCGACCTTGTCAGGCTCTGTCACCTGAAGCTGTAAAAGCCGGTTGTCCTGATTGGACAACTCCTCCGCTTCCATCTGAAATACAGCCTCCACCGCACGCTTTACCAGTGTACTAACGGCAGGAACTACACTCGATAAAATGATGGAATCCACTTGCCTGACAAAGTCCGGCTCACACGCTTTTTGCGACATTGCCTGCCTGATTTCCTCTTCATAGCGCTGCACTGTCCACGCTGCATCCGTCGGAAGGGTAAAGGAAGACCGCACCTCTATTTGATTGTTCTCTTTGTCTGCCACATAAAAACCAACTGTGGTATTGCCTATATCAATTGCTAAAATCACGGTTTCCTCCCATCGGACTGCTGCTGTATTCTAATTTTCGTGATACCTGTTCTGGATGGCGTCAAGCAGTCTGCCTGCCACCTCGCTCTTGTCCATGAGCGGAAGTTCTACGGTCTCATCCTTCGTGATAAGGGTGACAACATTTGTGGTGACACCAAAGCCTGCCCCTTCGACCTTCAGGTTATTGGCAGCTATCATATCCAGCTTCTTCTTGTCCAGCTTGGCTCTTGAATTTTCGAGCATATTCTGTGTCTCCATGGAAAATCCACAGACAAACAGGCCCGGATGGCGGTGCTCTGCCACCCAGCCTAAGATATCATCCGTTCTCGCAAGCGGGATGCTCATATCCCCTTCCTGCTTCTTCAGCTTATCCTCTGCGACATGTACCGGGCGATAGTCTGCTACTGCCGCCGACTTAATCAGGATATCCGTCTTAGGGAGAGCCTCCTTCACCGCCTCAAACATATCCTGCGCGGATACGACGGACTTCATATAAACAAACGGTACTGCCTCCAAAGCCGTCTGTCCGGAAATCAAGGTCACTTCCGCACCCCGAAGCATTGCTTCCCTTGCGATGGCATAACCCATCCGCCCGGAGCTGTGATTGGTAAGATAGCGCACCGGGTCGAGTGCCTCCTGTGTCGGACCTGCAGTAACCGTCACGCGCTTTCCTGCCAATGTCTTTTCACGCGCAAGCTCATATACGATATACTCCATCAGTTCTTCCGGCTCCGGCAATTTTCCGCTTCCCACATCCTTGCAGGCAAGCATTCCGCATGCCGGCTCGATGATGCGAAAACCGTATTTGCGAAGTTCTGCGATATTGTCCTGCGTAACCGGATTCTCATACATCGCGGTATTCATCGCCGGTGCAACCAGCTTTTTGCATTTGGCTGCCAGAACAACCGTCGTCAGCATATCATCCGCAATCCCGTGTGCCATCTTGGCAATGACATTGGCGGTTGCCGGTGCAACCAGTATCAGGTCTGCTGCCTTGGCCAGCGAAACATGCGTAACATCATATTCAAAATCTCTGGCAAATGTATCCACCACACAACGGTTGTTGGTAAGTGTCTCAAAGGTCAGCGGTGTGATGAACTGTGTTGCGTTCTCCGTCATGATAACATGTACGTCTGCCCCTGCCTTGCGGAGTGCACTTGCAACATTCGCCATCTTATATGCCGCGATTCCTCCTGTGATTCCCAGCACAACACATTTGCCCTGTAATGTTTCAAACTGCTTCATCGCTTCCTACTCCATATCCTCAAGTCTGCCGTGCTTCTCGTAGGTGGTAACACGGGCAACCTGATTGTGCTCATCTACAAAGACAACGGAAGGATGATATCCCTGTACCTCCTCCGGTGTCATCTGCGCGTAGGACATGATGATAATCTTGTCTCCAACACTGACACAGCGGGCAGCCGCACCATTGAGGCAGACCATTCCGCTTCCCGGTGCTCCGGCTATCGTGTAGGTTTCAAAACGATTGCCATTGTTGATATCAACAATCTGTACCTTTTCATATTCATAAATTCCGGCAGCATCCAGAAGTTCCTGATCCACCGTGATAGAGCCTACATAATTGAGTTCTGCCTGCATCACCGTGGCACGGTGAATCTTGCCTTTTAACATTTCAACTGTCATATCCGATATCCTCTTTTCTACTATTTTGATACAGAAAAATTGTCAATCAGTCTTGTTTTTCCGATATATACTGCCATTGCCACCAGGACTTCTCCCTCAATACGGTCAACCGGCATCATGGTAACTCCGTCTACCGCAGATACATAGTCGATTTTTGCAAGCGGTTCGGTATTAATGTTGGCAATCATCGCATCAACCACTGCCTTTGCATCGGTCTGTCCCTCTGCAATCAGCTTCTGTCCCAGGAAAATGGACTTGGACAAAATCAGGGCAGCCTTGCGCTCTTCTTCGCTTAAATAGGTATTGCGGGAGGATTTTGCAAGTCCGTCCGCTTCACGGATAATCGGACATCCGACAATCTCGATTCCATAGGACATATCCCTCACCATACGGCGGATGATAGCAAGCTGCTGTGCATCCTTCTGTCCGAAAAATGCCTTGTCCGGTGTTACGATGTTAAACAGCTTGGATACGACGGTGCACACACCGCGGAAATGAATCGGGCGTGTCTTACCGCAAAGCTGCTTCGGCATCTCCGATAAAATCTCCACATAGGTTGCCGCATCCCCTGCGTACATCTCATCCACCTCCGGATGAAATACCATATGGCATCCATGCTCCTCTAAAAGCCGGCAGTCACGCTCAAAATCTCTCGGATAGGTCTCTAAATCCTCCCCCGGACCAAACTGTGTCGGATTGACGAATACGGAAGCTACCACGCGGTCGCACATAGATACCGCTTTGTCCACAAGACTTGCATGTCCCTCATGCAGATATCCCATGGTCGGAACCAGTCCCACCGTCAATCCTTCCTTTTTCCAGTCTGCTACCTGTGCACGAACCTGTGCAATTGTTGTTGCGATTATCATTTTTATATCCTCTTTTCTTAATACTCTTTTTCCAGCTGTTCCAAAAATTCCTCACTGCAGTCACTCTTGGCATAGGTCTGCTCCGCCGTCGGGAAAGTGGTTGCCTTGACCTCCCGGTCATAGGTTCGGAAAGCCTCCTTCATCATCTCCCCGGCATCCGCAAACTGCTTGACGAATTTCGGTGTTCCGCATCCCGTCATGCCGAGCATATCCTGATATACCAGTACCTGTGCATCACATTCGCTGCTTGCTCCGATTCCAATGGTAATAATATCAAGCTTTCTGGTAATCAGTGCTGCAAGCTTCGGCGGTACACATTCCAGGGTAACGGCAAATGCTCCTGCTTCCTGAACGGCAAGTGCATCCTCCAGTACCCGGCGCGCATTCTCCTCGCCCTTCCCCTGCACCTTGAAGCCTCCGAAAACATTGACCGACTGCGGTGTCATTCCGATGTGTGCGACAACCGGAATTCCTGCGCCTGTAATTGCTTTAATCTGCGGGCAGACTTCTTTGCCGCCCTCTAGCTTTACCGCGCTTGCTCCGGTCTCTTTCATGATTCTTCCTGCATTGATGAGTGCCTGCTCTGCCGATACCTGGTAACTCATAAACGGCATATCCACCACGACAAAGGTATTCTCGCAGGCTCTTTGTACACTCCGTCCATAGACAATCATCTCATCCACTGTAACCGGCAGGGTGTCCTTGTATCCCTGCATGGTCATTCCAAGACTGTCGCCTACCAGAATCATATTGATTCCCGCATCTTCCATCAGCTTCGCTGTCGTATAGTCATAACAGGTAAGCTGGGAAATCTTCCTGCCCTCTGCCTTCATTTGTGCCAGGGTTGCCACTGTGTTCTTCATTCTCTAATCCCTCCGATAAAATTGTAACCATTCCGCCCAACGCCATTCAATTGTTTATGGCTGAACTGTCACATAAAATCTGTTCCATCTTCGTATAATCCGTATCCGGATGCCGGCTTTGCGCCATCTGTAACAACTTCTGTGATACCACGCGATACATCTGTTGTTCTTCCTCTGTTGAAAAACAGTGCAGGTGTTTCTCCACCGTTCCTACATCACATCGCTCCATCGGCCCGGTCAGTGCCTGAAGCGGTCCGGATGCAATCACATGCTCCAAATTACTTCGCATAAGCGGTGCAAGTGCCTGCCTTGCCTCTTCCCCGGAAAATCCGCATCCCTCCATCAGCTCGATACTCTCCTGCACCAGTGCACACACCAGATTGCTTGAAATAGCACACGCCGCATGATAGGAAATCTTCGCTTCCGGCAAAATCCGCCGTACCTTACACCCCAGCGTCTGAAGCAAATGCTCCCATTCCTGCAGGTAGGAAAGTCTCATCCTGCGATACGCCGGACTCTCCCCCTCTTCCTGTGCATCTCCGCCTTCGAGGCAAAAAAAAGCATCCGCCAATTCCCGATAGGTATCATACTTACTGCTGATTGGGAATAACGGATGTATCGAATATCCATACGCGCCATAATCTCTGATGTCCGGGAATGCTTCTCCCGCAGTCATAGCGCCGCTGCAATGACATATTTGTCTGCCTGCTATCTTATATCTCTTCAATTGTTCATAAACCAAAGAAATGGCTCCATCCGGAACTGTCAGAAAAAGTGCGTCACAATCCTCTATGAACTCCAAAAGTTCGTCATACTGCTTCGTTCCTGTAAATTCTGCTGCTTCCTGTGCTGATTCTCGATGCCTGCTATAATAGCCGGTCACCGTAATGCCACTCTCCGCAAAAAATCTGCCTAACGAAAAACCTACTTTTCCAGCTCCAATAAATCCTATTCTCATCGTATCACCTGATTCCTATTCTGTCTGCACATCAATCTATCTGCGGTGACGCGACTTCCTGTTCCGATGAAGAAAATCATCTGCATTGACAAAATGCCGGTACAGCTTCCCTAAGGAATACCATCCGTTTATCCACCACATTCTAACATCCACCTATAAAAATGTAAAGAAAAACAGACAGCCGGAGTGTATTTTTTGCAATACATCTATTTCCAATTTATGTATTTATATACTATACTTGGTATATTCACATAATAACCTGCCTTTTTGCAACAATGTACCCGAATGAATTTTGCTATGCCATTGCAGACACGCTCCCGCTCGAATCGCAACGTAGCGGTACTAAATTCGCAAAAAACGCTCATTAAGTGCCGACGTTGCTTTACGGTCTGCAATGGCATAGCAA
>JBGVFC010000148.1:0-7064 GCA_045120755.1 Agathobacter sp. | reverse complement strand
CGCGCCTATGGACAGCCGGAAGCAGCGGCTCCGGTGGAAAAGCCTCCGATGCCCAAGGCAATTCCCGAAGATATCCAGAAGGTAATGCAGAACTGGAGGTCGATTATATCCGGTATCGGAGCAGTCACGATGACCTATCTGAACAAGGCAACCCCTACATTGGGCAATAACGGAGAGCTTGTCCTTGTATTTGATGATGCGAATGCGTATCAGTATCTCAGTGAGAACAAGGCGGACTGTCAGAACCATTTGAAAAAAGTGATTGAAGACAAAATCGGCAAAGAAATCGAGATTTCCGTTCGGAAGAATGAATGTGAGAAGCGGGCGGCAGATGTCTACCCGGATTTGCGGGATTTGATTCAATTTGATATAGAAGAAGAGAATTTTGAAGAAGAATAATCGAGGAGGAATGAACATGGCAAAAAGAGGCGGTTTTCCGGGAGGTATGCCTGGAAATATGAACAATCTTATGAAGCAGGCGCAGAGAATGCAGCGACAGATGGAGGAAACCCAGAAGGAGCTTGAGGAAAAAGAAGTTACTGCCACAGCAGGAGGCGGAGCGGTAGAGGTAACCGTATCCGGCAAAAAAGAACTCGTCAAGGTTAAGCTGTCCGAAGAGGTTGTAGACCCGGATGACATTGAGATGTTAGAGGATTTGATTGTAGCGGCTACCAATGAAGCGCTGCGCAAGGTGGAAGAAGAATCACAGGAGGCTATGGCACGGATTACCGGAGGAATCGGCGGCGGTATGCCATTCTAATAGAAACGGAAGATACGAATGGAATATTACAGTAACGAGATTACAAAGCTGATTGAAGAATTTGCAGCGCTTCCGGGCATTGGAGCCAAATCCGCACAGCGGCTGGCGTTTCATGTGCTGGATATGACGGAGGAGCAGGCACAGTCCTTAGCTTCAGCGATTGTTCGTGCAAAGCATAATATAAAATATTGCAAATGTTGTTTTACCCTGACGGACCAGGAGATTTGTCCGGTATGTCAGGACCCGCAGAGAGACCACAGGACCATTATGGTGGTGGAGGGACCGCGGGACATGGTGGCATACGAGAAGACAGGCAAGTTTCAAGGTGTGTATCATGTACTGCATGGTGCAATTTCCCCGATGCTCGGCATCGGACCGAATGATATCCGGCTCAAGGAGCTTATGCGCAGATTGGAAGGAGATGTTGACGAAGTGATTATTGCAACAAATTCCAGTCTGGAGGGTGAGACAACCGCTATGTATATCAGCAAACTCATTAAGCCGACCGGCATCAGGGTTACCCGCATCGCAAGCGGCATACCGGTGGGCGGAGATTTGGAATATATTGATGAAGTAACATTACTTCGGGCACTCGAAGGAAGAACAGAAGTATAAAGGAGACATTATGAACAACTTAGAATTGGAAAAAACAGCCAACGAGATTCGCAAGAGCATCGTCACAGCAGTTCACAGCGCCAAATCAGGACATCCGGGTGGCTCCCTGTCGTCCGCTGATATTTTCACCTATCTGTATTTCGAGGAGATGAATATCGATCCGAAAAATCCAAAATGGGAGGATCGTGACCGTTTTGTATTGTCCAAGGGACATGTTGCACCTGCACTTTATTCGACGCTGGCAGAGAGAGGATATTTTGCCAAGGAGGATCTTGTGACGCTTCGTCATACAGGTTCCTATCTGCAGGGACATCCGGATATGAAGCATATTCCGGGTGTGGATATGTCCAGCGGTTCTTTGGGACAGGGACTGTCTGTTGCGGTCGGAATGGCTGCTGCAGGTAAGTTTGACGGCAAAGACTACCGCGTATATTCTTTGACTGGTGACGGAGAGATACAGGAAGGGCAGATCTGGGAGGCTGCTATGTGGGCGGGCTTTAGGAAGCTGGACAATCTGGTGGTTATTGTGGATAATAACAATCTTCAGATTGATGGAACAGTGGACGAAGTATGTTCCCCATATCCGATTGACAAAAAATTCGAAGCCTTCAATTTCCATGTAATCAATATTGACGGCAATAATTTCGATGAGCTTCGCGCTGCTTTTGCAGAGGCGAAAAATACCAAGGGACAGCCGACAGCCATTATTGCCAAGACGGTCAAGGGCAGAGGTGTATCTTACATGGAGAATGTCGGTGACTGGCATGGAAAGGCTCCGGATGATGAGCAGTTTGCGCAGGCAATGGAAGAATTAACGAAAGCAGGTGAAGCATTATGTCAGAAATAAAGAAAATTGCAACCAGAGACAGCTATGGCAATGCATTGGTTGAGCTTGGACAGCAGCACGAGGATTTGATTGTACTGGATGCTGATCTTGCCGGTGCAACCAAGACAAGTATATTTAAGAAAGCTTTTCCGGAACGCCACTGGGACTGTGGAATCGCAGAAGCCAATATGGCGGGAATCGCAGCCGGCTTATCCACCTGCGGCAAAGTACCGTTTATGAGTTCTTTTGCCATGTTTGCTGCAGGGCGTGCCTATGAGCAGGTACGCAACAGCATTGGATATCCGCATCTGAATGTTAAAATCGGGGCAACCCATGCCGGAATTTCCGTAGGAGAAGACGGAGCAACCCATCAGTGCTTAGAGGATCTTGCGCTGATGAGAGAGATTCCGGGAATGGTGGTAATTAATCCATCGGATGATATTGAAGCAAGGGCAGCAGTCAAGGCTGCATATGAATATGTAGGACCGGTATATCTTCGGTTTGGCCGTCTGGCAGTACCGGTAATTAATGATGTGCCGGATTACAAGTTTGAAATCGGCAAGGGCCGCGTGCTTGTAGAAGGTACGGATGTTACCATTTTTGCAACGGGACTGGAAGTAGACGCAAGCCTTGAGGCAGCGAAGCTGCTTGCGAAGGACGGAATCTCTGCGGAGGTTATCAACATCCATACCATTAAGCCGTTGGACAAAGAGCTTGTGGTAGCATCTGCGAAGAAGACCGGCAAGGTTGTCACGGTGGAGGAGCACTCTATCATCGGAGGACTTGGAAGCGCTGTATGTGAGACACTGTGCGAGGAGGCACCGACACAGGTACTTCGCATCGGTGTGGAGGACTGCTTCGGAGAATCCGGTCCTGCCGTTGAGCTGCTGCACAAGTACGGACTTGACGCAGAGGGTGTATATCAGAAAGTAAAAGCATTTATGAGATAAAAGGATACAGGAAAGCTCCCGCTTCGGTGGGAGCTTTTGTAATTTTCTTTTTTTGGAAAAATACTCTACAGGAAACCGCAAATTTTGCGGGCGGGACATGATAGCATGTTTCAAAAAACAGGAGTGTAGGGTATGGTTGACATAATAACGGACAGCGACAGAGAACTAAAGGATATACGCCAGATCGGAACACCATCCGAAATAGATAAAATATATATAGAACATCTTGCCTATGAGCGTCTGCATCAGGAGGATGTTGCGGAAAAAAGAGTATTTGTATTTATGGGGCACACCCAGCGGAAGGAGCGGGGATATCTTACCTTTGTCAAAGCTGTGATTCCGGTCTATGATATGGAATTTGAGCAGAATGTTCCGGTCTGGAACAATCGTATCTGGAGCGGCATATTCCGGGAGATAAAGAATTTTTACGAAAATGAAGTGATTGTGGGATGGGCGATTGATTTAAAGGGAATCGAGCCGAAAATCAGTCCGCAAATTGAAGCGGTGCACCGGGAGCAGTTCGGCGGAGCACACCAGATTCTGTTGCTGATGGATTCGCTGGAGCAGGAGGAATATTTTTACCAGAACAGAAATAACCGCTTACATAAAAAGGACGGATTTTATATCTATTATGATGCGGCGGCAAGGATAGAAGGGCAGAATGTTGATCTGCAGCTTGAGCTGCCGATGGACAGGGTTGTATTTCGCCGGAAAGGCGCCTTGGCGCAGACAATGGACAACTGGCAGGAGCCGCAGGCTGTGCGGGAGGACAAGGAGAGGGCAAAGCCCAAAGGACAATATCGTGCAATGCTGGAGGGAAAGGCTGTGCGGGAAAGCCCCGGTTCCGGAAAAAAGCTGGGAGCCTTTGGAGTCGTGGCGGTATTGGCATTATTGCTTGGAATTGCGGGGACCGGAATCTACCAGAACCGAAGCCATATAGGAGGATTGCAGAAAATGCTGGAAACATTTGGCTCGGATGCGGTCGTAGAAGAGGATTCGCAGAAGGAGTCGGAGGCAGATACCGAAAAGTGGGAGGAACTGTCAACGGAATCCGGAGAAAACGCACAAAGCGAAGCGATAGAGACGCTGACAAATATGCAAAATACCGATGCGGGAGAGCCAGCAACGGATGTGGGTACAGAAGAAGACTATGTGCAGGTCGAACAGACTCCGGGCGGCACAATTATGGATTCTCCCCCTGCTGCGCCGGTACAGGATAGCTCCAATTTGGAAGAGATCCCGGATGTTGCGGTAACAGAGACAATGGAAGCGATGGCAGAGCAAAATCAGCCGGTACAGCCGGAAACGCCGGAGTATTATACCGTAAAACGGGGGGATACCCTCACCTCCATCTGTTATACCAGATATGGGGACGTGGCAAGGCTGACGGAGTTGGAAAATGTGAATGCATTAACCAATCCGGACGACATTCGGGAGGGACAGCAGTTAGTATTGCCTCAATAAAATGGAGTATGCTATAATCTAAAACACGATTATTTTTAGTCCAAAAGGGATGGAAAATACACAGGAAGGGAATCGAATGGGAACCATGAACGGCGAAGGACCGAAGGCGGTCGAGACAGATTTAGAAGAATTAGAAGAAAAAATCAAAGAACATCGCAAAAAAATCTTTCACAGAGTGCTGATAGTTATTGCGGTTGTGTTGGTATTTTTTATATCGATGGAACTGTTTATGGCGCTTCGGGTATATGATTCTTATGAGGTACAGAACAAGGCAGAGAGGACAGACAGTGAGGCAACAAAGTTCGTTCCGTTTGCGGGCAATGTCGTCAAATACAGCAATGATGGCATTTTATATATGGATACGGCGAATGAACTAATTTGGAATCAGGCATTTGAGATGAATGACCCGCAGCTTCAGCTCTGTGAAAATTATCTTGTTGTTTATGACCGCGGGGGAACCCAGATTTACATTATGTCCGATACCGGACTTCAAAAGCAGATTAATACTACCGTGCCGATTCGGACAGCATGTATCGCGCGGCAGGGCACGATTGCGGTCCTGATGAAGGAGCAGGAGGTTTCGCATGTGAAGCTGTTTGATAAAACCGGAAAAGAACTTGCCAATGGTGAATTTTATGCCAGCAAAGGAGGATTTCCGATTGATATTGCATTATCCTATGACGCACAGAAGCTGGCGGTAGATATGCTGGATGTCAATGACGGAGAAGTCAAATCGACGATTTCTTTCTATAATTTTGGTTCGGTCGGACAGAACGAGATTAATAACAATGTAGGAACTTTTGCATATTCCGATATGCTGATCCCGGAGATTGCATATGTCTCGGACACACGCATGCTGGCGCTGGCAGACAATGAAATCCTTATTTTTGAAGGCAATCAGAAACCGGAGGTCAGTGAAAAAATATATATCCAGCAGTCGATTCAGAGTGTTTTTTACAATGAAAAATATATCGGCATGATTTTGGACAATGGAACAGAAGAGGACCCTTATCTCATTCAGGTATATGATATGCGGGGAAACTGTGTAATGGAAGCCGAAACGGCTTTTGCATATGAACATGCAGAATTTCTGGCCAATAATGAAGTATGCCTGACGAATCAGTATGAATGTGAGATTTATACGATTCATAGCATTAGGAAATTCTCATATAATTTTGATGCCGAAATATATAAAATTATGTCCCGGGGAACAAGTATGGATTACACGTTTATCCTCGAGGGAGAAACTGATGAGGTAAGGTTGCGATGAATTGGATGTTGATTGTGGCTATTTTGCTTGTGTCTGCAAACATGGTCTGGGGGTATAGACAAGGATTTTTGCGCACAGTATATCGTATGTTTCAATGGCTGCTGATTCTGGTATGTATGACATGGGCGACTCCCTATGTCTCGGATTATTTGATGGAACACACTGCGATTGCACAGACGATACAACAGCGCACCGAAGAAAAAATTCAGCAGATGGTTGACGAATCTGTCGAATCTCCGCAGGAAGCGGGCGGGGAAGAGGTGACGGAGCTTTCGCAGCTTTTTCCGCCGGTTCTGATGGACGATATATTAGAAAAAACCAGCGTATATGAAACTGTTTCCCAACAGGTTACCAGGATGATTATAGATGGAATTTCCTATCTTCTGGTACTGGTTTTGACCTTTATTCTGTTGCGGGTGATAGACCGTCTCCTTGGAATTATAGAAAAAATACCTTTGATTGAAGGTGCCAATAGAATTTTTGGCGTGTTGCTGGGAGCACTTAAGGGAATACTATTTCTGTGGATTTTTATGGCGATTGTTGCATGCTTTGCCGGAACCTCATGGGGCTCGGCGATTGTTTTGCATATCTCAGAATCGGTATTGTTGAAATGGATGTACGAGCATAATTATCTTCTTCAAATAATTTTACTGTTCCTGTAAAGACTGACTTCTGTCATAATACATATTCAAAAATGCAGAATGAACTGTATATTGCGTTTTTTATAAATTCACCCACAAGATATTGTAGGGTGAATTTTAATTTAAAAAAAATTAAAAAAAATTGAAAAAGGTTGTTGACAACTTCTGCACCCCGTGCTATTATAATCAAGCTGATTGCGAAACGCACAGCACACAACACAGAACATTGATAACTGAACAGTGAAAAACCTTGAAAGATTTTAACAAGTAGATGACAAGAAGTAACTGGACATAACAGACGGACCGTGCAAATTTATTTGCGAAGGTGCGGATGGAGATGGACGGCTTCGGCGACCAGCCGAAGTTAGCGAAATGAAGCGAAGCGGAATTGAGCTTACTTCGAGTCATATTTGGTCAATTCTTTTAAAGAACGAACCTTTAAAAACAGTAGATTTGGTACACAAATCAAACAGCCAGATTTATTCTGGAGATTAAACTTTTTAACATGAGAGTTTGATCCTGGCTCAGGATGAACGCT
>JBGVFC010000147.1:0-4210 GCA_045120755.1 Agathobacter sp. | reverse complement strand
CAGGACAGATTACGCAGGGCGGCAGCACCATTACCATGCAGCTTGCCAAGCTGATGTTTCTGCAGCCGTCTAAGACCTGGCAGTATAAGGTGGAGCAGATGTTTCTGGCAATGGAGCTGGAAAAAAAGTACAGCAAGAGCCAGATTTTGGAGTTCTATCTGAATAATATTTATTTTGCAAATGGGTATTACGGAATCGACGCGGCGTGTCACGGCTATTTCAATTGTGAGCTGACCGAGCTGGATACATCGCAGATTGCATTTTTGCTTGCGATTCCGAACAGCCCGACCTATTATGACCCGTTAGTGAGTCCGGAGCACACCCTGCAGAGGCGGAACCTGATTTTGCAGAACCTCAGGGATGACGGAAAAATTTCGCAGCTTGAATATGAACTTGCATATGGGGAAGAGATTGTGCTGAATCCGGCACCGAAGGCAAGCGGGCTTTGGAACAACTATGTGGATACCTATGCCTACCACTGTGCAACCAAAGCCATGATGGAGAATGAGGGTTTTGTGTTCCAGGACTATTTTTCCGATTCGAAGGAAGAGGAAGCATACGATGCAAGCTATGATGAGATGTATGCGCAGTGCCGGAAAAAATTGTATGCGGGAGGCTACAAAATCTATACCTCCATCGATATGGAACTTCAGAACCAATTGCAGGAGACGGTCAATCAGGTGTTGTCCGGCTATGACGAGGTCAACGAGGAAGGTGTCTATACGCTTCAGGGAGCCGCCACCTGTATTGACAATACGACAGGAATGGTGGTTGCCATCGTCGGCGGCAGGGAGCAGGATTTTACCTACTATACGTTAAACCGCGCTTATCAGAGCCACCGCCAGCCGGGAAGTGCCATCAAGCCGCTTCTGGTATATACGCCGCAGTTCGAGAGAGGATATACGCCGGACAGTCTGGTCATGGATGAGGAGACAGAGGGCGGTCCGGTGAATGCGGGAGGCGTGTATTATGGGGAAGTGACCTTGCGCTTTGCTATCGAGCATTCCTTAAATACCGTGGCGTGGAAGCTGTATGAGGAGCTGACGCCGGAGGTTGGGCTGGAATATTTGAAAAAGATGAATTTTACGGATATCTATGAGACGGATTATGTGCTTCCGACCGCCCTGGGAGGTTTTACGACCGGCGTATCTGCGGTGGAGATGGCGGCGGGATATGCAACCCTTGCCAATGACGGCAAGTACCGGCAGCCGACCTGTATCAGGAGTATCATTGACTCCGACGAGAATGTCATATATACGGCAGAGCAGTCCGAGACGGTCATCTATGAGGAGAACGCCGCCCGCATGATGACGGATACCATGATATCGGTTATGCAGGAGGGAACCGGGAAAAAGTGGCAGCTGGATTCCATGCCGTGTGCGGGCAAGACCGGAACAACCAATGAGTACAAGGACGGCTGGTTTGTCGGCTATACCCGTTATTATACGACAAGCGTATGGGTGGGCTATGATATGCCGCAGACGATTGAGGAGCTGCGCGGACACAGTTTTCCGGGCGAAATCTGGCAGCGATATATGAATCAGGTGCATGAAGATTATGCCGCGCTTGAGTTCTTACCATATGTCCGGCCGTCAGATGAAGCTACAGAAGAACCGTAGGCGAAGCTTGCGAATGGCGCAAGCCCAAACGGTTACAATACTTGGCAGAAGTGACGAAAAATCACTAGCCTGTATGGGAAAAATATGGTATGCTATACATTAGCAAAAATAGTTAGCTCGATGGGAGGTTTATATGAAAAAATATGGTTTTGGAGTAGATGTCGGCGGAACCACGATTAAGATGGGATTTTTCGAGACAGATGGGAAATTGCTTGACAAGTGGGAGATTAAGACCGACACATCAGATAACGGCAGGAATATTCTTTCTGACATTGCACAGGCAGTAGACAATAAGCTTGCGCAGGAATGCATCAGCAAGAGCGAGGTACAGGGAATCGGAATCGGTGTACCGGGACCGGTCAGAAGTGACGGTGTGGTCAATGGCTGTGTCAACCTCGGCTGGGGTGTTGTCAATGTGGCAGAGACATTGGGAAGCCTTACCGGACTTGCTGTCAAGGTTGGCAATGATGCCAATGTAGCAGCCTTGGGAGAGATGTGGCAGGGCGGTGCCAGAGGCAGCAAAGATGTTGTCATGGTAACTCTCGGAACCGGTGTCGGCGGCGGAATCATTGTCGATGGCAAGATTGTTGCAGGTTTTAACGGAGCCGGCGGAGAGATTGGACATATCACGGTGAACAATGACGAGATTGAGCCGTGTAATTGTGGACAGTATGGATGTCTGGAGCAGTACGCATCCGCGACCGGAATTGTCCGCATGGCCAAGAGAAAGCTTGCCAAGACGAACGATGAGAGTGCACTTCGTTCTTATACGGAGCTTACTGCCAAGGATATCTTCGATGAAGCGAAGGCTGGCGATGAAGTGGCCGTTGGTCTGGTAGACGAGCTGGGAGAGATTTTGGGAGGCGCACTTTCCAATCTTGCCTGTGTAGTTAATCCGGAGATTATTGTTATCGGCGGAGGCGTATCCAAAGCCGGTCAGATTCTGATTGATGTTATTCAGAAGCATTACATAGAGACATCCTTCCATGCGTGCCGCAACACCAGATTTGAATTGGCAACTCTGGGCAATGATGCCGGTATCTATGGATGTGTGAAAATGGTTGTTGAGGAATGCTGTCCGTAAAGGGCGGCATTTTTTTTGTATAACTTTTTTACAAAACTCTACCCGAATGAATTTGCATATTCTATTGCAGACGCGCTCTCGCTCGGATCGCAACGTAGCGGTACTAAATTCGTAAAAGACACTCATTAAGTACCGACGTTGCTTTACGGTCTGCAATCAGAATAGCAAAATTCATTCTCAGGAACACAATGTAAAAAAGATTGTACAAAAATAAATATTGACAATAGATAAATTTGGAAATATACTTTGATAGTCTAATATTTTGACAATCAAAGTATTTTTTAATTTCAATTAAGGAGAAAAAGACATGTTAGAACAATTAAAGCAGATTATTTCAGAGCAGTTGACCGTAGACCTTGAGAAGGTAACTTTAGATGCCAGGATTACCGAAGACCTCGGGGCAGATTCTTTGGATTTATTTGAGCTGGTAATGGCAATCGAGGAAGCCTTCAGTGTAGAGATTCCGTCCGAAGACTTAGAACAGATTGCTACCGTAGAGGATGTTGTGGAATATCTCAAGAAAAAAGGTGTTGATTTATAATGAAGACAAGAGTAACAGAATTACTTGGAATCGAATATCCGGTCATTCAGGGCGGTATGGCATGGGTAGGAACCTATGAACTGGCAAGTGCCGTATCCGAAGCCGGGGGACTCGGCATCATCGGAGCCGGAGGAGCACCGGCAGAATGGGTGAGAGAGCAGATTCACGCGATGAAGGCAAGAACGGATAAGCCGTTTGGAGTGAACCTGATGCTGATGAATCCGGAAGCAGACCAGATTGCGCAGATTATCGCAGAGGAACATGTCCGGGTTGTTACAACCGGAGCTGGTAATCCGTCCAAATATATTTCCATGTGGAAGGAAGCAGGAGTCAAGGTAATTCCGGTAGTTGCCAGTGTGGCAATGGCGCGGATGATGGAGCGCGGCGGCGCAGACGCCATCATCGCGGAGGGAACGGAATCCGGCGGACATATCGGACCGCAGACGACGATGACACTTGTTCCGCAGGTTGTGGATGCAGTATCCATTCCGGTTATCGGAGCAGGAGGTATTGCAGACGGAAGAGGCTTTGCGGCAGTACTTCTTCTTGGTGCTGAGGCCGTACAGATGGGAACGCGTTTTGTTGCGGCGAAGGAATCCATCGTACATCAGAATTACAAAGAGAAGATTATCAAGGCAAAAGACATTGACTCAGAGGTCACCGGACGCTCGACCGGACATCCGATTCGCGTGCTTCGCAATAAGATGACCAAGGAATACTTAAAGAGAGAGCAGGAGGGCGCAAGCCTTGAGGAGTTGGAGCAGCTCACACTCGGAGCTTTAAAAAATGCCGTTGTGGACGGCGATGTTGTAAACGGAAGCGTCATGGCAGGACAGTGTGCGGGACTGGTCAGGAGTGAGGAATCCTGCGCAGAAATCATACAGGATGTCATGAAGGGCGTTGACCTTATTAAGAATTTTAGTTGCCATTTTGAGTAACAGTTCAGCCATAACCAATTGGATGTAC
>JBGVFC010000146.1:0-19488 GCA_045120755.1 Agathobacter sp. | reverse complement strand
CGGACTGTGATACGCTTAAAATATTTAATGTCTGTGTACCGGTAACGGCCGTATTGGATGCCGAAATCGATGCCTTGGTCGGATCCGATACGGTGGTCTTCTTCAGATTGTAGGAAGAGGACCAACGAAGGTTGTTCGCCTTGTTGTATAGGCTGTAAATATTTGTATTTAATCCCTTCCAGACCGTCTGTGTCCACTCCAGCTTCGTCTTATCTTTTTCGTAGGATTCTTTTTTGGACTTGACATCTGCTACCAATGCCTGAACAATACTATCTGTGTCCAGTCCTGAGTTAAGTCCTGATATACGTATTGCCATTCTTACCCCTCCTATCTTCTCTCGTCAATCATGATGCCTGCCATTTCCCATACGCGGGCAATCATATCCAGTGTTTTCTCCGGTGGGTACTCCTTGATTACTTCCTTGGTATTTTTGTCTATAATCTTAATGGTAACCCGGTTGGTCTCCTCATGAATACCAAAAACAGCCTCCGAAGTATTCATCATATTCTTATTGATTTCTTCTACAGCCTTTTTAATCTGTGCATTGCCTGCTGACTTCTGCTGCGGCTGTCCTTCTGCACCGGTTCCGGCTCCATCGCCGCTTGTCGGCTTCGTATCCAATGAAACCGTATCTGCTGCAAGCTTTGCAGCTCCTTCAATATTGGCACTGTCATTCTGTTTTGGCTGTGTCTCCACCTTAGTTTCTGCAGTTGATACACTTCCCTGATACACCATTCCTGCTCCGCTGATTCCTTCAATTCCTGCCATTTCTCTACACCTCCATGTGATTTACGTCGACTTTACTATTTCTTTTATCGGAACAAAAAACCGGAAAGTTAATACTACTTTCCGGTTTTTCTTATTTTTTATATCACTATTTACATTAAATTCCTGAGCGCATCAAAGCTGTCTACATGAATGGATTCTTTATTTTCTTCCTGAATCTGGAGATATACCTCTTTGCGATAGATTGGTACATCCTTCGGTGCGGAGATGCCGAGCTTAATCTGGTCACCGCGAATCTCAAGAATCGTTATTTCGATATTATTGTTAATTACAAGAGCCTCGCCCTTTTTTCTTGTCAATGCCAACATCTCTACTCACCTGCCTTCCCTGTGGTATGCTTCATCAGGTGTGCAAGCGAATATTTGATTGGATAATCATTCTCTACAATTACCTGAACAGCCTTGTTATTTGCCGTGTTGATAATAATCGGTGCCTGAAGATTACAGGTCAGCTTTGCAATATCTCTTGGTACGGTTACCGTAACAATCATATAGATATCCTCGTCCTTCAGTTCTCCAAGTCCGGACAGCACCTCCGTATTAATCTTCGGCTGATAATCCTCCAGCGCCTTATGCGGCTCCATAACCGGAAATGCAATATCTCCGTCATCCATGCACTGAAACCACATGATCGTCCGTTCTTCCTGCGGCTTCTCCTCGTCAAAAATCAGCGCAAAGTGCTTCAGTTCCGGGAATCCGATCATTCCCTTTTCCATAGTTACAATCTTCTCATCTTCGATTTCGATTGTACCAAAAATTCTTGTTTCTGCCTTCATGGTCATTCTCCTTTCGTCTCCGACGTTGGTTTCGCCTTTCGGCGGAGTATCATTTATCCTTACAGATAGTTCAGAAGCGTCTGGTCGCCCACCTTGGCGGCTGCGGTCAGACTCGCCTGATATGCATTGTAAGCTGCATAATAATCAATAATGATATCCGAGATATCCCTGTCCTCATTGGAGGACTTCAATGCCTGAATCGTGGTCTGCTGATTCTCTACCCTGGTCTGTACCATCTCGAGACGCTTTTGCATACTTCCAATGTTCGTGATGCCCTCGTTAATGTTCTCCAGATAATTGTCAAAATTGGTTATGTACTGTTCATAGGTCTTCTGAAGATTATCGTTCGCGTAGTCGGCCTCCTTCCTGGCTGCGTCCAGGTAGGTCTGAAGTGCTTTCTGGGATTCCTTATCCGCATACTGCGTTTCCTTCATCATTGCGCTAATCTGGTTCACCTTGGTTTCCGCATCAATTGCCGCCTGTACGACATTAATCAGTTCATTGGTATCCCTTCGGATGCTGCTGTCAAACACATCACTTGCCTGTGTGTTGACGGTAAGCATGGTGCTGTTGGCAATCTCATAATTGATGTTCTGATCTTCCTTGGTGTAGCTGATTACATTGGAAGAATCGGTAATATTCTGACAGTCATAATAATATTCCGGTCTTAATTCCCCTTTTTCAAATCCTGTCTTGGTATAATCCACCTGCAAAGTGCTGTGGTTGGAGATAATCTGATTGGAAATATCTTCGCCGAAAATAAATTCTCCGGTGCTCTTGATGAATACTGCCGCATTGTCCGCTATCGTCTTGCCCGAAGTTCCTGCATTGGCCCAGTCGGTCTCGTTGTCATATACCAGATAATCTCCGATGACATTGCCATCCTGATTCTGAAGCTGATCGCCCACAACGGAAACGGTGACCTGATTCGCCCCTTTTCCATAGCTGTAAGAAAATCCCTCTACGGAATCAATATCATCATAGGCAAGCCGAAGTCTCTGATAAGAGCTCTGCGAAATCTCGGTTGTCCAGTTGGACGCGGCATCCGTCGGCACCTCTACGCTGCCGCTGTAATACCGGTGCTCCTCCAAATCTGCAGCCTCAAACGGCTGTGTAATGGAATACTTCGTATCCGTTTCGTTCAGACCAAAGGTAAGATTCTCTGTCGTGCGATATCCGGTGAATACCGTTCTCCCTGCGTAATCCGAATTGCCCTCCATGTAAATCTGGTCTACCAGAGATTCCAGATTCTGCAGGATAACCTGACGGTCCGAAGAGGTCAGTGTATCGGTAGAACCATTGACACACTGTGTACGGATATCCGTCACCAGATCCTTCATATTGGTCAGCGCAGTCTCGGTAACATCCAGCCAGGCATCCGCATCCGGAATGTTATTGTTCACATACTGGTTAATCTGGCTGAGATTTGTTCCCAGACGCAGAGAACGAATTGCAATTACCGGATCATCCGATGGCTTGGATATCTTCTTCTGTGTGGTCATCTGTGTGTTGTATTTATCCACATATACCTTATTGCCATTGATATTGGTCTTGGTATTTCTTGTAATCATATTGTTGGTAATACGCATATGTTTCCTCCTGTCGTTTACGCAATTCCTGTTTCGTTGATCAGTTTATCATACATCTCATTCATTACCGATATCATCTTCGATGCCAGATTGTACGCATTCTGGAATTTAATCAGATTCAGCGCCTCCTCATCCTCATCCACACCGGATACGGAGGTTCTCTGGTTCGAGATAGCTACCTCGAGATTACTGTACGTCTGCCGGAAAATATCTGCCCTCTGTGTATCAACGGACACATCCGACAGCAGGGTTTCCAAGAACTGGCTGGCATTGTCCCCCCGGAACAGATTTACACCGCTCTCTAAGTTCAGCAGCTCGTCACACAAATCATATTTATCCTGTCCATTGTCCACTTCGGTCGCCGTCGCAAAATAGGATGGGTCCTTGACGGACTTGGAATTAACCGCCACATTAGCTGCGGTAAGCTGATAATAGATATCACTGCCGGAAGTAATCGTATAGGTCTCACCTTCCTGTGTAATCCCCGTAATCAGATTGCCGTCCTCATCCTTTTCCCAATCGTTAAAACCGTATTCGCTCCCGGTCTTGTTCTGTGCGACAAAAAAAGCTCCCATCTCATTGCCATTTAAGTCTACGCCGCTTTTTTCGATATCATTGAACATCTGCATGAAATTGCGCAAAAATTCATTCATCTGCTCTTTATAGTAAGGAATTCCCATCCCCGTAACTGCGTGTCCGCATTCGATGCTGCGATCCACCATATTGTCCGCCAGAGCCGGATCAATCGGTTCGCTCAGATTGAATGTGTAGGAAACAATATTGCCATCCTTATCCACCTCTGCGCTCCAGCCATCATAGATATAGTACTTACTGTTGATGGTCAGCCGCCCCTTTGTCGCAATATCCAGCTCATTGAGGTTCGTTATATTCGGACCGGAGAGTGTTATATGCCCTTCATCTGCAGCGGAAATCGTACCGGTCAGGGAGATTCCGTTATTGCCGTCACGAAGTTCAAACAGAGCCTTTAAGCTGCCGCTTGCGCTTGTAGTGGTTGCCGCAAAATCCATTCCCGTATCTGACCATACCAGGGAATAAAGTCCGTCAATATCGTTCTGGTTGTTGGAATAGGTCTGTGAAACACAGTCAATGGTACGATATTCATTGCCATCCACCAACACCTGACCATTGATTATTACCGTGAAATTGGTCGCACCCAGATTATCTCCATAAGTATTGACAACATCATTCTCGACGGTCTCCACACTGACAATTTTGGACAATTCATCCAGCAGCTTGGCGCGCTCGTCACGCAGCTCATTTGCATAGCTTCCCGTAATCTCGATGCTGTTAATCTCTTTGTTGAGCATTGCCACCTTCTGGGAGATGGCATTGATATTTTTTACCTGACTTTTAATCTCTTCATTACAGTCCTCCTGTACGGAGGTGAAGCTGCTGGAAAGAGAATTAAAATATGTACACAGCACCTGCGCCTGATTGATGAACTGATTTCGCACACTTTCATCGCTCGAATTCGTCTTTAAGGTATCCAGCGAATTGAATAGATTGGCGAAAATGGTCGCAAATCCTTTCTGTGTTGTGTCATCCTTTAAGTTCTCTTCAATCTGCTCCAGATAATATAATTTCTGTTCATAAAGGCCGAGGCTGCTGTTATTTCCCCAGTATTTTGTGTCATAGTACAAATCGCGCTGCTGTGTGATTGCAATTGCCTCAACACCGGTTCCGGTGCTTCCATACCGCGCATTGACGCGGAGCGGCGCAGATGCAGACAGCGTCGTTTCCTGTCGGGAATAACCTTCCGTCTGTACATTGGCAATATTATTGGCAGTTGTATTGACTGCTGCCTGATATGCAGCCAGTGCGCTGCCTCCGATATGCAGTCCAAAAAAAGTAGATGCCATACGCTGCCTCCTTTCTATTGTTGTTATGGTAACAGTTAAATCAATCCTGTTACGATAAGCTGTGTCATCTCACTGATGACGCTGATATACCGGCTTGCCGCATTATAGGCTGCCTGATAGCGCACCATGTTCGTAAGCTCCTCGTCGGAGGATACTCCCATGACCTGAAGACGCTGATTATGCAGGGAGTTCACCGTATTGTCCAGCGTCTGTGACTCGGAATAGTACACATTGCCTGCAGTTCCAAGATTCGATATTACCCTGTCGTAATATCCCTGAAAATTTGATGGCGAATTATCCTTCGGGTTCAGCAGCATCCCCTGTGCGGACCATGTTTCACTAATCCGGTCACCCAGATTATAGTCCACAGCTCCATTCTGCTGCCATGTCGGCAGCAATGTCTCCTGCTGCAGCAATGCACTGTTCACCTGTACACTTCCGATCTGATACATCGTAGAGGAGTCATCCGGATTCTCCTCATTATATAAATATGCCGTCTGCTGTTTACCATCGGCATCCGTATAGGTAACGGTTGTATAGCGCTCGCAGCCAAGTCTTGCAAATAATTCCTGCGGCGGCAGCTCTTTATCTGCACCGACATTGCAGTTCTTGCTGTCCAACACTTTTGTATCGGAAGAAATCGTATAAGCATGACCTGCCGCATCATATGCGGTAACCGTCTGTCCCTGGGCGATACCCAAGTCTTCTCCTGCCGTGGTATTTGGGCAGAACAAATCATTGAGTGATGTAACCATCGTGTGAAACAGAAGGTCAATCTGCGCTTCCGTCTCCATCATCACGCAATCTTCGATTGCTTTATATGCCTGCGGATCCTCTAAATCCGTATATCTTCCATATCCGGTTCCGCGATGATACACGAGAGCCTTCAGCGAACCAATATCCGTATTGTTCTCGGAAGAAATATCCGTATCTACCCGGCACACACTTACATACTGCTCATGTGCTGTGTCGGAAAGGTGCGGCCAGTACGGTGTGTAAAAACCGGTTCCGTTATCTGCCTTCAGCGCGATATTGTTGCATCTGTATTCCTGAACAAATTCGGCACCCTCAAAATCTACCCACACAAAGCCATACTGATCCTCCCGCGTGGAAACATTGCCATAGGAAGCCAGTTCATCTAACAGAGCATCTCTCTCGTCTCTAGCGGTCATGGCCGTTTCAACACTGCCGGATTCCACCTTCTGGATATACAGATTCAGTTCATAGATGCGGTCACCAATCTCGTTGATACGCTCCACGGCTTCTTTAATTTGCTCGTTCATGTTGGATTGATAGCTTTGAAGATCCGAATAAAGCGCCTGGCTTCTGGATACGAACAATTCACTCTTCTGGATGACAAGGTTCTGGTTGACCGAATCTCCCGGTGCTTTTGCCAGCTCCTGAAATGCAGTAGACAAATCCTTGATGCACTCCTTGAATTCCTGTCCGTTCATCTCCTGGAACAAATCATATATCTGTTCCACCGTTGTGTACGAAGTGGAATAGAACGCACTCCGCCCATTCTCCAGCCGGTATGCTTTATCTAAGAATATATCTCTGGCATGAACAACATCACCGATGGATACACCCAGTCCGTTCTGCTGGATGTTGGTCGTTGCTGTTCCCTGCCGAAATGTCTGATATTGTTTATCTGAAAAAATTACCTGCTCACGCACATAGCCTGTGGTGTTCACATTAGCCAGATTGTTCGCAGTGACATTGAGTGCATTCTGCGCACTCTGCAATCCTGAATTACCCACATAAAAACTGCCGAATCCGTTTGCCATGCCTGTTCCCTCCTGCTATTGCTTTGCATCAAACCCACTGCTGCCCAACAGGGTGCCGGTGTTGTATGCATTCCGATTATAATTTGCGGTCTCCGGTGCCTGCCGCAGACTCCGGAACAAAGTCAGGTCAAACTCTGTCAGCTCAATTGCCTGTTTCAATAATGCTTCATTCTGCCTGTTCAGGGACTGTACCTGCTTCGCGGTATCCAAAAGCCGGTCTCTCGCTTCCTGAAGCTGCTTTTGGACATCCGGCTGTCCTGCCAGATATCCAATCAATCTGGTAACGGTCATCTGCTCCTCATTGCGTCCAATCACAGTTGCGATATCCGCAAGCACCTGAATCTGCTTATTGCTGTAACTAAGCAGCTTGTCGCTGGCCTCCTGCTCGATACTTGTCAGTTTTTCCAGCGCAGGAACATCTGCGTCGATTAAAATCTGACGCTTCTGCTCCCCATAGGTCAATAAATCGCGATATATATTCTCTTCTGCGACTAGAATATTCCTGAGTTCTTCCACTAAACTGGCCACACCAAACCCTCATTTCTACAAGTTGTTCCCTTAAAACAGCGAGTTGTATTTTTCTAACAGCTTGCTGGCAAAATCGCCTTCATCTACCTGGTATTCACCGGAGTCTATCATGCTCTTTAATTGTGCCACTTTGTCTTCCCTGATATCTGAAGCTTGCGATACTGCACTCTTAGCGACCTGAAAATCGCGGCCTGCCTGCGAGATGGACACCTGATCGGCAATTCCGCTGCCTGCCGTTGTCCTGGTAGTTCTCGTGTTCTTCGAGACACCATAGAGCTGGCTGATCTGATTATATGCATCGATACGCATAAACAGCATCTCCTTTCTTCCTTGAAATTCGCTTTCTGAATTATTTATCGGAGAGTCGCGGAATATCTTTAGAGGTTTTAATAAACTTTTTTCTGCTCCTCGCATGAATTTTCATGTTCTATTGCAGACACGCTCCCGCTCGAATCGCAACGTAACGGTACTAAACTCGTACAGAACACTCGTTAAGTGCCGACGTTGCTTGACGGTCTGCAATTAGAATATGCAAATTCATTCTTAGGTACACTAATACAAATAGGGTGATGAAAAGCACATTTACGTATAATAAAATTCAATTTACAGCATATGCAAATAAGATAAGAACGATTAGAAACAGGATATTGGCAGCGGTAAAACAGAGGATATACTTTCTGCGGTTCCCGCCGCAGTCATTGGCATATATCTTATAAGAAATCAGGCTTGCCATGGAGGCGATGAGGGTTCCGAGTCCTCCAAGATTGACTCCGATAAGTAAGGCTTTGTAGTTCGTGGTGAATCCGGACAAGAGCAGGGCTGCCGGGACATTGCTGATACACTGGCTGGTCAGTATTGCTACCGGAATCTCTCTTCCTGCTACGATTGACTGCAGGGTATCGTAAACTGCCGGAAGCTGTCCCATGTTGCCGGTGAAGATAAAGAAACCAACAAATGTGAGCAGCAGGGCATAGTCTACCTGAAGCAGTACCTTGCGTTCCATGAACAATACGACAAGGAAGACCACGCCTACCAGAACCGGATACGGCAGCACCCGCAGCACTACAAGAATTGCCAAAACAAACAGAAGCAGATAAATAATTACCTTCGGTCCCCATATGGCTTTTGTTTCCGGCAATTCGTCCCCGGATTTTTCCTGCAGGGGTGCGGTGCTTTTTCGTTGCCGGTAAACGGATAAAAGTGCCAGCATCGCAATCAAAAGAACCGCCGACAGAAGGGTGTAGGGAAGCATATTGAGCAGAAACTGCGGCAAGGTCATGCCGGACAGTCCATACAGATACAGGTTCTGCGGATTGCCAATCGGAGTCAACATACTGCCGAGGTTGGCGGCAATCGTCTGCAGAACGATAACCGGAACCAGCAGTTGTTCCTGATGCACTTTTTTGAGCATAAGGATTCCAAATGGCACGAAGGTAATCAGCGCCACATCATTTGTAATCAGCATACCGGAAAAAAAGCACAGAAATACCAGAACTGCGGATAACTGCCACCAATGCTTCGTGTGCGCCAACAGTTTCAGACCTATGTATTCAAACAGGCCGTTTTTCTTCAATCCCTGCATAACGACCATAAGCCCCCACAGAATTCCGAGGGAGCGTATGTCTATATATGCCAGATATCCCGCGTTTGGCGGAACGATGAACATGGAAATAACCGCCAGAACCCATGCGGCGATAAGAACAGTTTCTTTTTTGATAAATTGTTTCACCTTGTGAACGATGTTATGCATCAAAATCGACATGAAAGGTCTTCTCTCCAAGAATAATATCTACATAATGCAAATCAAACTGGTCTTCCAGTATATCCATACATCCCTGATACGACAGAAATTCATCCTTCTTAATCAGAAACATATAGGTGCCCGGCTCTTTGGCATCCGCTTCCGAGCTTACATCATTATAAAATTCCTGTCCGTCAATCTCACCCGGATATCCGGCAGACTTAATTTTTTCTTCTATTAACTGATATAATTCTTCCATGCGGTTCTCCTTCTAGCGGTTGTCTATTTTTTCCGGGAATAAATCATGCTGTGCCATGCGGTCCCACGCCACCTGCTCCCAGCGTGTACCCTGCTTGCCGTGATTGCAGTACGGGTCGATAGAGATGCCGCCGCGCGGAAGAAATTTGCCCCACACCTCAATATACAGCGGGTCCAGAAGCGCAATCAGATCATTCATGATGATATTCACGCAGTCTTCATGGAAATCGCCGTGGTTGCGGAAGGAAAACAGGTACAGCTTTAACGATTTGCTCTCAACCAGAAGCTTGTCCGGCACATAGGATATCGTAATGGTTGCAAAATCCGGCTGTCCCGTAATCGGACACAGGCTGGTGAACTCCGGGCAATTGAATTTGACAAAGTATTCATTTTCCGGATGCTTATTGGAAAAGGATTCCAACAGCTTTGGATTGTAGTCTGTCTCATACTGTGTATTCTGGCTTCCTAATTTTGTCAGGTTCTCTTTTTCTCTCATATTGCTGATTCTCCTCTATATTTGCTTCGTCCTACCGCTTCAGGGCCGGGTCTTCCACTCCGTTTGCGGCAAATGCCTCTGCACGGTCGATACAGGTGCCGCATTTTCCGCATGGCACATCCCCGCCTTCATAGCAGGACCATGTCAATTCATACGGAACACCCAGTTCCAGTCCAATCCGAACAACCTCAGACTTTGGCATATTCACGAACGGTGCTTCAATCCGAAGCTGGTGTCCGGAGCCTTCCCAGATGGCTTCATTCATCGCGTTGTTAAATGCTTCGGAGCAATCCGGATATGCAAATCCCGCGGAATCATCCGCATGTGCACCGTAATAAATCACTTCACACTCCTTGCTCAAAGCGATGCTTGCCGCAGAGGACAAAAACAGACCATTTCGAAACGGTACATAGGTACTGACCGGCTTTTCGCCATGCGTTTTTTCAATCTGCGCAGCGTAGCTTTCCTCCGGAACTGCTTCCGTGGACTGCTGCAGGAGCGAACAGTTGCTGTACTGAAATATTTTGCTCAAATCCAGGAATAAGTGCTCCACGCCATAATGCTTCGCAATATCCACGGCAGCTCTGATTTCACGGTCATGCTTCTGCCCGTAGGATACTGACAACGCAATCACGTTGTCCCTGCCGTATTTGTTCACCGCCATTCCAAGTGCTGTCGTGGAGTCCACTCCACCGCTAAACAATACTAATGCCTTCATTCGCTTTTTCCTTTCCGTTGTGTGAAAATCCATCTTCGACTATACTACCGCAGATACAGCTGCAGGCTTGGATCATCCTTGAATTTACCGCGAAGCTCCGCAGTAAATGTCCTGGTATTATTTTTCTTGATTCCCCTTGCGGATACACAGCTATGACATCCCTCGATACAGACTGCCACATCCTCACTTCCCGTAATCTCGGTCAAAATATCCGCGATATCTTTGCCGATGCGCTCCTGAAGCTGAAGACGCCTGCCTACCATGTCGCAGATTCTTGCTATCTTAGATAATCCGATGACCTTGTTTTTCGGAATGTATGCGACCGTCGCCTTCATATCATACATGAGCGCCATGTGATGCTCACAGTAAGAAAACAAATCGATATCCCGCATGACAACCACGCGGCCTGCTTCTACCTCATCGATTCCCTCTTCAAAGGTCTTGTCGAACATCTCCGCAAGCTCGTGATTGGTATAATTCATCCCCGCAAACACTTCTTCGTACATCTTTGCAACACGCTTTGGGGTATCCACAAGTCCTTCACGCTCCGGATCATCGCCAAGCGCAACTAATATTCCCCGTATATGCTCTTCGATTGCCTTTGTATCAATCATGTTATACACCTCTCTTGTCCGGATCCCAGATCACTTTGTGCATCTGTATCTGCATTCTGACTTCATTCAAGTGATGGGATATCATATAATCAACAATTTCTACCGGTTCTATCGCACCGAATACCGGGCTGAAATACACATGGCACCGGCTGGTTAAATCATACTGCCCGATGATGTGCTCTGCCCGCTGCAAGTCCTGTCTGCTTCCTATAACAAATTTTACCGTGTCCTGCGCCGTCAGATATGCAAAATTATCAAGCTTCATATCCGATTCGCAGCCACTGGACGGAAGTTTATAATCCATGGTAAACGCTACGCGCCCCTGCCGGTTTCCCGATTCACGCCCTTCCTCGCAAAACGAGGAAAGCTCCACCGCGCCGTTGGTCTCAATCTCCACGCGAAGTGTGTCTTCTTTTTGCAGCAATTCCAGAAGCTCCGGCATCTCCTTCTGGAGCAGCGGCTCTCCTCCGGTTAAGGTAACATTGGTAATTCCCGTTTTCCGGATATAATCCACAATTTCTTCCGGAGTCATCTCCTCATATGCACACTGCGGTTCATTTGCCCACATGGTATCGCAATAGCTGCATCTTAAATTACACCCCCGGAAACGAATAAATACTGCCAGTTCTCCCGCGCGCGTTCCTTCGCCATTAATGCTTACGAATTTTTCTACTACCTTCATGACTCTTCATATGCTGCACAATTTTTGACCGTCTCATATACCTCTACTCGGTGTACAGCAAATCCTTTCTGTCTGAGTTCTTCGTAAAAATGACGGGCAAAATTCTCTGCCGTCGGGCGAAAGTCCACCTCAACCGTGCGAAACTGCTCCTCCCGGAATGCCTCGATGGTAGCCGGACGAAGCGAATCCTTCTCGTAAATGAGACAATGGTCCAGATTGTCACACATGACCTTGAGGGCTTCCTTGAGTTCTCCAAAATCTACTAACATCCCTCTGGTCTGGCGGTCCTCATTCAACTGCTCGCCGCATATCTCCGCCACGACCTTCCAGCGGTGTCCGTGCAGATTCCTGCACTTGCCCTCATAGTCCATGAGAAAATGGGCGGAATCAAAGCTCTGTTCTGTTTTTAAATAATACATATCTGTGCTCCTGTGTGATGATAATAATTACTCCATTTTTACAAAAATATACCCGAATGAATTTGCATATTCTATTGCAGACACGCTCCCGCTCGGAACGCAACATAACGGTACTAAATTCGTAAAAAACACTCATTAAGTACCGATGTTGCTTAACGGTCTGCAAATAGAATAGCAAAATTCATTCTTCGGAATACAAATGTAAAAAGGATATGAACTATAAAAAACCCTGTGGCTTTCCACAGGGTTATACTGCATGTATGATAGCCCTGGTTTTGTTTAACGACAGGATGGTACAAACGAACTGTCGGTTATAATGATATCATGTAAATTAAAAAAGTCAATGGAACAATTGTGCTAAGCCTGCATTCCATAGACGCGCAGGTCAACTTTACCGTCAACCACCTCAATTCCGTCAGCTTCCAGCAGGCGTGCCTGCGCCCCTGCTCCGCCAAAGGCAAATTCGCCCGACAACTCGCCCTTGGAGTTGACCACCCTGTAACACGGAATGGTGTCCGGATCGGGATTTTTATGCAAAGCATTACCCACCGCGCGCGACATCTTTCTGTCTCCTGCCAATTCTGCAATCTGCCCATATGTTGCAACTCTGCCTCGCGGAATTTTTTTAACCGCTTCATAAATCCGCCGGGTTGGAGTATCTGTAATCAAGTCATAGCTTTCTGCTATCATCCGCTTAATTTCTGCCTCCGGCACGGTTCCATTCAGAATAATTGTGTTCCAATGCTCTTTATTCTGATGCCAGCCCGGTATGACCGCCTCATAGGTACTCCTCCAAAAATCGCGCCATTGTGGATGAACCTTCACATTCAGATTGATATAGCCATCACGCTCATAGGTCCACAAAAAAGCCTTTCCGCTTCCTTTCACCCTCACAATCTGCCAGTTTGCATCATGAAAAGGAGCATCCTGATAGGTATCAGGGAATGATAATCCATACTCTAATGCTTCCTGCCTTGTTAACATCATTACCTCCATTACATGCACATGCGCCTCGATGCCAACGCTACTCTTCACCCTCTAAATGTACTACCATATAATCATGATGAACCTCTTTTAAAAATTTGCCAAACACATCCGCAGTTCGCAGCCGCATACTTGAAGTGTTGATACATGGATGACATCCAAAAAGTTCCGAATGAAGTACATCCTCATCTACCAGAAGCTGTACATGATTCTCCGCATCATTCATAAGCCCCATCACACTAACCGAGCCCGGTGTAATATCCAGATACTCCTCCATATATTCCGGCGGAGCAAACGACAATCTCGGACTGTTAATCTGATGGGAGATTTCCTTGGTCTTAAACTTCTTGTCTCCACGTATCATAAGCAGATAAAATCTGGTCTTCTGTGTATTGCACAGAAACAGATTCTTGCATATCACTGCCGGATATAAGATTTCGTCAATTGCCTGACATGCTTCCATCGTCTCGGCAGCTTCATGATCCACCCGCTCGTATGCAATACCAAGTCTGTCTAATAAATCATAGGTTCTGATTTCTTTTTCCATGCGCCCGTCTGTGTCAGCCGGACGTCCCTGTTCCAATCTAAGTTCCATTGCTATCGTTCCTCTTCCATGTTATTCCTGCAAATCTTCCTCTGTGTAAAATTTACCGGTCATCGCCTCGTTAATTTCGGCGATTTCTCTTGTTCCGTTGATATAATCCGCATAGATATCCCAGAGATCCATACCGCTGTCCTCAATGCCGTCTTCGTCCGGAATCCACGCTTTAATCAGCGCGATGCGCTCCTGTTTGGTTGTATTTGCAATTGAATAATCCTTCATCCTGTCTGCTCCTTTTACACTTTTGCTGTACTAACTCTTTATGGTAAATCCGCGCTCCTCTTCCACAACCGGAATTGTCCTTGCATCCATTCGCTCCATATGCACATAAGTACCTCTGTTTATCATGAGAAAAACCTGATCTATCTGCTCTTCTGTCCCCTGTATCTCCATAGATACCGCTCCATCCGAATCATTTTTTACCCACCCGGTTGCACCGACGGCACCGGCGGCATGCTCAGTGCGGTACCGAAAACCGACTCCCTGAACAGAACCATACACTCTGATTCTTTTCCGGATAATCTTCGTCCTGTATTCGTCCATCTTCATGCTCTCCTACGCCTGCAGCTTCTTTTTGTTCCATTATAACGGTCACTGACGCTAAGTTCAAGAAAGTAAGTTTAAAAAAAGCCTGCCGCCCACAAAGGGACGACAGACTTTTTTCATTTGTGTTCTGCGCAATGATTTATCCTTCAATTGCTATTACTTTATTCTCCGCAACCTTCGGAGCTTCCTTCTTCGGAATATCAAGTGTAAGAAGTCCATGTTTGAACTTTGCCTTAATATCTTCCTGCTTGAGAGAATCTCCCACATAGAAGCTTCTCCGGAATTCTCCGCTGTATCTCTCTTTGCGGATATATTTTCCTTCTTTCTTAGCCTCCTCCGATTCTGCCTCATCCTGCTCGAGCCCTTTGGCTGCGGTAATGGTCAGATAGCCCTGGTCAAGTTCGACGGTGACATTCTCTTTCTTGAATCCCGGAAGATCCACTACCATCTCATAGCCGTCATCGGTCTCCTTGATATCGGTGCTCATCATATTCTTGGCTTTGCGGCCGTACAGCTTCTTTTCCATGTTCCTGAAATCCCGTTCGTCAAACCAAGGACCTCCAAAAGCATCATCAAATAAATCAAAATCATCATAGAATAAACTAGGCATCAACATAAGTCATCCTTCCTTTCTTTTTTCAATTTCTTTGATGTCTAAACCTCCTTGAACCTGGAATGTTTGGGAATTTGTACTTCCTTTTCTTATGTTCTGAATATGTTATAGCACCGTTATTAGCACTCGTCAAGAGTGAGTGCTAATAATTTATAAATTCTTTATATTTACTATTTTTTGTGTTCTTCCAGCCACCGCAATGCACAGTGAGCCAGGCCTGCAATACCGATTGGAAGCACCTCCTCATTGAAGCGCACATTCGGGTTATGCGCGGAATAGTTCCCACGCTCATCCGCAAACCCTGCCGACAGATACATAAAAACAGAAGGTACTCTCTCTGCAATCACGGCAAAATCTTCAGACGCATTCGCCCGCGTATCCGCAACCGAGGTGAGATTTCCCAGTTCTTCCATATACTGTACCATCTCTGTGGTAAGTTCCCTGTTGCAGATGAGCGGCGGAACCTCCGACAATCTGGTTACAACAGCGCTTCCCTGACACAGTTTTGCCTCTGCCTGTGCAATCTCCGTGATTCTTTGCACCAGCCGGTTTCTTTCCTCTTCATCGTTGGTGCGCAGCGTCCCTTCCATGAACGCCTCATCCGGAATGATATTCGCTGCATTGCCGCCATGAAGCTGTCCGATGGTAAGCACACAGATTTTCTCCGGATTCGCTTCACGGGCAATCAGCTCTTCTAACGCGGTGTAAATCCGTGTGGCGATTCGCAGCGGGTCCACCGTCAGATTCGGGTATGCACCGTGTCCGCCTTTTCCCTTGATGGAAATACGGAATCCATCCACCGAATTCATCATAACGCCCCCTGCATTGTATAGAAACAGTCCCGGCTGTATCTTCCCCGGGATTACATGAAAGGCAAGCGCCGCATCAACCGTAGGATTTTCTAAGATTCCATGCGCAATCATATCGCGGCTGCCCTCAAAGGTTTCCTCCGCCGGCTGGAACATGAATTTGATGGTTCCCCGGATGTCCGCCTCACGTTCCGCAAGAAGCTTTGCCGCACCCAGCAGCATGGCTGCGTGCAAATCGTGACCGCAGGCATGTGCATGTCCGGTCCGGCACGCAAATTCTTCCCCGCTGTTTTCCTGCATCGGAAGCGCATCCATGTCCGCACGAAGCAGAAGCACCGGCGAGCCATGCCCCACGCATGCCGTAACACCATGTCCGCATTTTTGCGGCTTCAGACCATATTCCGTCAGCTTTTGCATGACATACTCCTGCGCCAGCGGCATATCCAGCCCCACCTCTGCTGTCTGATGAAAATACCTGCGGTACTGTACCGCTTCGTCTGCCAATTTTTTTGCCTCTTCTATCAAATTCAAGATCATCAACCTCCAATGCTATTCTATTGCTCCACAATATTGGAAAAAGCGTGTAACCACACAGAAAAACTCCTGCGGATTACACGCTATATTCTAACCTAAAATTGCTTTATCATTCGTAAATTCCTCGCCGCTGGCCTCCTCAAATTTGTGAAGCAGGTCCTCTACGGTGAGCTTGCTTTTCTCTTCTCCGCGAATGTCCAGAATAACATTTCCGTCCATCATCATAATCAGACGATTGCCGTGGGCAATTGCGTCCTTCATATTGTGCGTAATCATAAGCGTGGTCAGCTTGTCCCGATTCACAATCCGGTCCGTAGTCTCAAGAACCTTTGCGGCCGTCTTCGGGTCCAGTGCTGCCGTATGCTCGTCAAGAAGCAGCAGCTTCGGCTTCTTCAGGGTTGCCATGAGAAGCGTCAATGCCTGTCTCTGACCTCCGGACAAAAGACCAACCTTGGAGGTCATACGGTCCTCGAGTCCAAGTCCAAGTCCGGCAAGAAGCTCTCTGTACTGCTGGCGCTCTTTTTCCCGGATTCCCCTGCGCAGGGTCCGGTGCTCACCGCGGCGCATTGCCAATGCCAGATTCTCCTCAATCTCCATGGTAGCTGCCGTACCTGTCATCGGGTCCTGAAATACTCTTCCAAGGAATTTGGCACGCTTGTACTCCTGCAGCCTGGTCACATCCATCCCGTCAATCACGATGGAACCGCTGTCCACCGGCCATACACCCGCAATGGCATTGAGCATGGTCGATTTGCCGGCTCCGTTACCGCCGATGACCGTGACAAAATCTCCGGCCTCCAGTGTGAGGGACAGTCCCTTTAAAGCGGTCTTTTCATTGACCGTTCCTGCATTGAAGGTTTTGTAAATATTTTTAATCTCTAACATTTACACCGCCTCCTTTGCTGTATTGGCCTTCTTTGCCTTGTTAAAATACTTGCTTTTCCAATAAGGTACTGCCAAAAATACTGCAACTACAAGCGCCTGGAACAGCTTGAGCAAATCGGTGTCGATACCGCACCAGATAACAATCTGCAATACAATAAAGTAGATTGCGCCGCCTAAAGCAACCGCAAGCAGTGTCAGTGCAAAATTCTTGAAAATGCGTCCGAAGATTGCCTCACCGATAATCACGGAAGCAAGTCCGATTACGATGGCTCCCTTACCCATGTTGATATCCGCAAAGCCCTGATACTGGCCCAGCAGAGCACTGGAAAGGGCAACAAGACCGTTGGAAATCATAAGTCCCAGCACCTTGCCGAGATTCGTATTGATACCCTGGGCTCTTGCCATATGCTCGTTGCAGCCGGTAGCACGCAGGCTACATCCCAGCTCTGTACCGAAGAACCAGTACAGAATTCCGATAATCACAGCGATAAATAAAATAACTACCACGATTGTATTTTTGTCTAAAATAGAATTCTTAACATATCGCAGCGAAACCAGTAAATCGTACTTGTCCACATTGATGGCCTGATTGGACTTGCCCATAATCTTGAGGTTGACACCCCATAGGCCAAGCTGTGTCAGAATACCTGCCAAAATCGCCGGTATTCCCATCACCGTGTGGAATATTCCGGTTACAAGTCCGACAGCCATACCTACCAGTGTTGCCACCAGAAGAGCCGTCCACACATTCGCGCCGCTCTGCATCATCATAATGCATACCGCCGCTCCGGTACACATGGTTCCGTCTACCGTCAAATCCGCGATATCCAGAATCCGAAAGGTTATATACACACCGATTGCCATAATACCCCAGATGAGTCCCTGGGCTACCGCTCCCGGCATTGCATTCAATAAACTGCCAAAATCCATACCGTCATCCCCCGTATGTATTCCTTACTCAATTGCTACGTATTCGTCTGAAACGGTAATGCCCAGTTCTTCACAGATTGCCGGATTGTACTTCTTGGTGTAATTCGGAGCATACTCAATCGGCATCTCTTCGATGTTTGCTTCACCCTTCAAAATCTTTGCAGCCATCTTACCGGTAGCTACACCTAAATCGTAGTAGCTGATGGAAAGTGTTGCGATACCGCAGCCGGAGCAGATACCTTCCTCGCCTGCAACAACCGGTACCTTTGCCGGAAGGCAGATATTGTTGATGATTTCTGTGTTGTTTGCACAGGTATTGTCGGTAGGAACATAAATTGCGTCACAGTCATCTGCAGCCTTGGTTGCGATGGTTGCTAAATCGTTGGAGTCAGAGAACGCATAGTACTCACACTCATATCCCATATCCTCAAGATAACCCTTTACAGTGTCTACCTGATACTGGGAATTTGCCTCTGCGGAACAGTACAGAAGGCCAACCTTCTCGGCATCCGGGCACAATTCCTTAATCATGGCTGCCTGCTGATCCAATGGTGCAAGGTCAGAGGTTCCGGAAATATTTCTTCCTACGGTTCCGTCAAAATCAGAAATCTCTAATGCTACGCCATACTCAGTAACAGAGGTTCCGAGAACCGGAATTGTGTCGGTAGCTGCTGCTGCCGCCTGCAAAGCCGGTGTTGCGTTTGCAAGAATCAGGTCTACATTGCTTGAAACAAAACCATTTACGATAGTTGCACAGGTATTGGAATCGTTCTGTGCGTTCTGTACGTCAAACTTCACCTTGTCCTCACCGAGCTCCTCAATCAGTGCATCCTGAAAGCCCTGTGTTGCTGCATCCAATGCGTCATGCTGCACAAGCTGGCAGATACCAACGTTATATACGGCATCCTTGTTGGAGGAAGCCGGATTACTTCCTGAACCACATGCGGCAAGGGACAGTACCATTGCTGCAGTTGTAATTGCTGCTAATACTTTTTTCTTCATAATATTCTCTCCCATCTATAAAAAGTAACATTGTAATAAAAGAATTTAACCATTTTTACTGAGGATTGTCAAGGAAGAGCAAAGGTTTATAAGGCTTTTATAAGGTTCTTATAAAACCGGACCGCTCCCGGCAGACAATTGTACTCGATATTTTCATTCAGTCCGTGCATTCCTTTCATCTGCTCCGGCCCGTAGATGACCGGGGCAAAACGGATACAGTTTTTGCAGACCTGCTGGTACACTAAGGCATCCGTTGCGCCCGTGACCACATACGGACTTGCCGCAAGCCCCGGAAAGCTGTCCCCGATTAC
>JBGVFC010000145.1:0-6309 GCA_045120755.1 Agathobacter sp. | reverse complement strand
GAAGACCTTTCTTCCGAATTATAACGAATTCTATGAGGCGCGCCATTTTACTTCGGGCAGCCGGGTGGATTGCGAGGAACAGCTCCCAGATGGAAGTATTGTTCCGGTATCCACCGATTTGATTTTCTATTGTAAGGATATGCCCAAATTAAAAATAGCAGCAGAAATCTGTGAGGATTTGTGGACACCACAGCCACCGGGCATCCGGCACGCACTGGCGGGAGCAACGGTTCTTGTCAATCTGTCGGCATCGGATGAGACGACGGGTAAGAGTGCATACCGGAGAGAACTGGTAAGCGGTCAGTCCGCGCGGCTCATTTGCGGTTATATCTATGCATCGGCAGGTGATGGGGAATCCACACAGGATGTTGTGTATTCCGCTCACAATCTGATTGCCGAGAACGGGCATATACTTGCAGAGGCGAAGCGTTTTACAAATGAAACCATCTATACGGAGCTGGATGTGGAACGGCTGGAAGCGGACCGGAGGAGAATGACGACTTTTACAACGGAGGATACGCATATCTGTATCCCGTTTTCTCTTACAGAAGAGCCGGCAACGCTGACAAGACACATCGATGCTGCCCCGTTTGTGCCGCAGGACAGCAAAAAGAGAGAACAGCGCTGTGAGGAGATTCTCAATATTCAGGCGATGGGACTCAAAAAGAGACTGGAGCATACGAATTGTGACAGTGCCGTAATCGGAATATCGGGAGGACTGGATTCCACCCTGGCGCTTCTGGTGGTGGTTCGTGCGTTTGATTTGCTCGGAAAAGACCATAAGGGAATACGGGCGGTGACGATGCCGGGCTTTGGTACGACAGACCGGACCTATGAGAATGCGGTACATCTGATTGAATGCCTCGGAGCAGAATTTATTGAGGTGGATATCCGGGATGCGGTCAATACCCATTTCCGCGATATCGGACAGAATCCTGATGTGCATGATGTGACTTATGAGAATTGTCAGGCGCGGGAGCGCACGCAGATTCTGATGGACATTGCCAATAAGACGAACGGCATGGTCATTGGTACCGGAGATTTGTCGGAGCTTGCGCTGGGCTGGGCGACCTACAACGGAGACCATATGTCCATGTATGGAGTGAATGCGTCTGTGCCAAAGACACTGGTGCGGCATCTGGTGCGCTATTATGCAGATTTCTGCGGAGATGAGGCACTGTCCGTTATTCTTAGGGACGTGCTGGATACGCCGGTTTCGCCGGAGCTGCTGCCGCCGGAGAACGGACAGATATCCCAGAAGACCGAGGATCTGGTCGGGCCGTATGAGCTGCATGATTTTTTCCTGTATTATATGCTGCGTTTTGGATTCGCTCCGGAAAAAATATACCGCATGGCGTGCAGGGCATTTGACGGCGTATATGAGAGTGTATTTATTCTCAGATGGCTGCAGACCTTCTACCGCAGATTCTTTGCACAGCAGTTTAAGCGCTCCTGCCTGCCGGATGGACCAAAGGTTGGTTCGGTGGCGGTATCACCGCGTGGAGACCTTCGTATGCCGTCCGATGCGTGCGGAAGAATATGGTTGGAAGAAATTGACAAATTGATTAGCGATAGTATATAATATATTAGTAGTATTTTATAGAAAATTATACAGAAAGTAATCTTTGGCTATGAAGAAGGATGACATGACGGTTCCGGTGCTTCTGTTGGAAGCTGTGACGATTGTTTTTGGGATGATTTATATCGGCCTGCAGATTTTTTACGGAGTCCGCTATCAGGTAGAGATTTACAAAGTGATTTGTAATATCGCTGCGCTTTTATTGATATACGGAGGGCTGACGCTTCTTAGTGTCTATCCGGAGAAGGTGCACCGGCTTCCGAAGGAATTATTTACGGCGCAGATTCGCAGATACACGCTATGGATGGTACGGTTACTTAAGTATATTTTTGTTGCGAGTATGATGATACCGTGTCTGTGCGATGTGCTTGGCGTCGATTTGAATGGGGCGGTTGGTCTTGTAGTTGTGATACTTGTCATTATTGTTGTCGCATATTATGAGACGAAGATTATACAAATTATAAAACAGTTGAGAAAATAGCCTTGGCTAGTTAGGGGGAAGGAACATGAAACCGAAATTTTTTGGAAAAGGACAGGAGAGTGCAGAGGGTCTGCAGAAGATTGTAAATACTGTGAATACAAAGCTGTCCTCCAAAATGTTTGAGGAAAAACAGTTATTGATGGGGACGAGTGAATCGGGCAATTACAAGTGGAATCATCCGGAGCTCGATGAGGATGAGATGATTCGAAGGATGCCTTCGAACTGCAATGTGATTTCGTTCGGGTTATTCGGAACCTTATTGTTTCATCCGTTCGAAGACATCAAGGACATCTATTATATTATGGGTGAGCAGCTTGGATATCTTGATTTTAAGCGCGTGCGTCTTGAGGTGGAGGAAGAGGCCAGGGCAGAGCATGTGGCAAAGTATGGTCACAGTGAGCTGACACTGGATGATATCTGGACTGCCATTGAAGAACAGATGGGAATCCCTAAGAGAAAGGGCATGTTCTTAGAGATGCAGGTGGAGAAAAAGCTATGTTATCCAAATGCTTTGATGGTCAAGGTATGGCGCAAGCTCAAGGAGAACGGCAAGAAGCTTATCGTAGTTGCGGATACGCATCTTCCGAAGGCAATCGTACAGACCTTGCTGGAGGACAACGGATTTCATGATGCGGATGACATTTTCCTGTCCTGTGAGCACGGCAAGACCAAGCGGGAAGGTGATTTGTATGACGTTGTCAAGGCCTCTGTCAAGACGGACAAGATTCTGCATATCGGTGACAGTGAACAGCGCGATGTCAAGAATGCCAAGGCACATGGACTTTCGGTTCTTCCATATCCGAATGTCCGCATCAACGGCGGCAAATACCGTCCGTATGATATGTCCGCGCTCAACGGAAGTGTGTACCGTGCAATCGTAGAGAATCATCTGTACAACGGACACCGTGCGTATGGTATGGAGTATGAATACGGATATGTCTATGGCGGAATCTTTGTCGTGGGATATTGTAATTTTATTCATGAATATGTACACTCCCACAATATTGACAAGGTTATGTTTTTATCGCGCAAGGGTGATATTCTAAAACAGGCATATGATATGCTGTTTCCGGGAGAGAATACAGAGTATGCATACTGGTCCGTGCAGGCGGCTACCAAGCTGAATGCGAACAACAATAAGTATGAATATTTCAAGCGCATGTTATTCGACAAAGCCAATCAGAATTTAAATATTAATCAGATTCTGACTTCGATGGATTTAGGCAAGCTGGTTAATTATGTACAGTCTGCATCCGGCAAATATCCAAAATACAAGGATGCGGATGGAGAGCATGAATATACGAACTGCGAGCGGGTTCCGAGTGTGGATGAGATGCTCACAGACAAGAACGCAAAGCCGTTGCAGTATTTCCTGGAGTATCATTGGGATCTGGTGCTTGAGACTTATGCAGAGCAGAAGGATGCAGCCCGCCGGTACTATGAAGCTATGCTTAAGGATTGCAAGAAAGCGGTAGCGGTTGATATTGGCTGGAGCGGAAGCAGTGTCATGGCACTTCGCAACCTGATTGAGAAGGATTGGGAGATTCCGTGCGAGATTACAGGTATTATGGCAGGAACCAATTCCATTAACGATAATGCACCGGATTCCGGAGCAATGTTTATACAGTCAGGCAAGCTGGTGACCTATCTGTATTCCCCATATTTCAACAGGGATTTATTTAAGCGGCATGACAGAGACAAGGATTACAATATGTACTGGGAACTTCTTCTGGGTTCGCCGACACAGCCGTTTAAGTGCTTTGCATACAATGAGATTACAGACAAGGTAAGACCGATTTTTGGAGATAAGGATGTCTATATGGAAGGCATGAAGGAGATACAGAAGGGAATTCTCGAATTTGTCAAAAAATATGTCGAGCATTTCTCGGATTTCCCGTATATGTACAATATCGGCGGACGTGATGCGTATGCACCGATGATTATCGCAACCAGTGGTGACGCATTGTATCTGAAGGATATCTCCAAGAAGTTCAGGATTAATAATTAGACCATAGCAATAGAGAGTTTGGAGGTTTCATATGGACAAACATGTTACATACAAGCCGCAGGGTGTATGCTCTGTCCAGATTGATTTTGATCTGAAGGATGGCTGTATCTATAATATTGAATTTACAAGAGGCTGCAGGGGCAATACCCAGGGGGTAGCCCGTCTGGCGGAGGGAATGCCGGCCGAAGAAGTGGTGCGCCGCCTCAAAGGCGTCGAGTGCCGGGGCAATAATTCCTGCCCGAACCAGCTGGCTCTTGCAATTGAGCAGAACTTATAGAGCGTGATGCGGAAGCGTAAGTCCTTATCGGACTTACGCTTCCGTTTTTTGTGAATGAATTTGCTGATTTGGGTTGCAGACCGTGAAGGAACGTCGGCACTTAATGAGCGTTTTTTGCGAATTTAGTACCGCTACGTTACGATTCGAGCGGGAGCGGGTCTGCAACCCAAACCAGCAAATTCATGTACTTACGCATTCCCCAAAAGGTAGTTTTTTATTGCTATCTCCACAAAAACATGTATAATATTTGAGTGAAAAAAGAATCCAGTGCACATACATAGATTGGCAGCAGAGAGGAGAAGAGAATGCATACAAATGAGACAAATATCATTGAGTTAAATCATCTGACAAAGGTATATGACGATAATGGATTTGTGGCGGTTGATGATTTCAACCTTAAGATTGGCAGAGGCGAATTTGTCACTTTTTTAGGACCATCCGGCTGTGGTAAGACGACCACGCTCCGCATGATTGCAGGGTTTGAACTTCCGAGCAGCGGAGAGATTCTGTTAAACGGAGAAGATATTACCAGACTTCCTGCCAACAAGAGGCCGATTAATACCGTGTTTCAGAGATATGCGTTGTTTCCGCACATGAATATTTTTGACAATATTGCCTTCGGACTCAAGCTAAAGAAGCTCCCGAAGGAGGAGATTCACAAAAAAGTCTCCCATGTCCTTGAAATGGTAGATTTGGAGGGGTTTGAGAACCGAAGGGTTGCAACCCTGTCCGGTGGGCAGCAGCAGAGGATTGCGATTGCAAGAGCCCTTGTCAATGAACCGGAGATTCTTCTGCTGGATGAGCCGCTTGGAGCGCTGGATCTGAAAATGCGAAAAGAGATGCAGTTAGAACTTAAAAATATGCATGACCAGCTTGGCATTACCTTTATCTATGTCACACATGATCAGGAAGAGGCACTTACGATGTCGGACAAGATTGTGGTCATGTCGGAGGGCAGGACACAGCAGATCGGCAGACCGGAGGATATCTACAACGAGCCGAAGAATGCCTTTGTGGCGGACTTTATCGGTGACAGCAATATCTTCAAGGGAATTATGACAGGAAGCAAAAAGGTTCGTTTCTGCGGCGGCGAATTTGACTGTGTTGATGATGTCGCAGAAGGAACACTGGTGGATGTGGTAGTAAGACCGGAGGATGTGATACTGACGGCAGAGGAAGATGGAACCGTTACAGGAACCGTGACTTCTGTGATTTTTAAGGGAATGCATTATGAGATTGTAGTGGAATCCGGTAAATATGAGATGTATATCCAGTCGACCAAGACCGCACAGGTAGGTGCCTCCGTCGGCATGAAGCTGGAGCCGGATGGAATCCATATTATGATTGCAGAGGACCATACGACCTGTTTTGAGACAACGATTACACGGGACTATCAGCTTGATTTCAATGGAAAAATCATTCACTGTGATTTGACGAAGATTATTCCGCAGTCTGTGATGAAGGATGAGATTCTCTACGATTCCAAGGGAGAGGAAGTGGATACGGACAGACTGAAGGTGCTGGTATCCATTCAGCCGGGGGATATTCAGATGAGCGATGATGTGGAGGCTGGTCTGGTATCCGGTCAGATTATCAACCTCATATACAAGGGAGACCATTACAGTTATGTTGTGCGTACGGAGTATGGTCATGATTTGATTGTAGATGATGAGTATCTGTGGAATATGGAGGATCAGGTCGGACTGATTCTTCCGGAGGAATATATGACATTTACACTGAAGAAGTAGGAGGTACTGCGGATGAAGCGGGTATTTTCGCGCAAGCAGCTTGGCATCCCGTATGCGATATTTTTGCTTATTTTTGTGGTGGCACCGCTGTTTGTACTGATTTATTATGCATTTACCGATGGTTCCGGTCAGATTATCAACCTCATATACAAGGGAGACCATTACAGTTATGTTGTGCGTACGGAGTATGGTCATGATTTGATTGTAGATGATGAG
>JBGVFC010000144.1:0-34263 GCA_045120755.1 Agathobacter sp. | reverse complement strand
AAAGAAGGCAATCAGTTCGAGACCTTACTTGGAGTTACCGGTTCCGGCAAGACCTTTACGATGGCGAATGTGATTGCGGCTTTGAACAAGCCGACCTTGATCATTTCGCACAATAAAACATTGGCGGGGCAGCTTTACGGTGAGATGAAGGAATTTTTCCCGGAAAATGCGGTGGAGTACTTTGTGTCCTACTACGATTATTATCAGCCGGAGGCGTATGTACCGCAGTCAGACACTTATATTGCGAAGGATTCCTCCATCAATGACGAGATTGATAAGCTGCGTTTGTCGGCAACCGCGGCTTTGGCGGAGCGTAGGGATGTGATTATTGTCGCCTCCGTTTCCTGCATCTATGGTATTGGAAGTCCGGATGACTATATGAATATGATGGTTTCCCTTAGACCGGGCATGGAGATTGACCGTGACGACGTGATTGCAGAACTCATCAATATGCAGTACACGCGCAATGAGATGGATTTTAAGCGAGGTACCTTCCGGGTGCATGGCGATGTGCTTGAAATTTTTCCTGCAAACAATGATGAGCGGGCTGTCCGGGTGGAGTTTTTTGGGGATGAGATTGACCGCATCACGGAAATTGAAGTGCTGACCGGAGAGATTAAATGTGAACTGCAGCATGCGGCAATATTCCCGGCTTCCCATTATGTTGTGCCGCAGGAGAAGATTCTGGCAGCCTGCGATAGGATTGAAGCGGAGCTGGAAGAGCGGGTCCGCTTTTTCAAAGGGGAGGACAAGCTGCTCGAGGCGCAGCGGATTGCCGAGAGAACAAATTTCGATATTGAGATGCTCAAGGAGACCGGATTCTGCAGCGGCATTGAGAATTATTCGCGCCATCTTGCCGGAAGGGCAGAGGGCGAGATGCCGGAGACTCTGATGGACTATTTTCCGGATGATTTTCTGATTATCGTGGACGAATCACATATTACGATTCCGCAGGTGCGGGGGATGTACGCGGGCGACCGCTCCCGCAAAACGACGCTGGTTGATTATGGGTTCCGTCTGCCATCTGCGCTTGACAACCGACCGCTCAATTTTGAAGAGTTTGAGGGAAAAATTGACCAGATGCTGTTTGTATCGGCAACACCGAATGTCTATGAGGACGAACACGAGATGCTGCGCGTGGAGCAGATTATCCGCCCGACCGGTTTGCTGGACCCGGAGATTTCCGTCCGGCCGGTTGAGGGGCAGATTGATGATTTAATCGGTGAAGTAAATAAAGAGGCGGCACAGCACCACAAGGTACTGATTACAACCCTGACCAAGCGGATGGCGGAGGATTTGACCTCCTATATGCAGGAAGTTGGAATCCGTGTTAAATATCTTCATTCGGATATTGACACTTTAGAGCGGGCGGAAATTATCCGTGACCTTCGTCTGGATGTGTTTGATGTACTCGTAGGAATCAATCTTCTGCGGGAAGGTCTGGACATTCCGGAGATTACGCTGGTTGCTATTTTGGATGCAGACAAAGAGGGCTTCCTGCGCTCAGAGACTTCCCTGATTCAGACCATTGGTCGTGCTGCGCGTAACAGCGAGGGACATGTCATTATGTATGCGGATAAGATTACGGATTCCATGCGGGTGGCAATCGACGAGACAGAGCGGAGGCGTAAGCTTCAGATGGAATACAATGAAGCACACGGCATTACTCCGCAGACGATTAAAAAATCCGTCCGCGATTTGATTGCAATTTCCAAGAAGGTTGCAGCAGATGAGATGAAGCTGGAAAAAGATCCGGAGTCCATGAGCCGCAAGGAATTGGAGAAGCTGATTGCGGAGATTCAGAAAAAGATGCAGAAGGCAGCCGCTGAATTGAATTTTGAAGCTGCGGCTGAATATCGTGATAAGATGATCGTGCTGAAAAATGCCCTTCGGGATATTTAACTTGTCCTTGTGCAAATAAAAAGTCTGTGATACAATTGCACAGAACATATGTTTTGATGACGAGGAGCAGAATCATGGCGAAAAAAGAACGCAAATATATCAAAATCAGAGGAGCGAGAGAGCACAATTTAAAGGGGATTGATATAGATATTCCGAGAGATGAATTTGTCGTCCTGACCGGATTGTCCGGCTCCGGCAAATCTTCTCTTGCATTTGATACCATCTATGCGGAAGGACAGAGACGATACATGGAATCTTTGTCTTCTTATGCGCGTCAGTTTTTGGGACAGATGGAGAAGCCGAATGTGGAGTCCATAGAGGGCCTGCCGCCTGCGATTTCCATTGACCAGAAGTCGACGAACCGCAATCCGCGTTCTACGGTCGGAACCGTTACGGAGATTTATGATTATTTCCGTCTGCTGTATGCCCGAATCGGTATTCCGCATTGTCCGAAGTGCGGCAGAGCTATCGAGAAGCAGACGATTGACCAGATGGTGGATGCTGTTATGCAGTTGCCGGAGCGCACCAGAATCCAGATTCTTGCGCCGGTTGTGCGGGGACGCAAGGGCGAGCATCAGAAGCTTTTTGAGAAGGCGAAGAAGAGCGGCTATGTGCGCGTGATTGCAGATGGCAATATGTACGAGCTGTCGGAAGAGATTAAGCTGGACAAGAACATCAAGCACAATATTGACATTGTGGTTGACCGTCTTGTCGTCAAGGAGGGCATCGAAAAGCGTCTGACGGACTCTCTGGAGAATGTATTTGAGCTGTCGGAGGGCAATGCAATCGTGGACATTATCGATGGGGAGCAGATGACTTTTTCCCAGAATTTTGCCTGCCCGGATTGTGGAATCAGCATTGACGAGGTGGAACCGAGAAGCTTTTCCTTCAATAATCCGTTTGGTGCCTGCCCGGTGTGCTACGGTCTGGGATACAAGATGGAGTTTGATGAGGACCTTATGATACCGGACAAGAGTCTTGCGCTTTCTCAGGGTGCGGTACAGGTGATGGGCTGGCAGTCCTCCACGGATCCTAAGAGCTATACCTATGCGACTTTAAGAGCGCTTTCCGAGGGGTATGGATTTTCGCTGGATACGCCGTATAAGGACCTGCCGGAGGATATCCGTCATATGTTCATTTACGGAGGAGATGGAAGAGTTCTCAAGGTCCACTATAAGGGACAGCGCGGAGAGGGAATCTATGACCTTCAGTGGGAAGGTCTGATACGCAATGTCGAGCGCAGATACCGGGAGACATTTTCGGAGACAGCGAAGGCAGAGTATGAGCAGTTTATGCGGATTACGCCATGTGGAGAGTGCCACGGCATGAGGTTGAAGAAGTCCTCACTTGCAGTGACGGTAGCTGACCGGAATATCTATGAGATGACAGCCATGTCGGTGAAAGATTTGTGTGTATTCATGGATCAGATGGAACTGTCCAGACAACAGCATTTTATCGGAGGCCAGATATTAAAAGAAATCCGTGCGCGCGTTGGATTTTTGCAGGAGGTCGGTCTGGAATACCTTACGCTGACCAGAGCTACGGCAAGTCTTTCCGGCGGGGAAGCGCAGAGAATCCGCCTTGCCACCCAGATTGGTTCGGGACTGGTAGGCGTGGCCTATATTTTGGATGAGCCGAGTATCGGTCTGCACCAGAGGGACAATGACAAATTGCTGCATGCGCTGATGAACCTTAAGAATTTAGGCAATACACTGGTGGTCGTGGAGCATGATGAGGACACAATGCGGGCGGCGGACTATATCGTGGATATCGGACCGGCAGCAGGTGTGCATGGCGGACAGGTCATTGCCGCGGGTACAGCCGCAGATATCATGAAGTGCAAGGAATCCATTACGGGAGCGTACCTAAGCGGCCGGATTAAGATACCCGTACCGCAGGAGCGCAGAACGCCAACCGGATATATTACGGTAAAGGGAGCGAGGGAGAACAACTTAAAGAATATAGATGTGGATTTCCCGCTGGGGGTTATGACCTGTGTGACGGGAGTATCCGGCTCAGGAAAGAGTTCCCTTACGAATGAGATTTTATACAAGCATCTTGCCAGAAGCCTAAATCGGGCACGCTGCATCGCCGGGGTGCATGATGATATTCTCGGATTAGAGCAGTTGGACAAGGTTATTGATATTGATCAGTCTCCGATTGGACGCACGCCGCGTTCCAATCCGGCTACCTATACCGGAGTGTTTGACATGATCCGCGACTTGTTCGCAGCGACGGCGGATGCCAAGGCGCGTGGATACAAGAAGGGGCGGTTCAGTTTCAACGTCAAGGGCGGCAGATGCGAGGCATGCAGCGGTGACGGAATTATCAAGATTGAGATGCATTTCCTTCCGGATGTCTATGTGCCGTGTGAAGTGTGCGGCGGAAAGCGCTACAACCGCGAGACGCTCGAAGTTAAATACAAAGGAAAAAGTATCTATGATGTCCTTGATATGACGGTCGAGGAAGCGTTGGAGTTCTTTAAGAATGTTCCGAGTATTCACAACAAGATACAGACCTTGTATGATGTCGGTCTTTCCTATATTAAATTGGGGCAGCCGTCCACGGAATTGTCCGGAGGAGAAGCACAGCGTATTAAGCTGGCAACCGAGCTGAGTAAGCGAAGCACCGGCAAGACCATCTACATTCTGGATGAACCGACTACCGGACTTCATTTTGCGGATGTGCACAAGCTGGTGGAAATCCTGCGCCGACTGTCGGATGGAGGCAATACCGTTGTGGTCATCGAGCACAATTTAGATGTCATCAAGACAGCTGACTATATCATCGATATGGGACCGGAAGGCGGAGACGGCGGCGGTACCGTGATTGCGAAGGGAACCCCGGAAGAAATCTGTCAGGTGCAGGAATCCTATACCGGCCAGTTCTTAAAGCCATATTTACAATAAGAATTATTAGAACAGTTCAGCCATCACCAGCCTGATGCGCGCGTTCATGCAAGCATGATTCGCCCGTTCAATTGGTGATGGCTGAACTGTTTCAAAAAATAGTTTGAAAAATGGAATTTATTGTATATAATGATACTGTATATGAAAAAATATGATTAACTGCGGTTTTGCGCCCATAGGTACAGAACCGATTACATAAGATAAGAATATGGCTTAACAGAAAGGGGAAAAATATGGTTGGATCAGATATCGGAATTGACTTGGGAACTGCAAGTATACTTGTTTATATAAAAGGTAAGGGTGTTGTACTGAAGGAGCCGTCTGTGGTTGCCTTTGACCGTGACACGAACAAGATTAAGGCAATTGGTGAGGAAGCAAGGCTCATGCTGGGAAGAACACCGGGCAATATCGTGGCAGTGCGTCCACTTCGTCAGGGAGTTATTTCCGATTATACCGTTACCGAGAAGATGATTAAATATTTCATTCAGAAGGCACTTGGCAGAAAGACCTTCCGCAAGCCGCGCATCAGCGTATGTATTCCAAGCGGTGCGACAGAGGTTGAGAAGAAAGCGGTAGAGGATGCAACCTACAATGCAGGCGCCCGCGAGGTTGAGATTATCGAGGAGCCGATTGCGGCAGCCATCGGAGCAGGAATCGATATTTCAAGACCGTGCGGCAATATGATTGTGGATATCGGAGGAGGTACGGCTGATATTGCAGTAATTTCTCTGGGAGGCGCGGTTGTCAGCACATCCATCAAGATTGCCGGAGATGATTTTGATGAGGCTCTGGTTCGTTATATGCGGAAAAAGCACAATCTGTTAATAGGAGAGCGAACCGCAGAGGATATCAAGATTAAAATTGGAACCTGTTATCCGTTGGCACAGAACGAGTCTATGGATGTTCGCGGACGTAATCTGGTAACAGGACTTCCTAAGACAATTACAGTAACTTCAGAAGAGACGGAGGAGGCTTTGCGTGAGCCGACGCTTCAGATTGTGGAAGCTGTACATTCCGTACTTGAGAAGACCCCGCCGGAGCTTGCTGCCGATGTGGCCGACCGTGGAATTGTTCTTACCGGAGGAGGCGCATTGCTGCGTGGTCTAGAAGAACTGATTGAGGAGAAGACCGGAATCAATACCATGACGGCAGAACAGCCGATGACCTGTGTTGCAATTGGAACCGGTAAATTTGTTGAGTTCCTTTCAGGCAAGAGGGATGACGATTAATAAAACATGATGTTCCCCTCTTTATTTTATCGTTGGAACAGCCGATGTATATAATATGATTTGGACTTTGATGAGGATAAGGGAAGGTATATAGAATGGTAAAAGGACTCTATACAGCGCATACGGGAATGGTCAATGAGATGAAGCGGCTGGATATTATGACGAACAATCTTGCTAATGCGGATACCGTCGGCTATAAGAAGGAAGGAACAACCTCCCGCACCTTTGCGGATGAATATGCCATCCGTGTAAAAGATACCTCCTCCTATGGGATGTCAAGGCGTATCGGCTCGGTTTCACTGGGAACACATTTGGGACAGGTATATACGGACTGGTCATCCGGAAGCTTTAAGGTTACGGACAATACCACGGATCTTGCGGTCGAAGGAAATGGCTTTTTTGCGGTATCCTTTACGGACAAGGCGGGCAATACTTCCATGAAGCTGACAAGGGACGGAGCATTTACCCTGAATGCAGATGGATACCTGATGACCAAGGACGGAGATTATGTGTTGAACTCTACCGGGGCATTGAATAACAATCCGTCAGCGGATAACTATATTCAGTTGGACCCGAAGCTGCCTTTTCAGGTTGATGAACTGGGATATATTTACCAGAATAATCAGTTGGTTGGAACCGTTGGTCTTGTGGATGTCGATAATTATGACTATATCGAAAAATACGGTGAGAACCTCTACAATGTATTGGAGGGAGGCAACCTTCGGGCTGCAGACGGACTGATTCAGCAGGGAGTTTTGGAAAGTTCCAATGTCAATGTCGTGTCAGAGATGGTCAATATGATTACCATTCAGCGTGCTTATGAAGCGGGGCAGAAGGTGATTACCTCTGTTGATGAGACACTTGATATTGCAGCCAACCGTCTTGGAAAATTATAATTGGCTGAATTGCTACAAAAATAAAAGGCATGGGGGACAGGCCATATGATGAGATCATTATATACTGCGGCAACCGGAATGATTGCTGAGCAGACAAATGTGGATACGATTTCCAATAATTTAGCGAATGTAAATACAACCGGCTATAAGACAGAGAGGACAGAGTTCAAGTCTCTGTTGTATCAGAATATACAGACAAGAACAACAACGGCCAACGGTGAACAGAAGCCTGTCGGAGCACAGGTAGGACTTGGAACGCGGGTTGCGGCTACGATGTCCATGTACACACAGGGACCTTTGAATGCGAGCGAGAGCCCGACGGATTTTGCCATTGAAGGTGATGGTTTTTTTGCAGTACGAGGTGCGGACGGAGATATCTACTATACCCGTAATGGTAATTTTACATGGAGTCTGGACGGGAATGGCAATACCATTCTGGCAACACAGGATGGCTGGCCGGTACTTGACCGCAATGGCGGTGTGATTCGGGTTCCGGACGGAGTGACATCCGAGGCAATGCAGTTTGCACAGGATGGTCAGATCGGATACCGCGATGCAGAGGGAATGGCACAGATGACGAATCAGTATTTTGCCATCTATCAGTTTAACAATCCGGCGGGACTTGAGAAGCTGTCTTCCAGCCGGCTTCAGATGACAGAAGCATCGGGAATGCCGATGATGGAGGGTGTGACACCGGGGCTGAAGCAAAGCAAGGTGCATCAGAAGTTTTTGGAAGGCTCCAATGTTCAGGTTGCGGACGAGATGGTCAATCTGATTATTGCACAGAGAGCTTATGAGCTGAATTCCAAGGCAATCACAACCTCAGATTCTATGCTTGAGACAGCCAACAATCTAAAGAGATAGTGAAGGAGGTACAGAATGGACTATTCTTCCATTAATGGTTTATCGTCTACATATCAGATGGCACAGAGTACAGCCGGTTCCAATTCTGCACATTCTCTGCAGAATTCGATTCAGAATATCTCGTCCGACTCAACGGAGGAGGAGTTAAAAGGCGTACTTCGTGATTTTGAGTCCTATTTTGTGGAGCAGATGATTAAGCAGGTCAAGGATACCTTCACCGGAAGTGAGGAAGATTCGGATTCTACCATGTCGCAGTACAAAGACATGTATATGGATATGGCAATCGAGCAGGTTGCAGACACCCTGGTTGACCAGATTGGAGAATCCTACACACAGCAATTATATGAGCAGATGAAGCGCAATTACAATATTGAGTAGTAACAGTTCAGGAAAGCAGTCACATAAAACTTGTGTGGCTGTTTTTTTTGTTATATAGTAGAAGCAGAGTTTGATGAAGGCAGGATACATAAGTGGAAGAGATAACACTGCAGGGATATGTGGAAAAAATAATTTATCGCAAGGAGGAAAATGGATTTACGGTATTTTCTCTTGTGGTGGAGGAAGAAGAAGTAAGTTGTACCGGGGTGCTGGCAGATATCATGGAGGGTCAGAATCTGGAAGTGGTCGGCGTATATACGGAGCATCCGAGTTACGGCCACCAGTTCAAGGTCTCATCCTATACCGAGAAACGGCCGGAGGGGCTTATGGCAATTGAGCGTTATCTGGGGTCCGGCGCAATCAAAGGAATCGGACTTGCGATGGCTGCGAGGATTGTGCGCAGATTCAAGGAGGATACCTTCCGGGTGATTGAAGAAGAACCGGAGCGTCTGGCTGAAGTCAAGGGCATCAGCGAGCGCAAGGCGATGGAGATTGCAGACCAGATTAACAGCAAAAAGGATTTGCGTCAGGCAATGATTTTTCTTCAGGAATATGGAATCCGCACCAATCTGGCGGTTAAGATATACAACTATTATGGCTCTGAGATATACAGCATTTTAAAAGAAAATCCTTACCGGCTTGCGGATGATATCGATGGAGTGGGATTTAAGACCGCAGATGAGATTGCCATGCGGGTGGGACTTCGCACGGACTCGGATTACCGGATTTGCTGCGGTGTACAGTATGTGCTGCTTCAGGCAACCGGCGAAGGGCATATGTATCTTCCGATGGAGGAACTGACCAGACGTGTAAGTATGCTTCTTCGTGTAGAGCCAAAGCAGGTAGAAGATTTGTATATGAACATGGCAATGGACCGCAAGATTATGTTGCAGCAGAAGGGGGAAGAGACGCACATTTATGCGACCAGTCTCTATTATATGGAGGCCAATACGGCAACCATGCTGCAGCAGCTTGATCTGGGCTATGATGTACCGGAGATTGAAATCGAAGCGCAGATACGCAAAATTGAAAAACAGACCAAAATGGATCTGGACGAACATCAGGTGGAGGCGGTCAAGGAAGCTGTCCGCAATGGTCTGTTGGTGATTACGGGAGGACCGGGAACTGGTAAGACGACCACAATCAATGCAATCATCCGCTATTTTGAAGTGGAGGGTATGGATATCCTTTTAGCTGCACCGACCGGGCGTGCGGCAAAGCGTATGAGTGAGACAACCGGTTTTGAGGCGCGGACGATTCACCGGATGCTGGAACTGAACGGGGGCATTGATGGAGGAAACGCCGGATTTGAGCGCAATGAACAGAATCCGCTGGAGGCAGATGTGATTATTGTGGATGAGATGTCTATGGTGGATATCTCGCTCATGTATTCCCTACTGAAAGCAATTGCACCGGGGACGAGGCTGATTTTAGTAGGTGATACCAACCAGCTTCCGAGTGTAGGACCGGGAAGCGTCCTTCGGGATATCATTGAATCGGGGCGTTTTCATACGGTTAAGCTCACCAGAATTTTCCGTCAGGCGAGCAGCAGTGATATCATTGTCAATGCACATAAGATTAACCGGGGCGAAGAGGTGGTTCTGGATAATCAGAGCAGGGACTTTTTCTTCTTGAAGAGATATGATGCGGACAAAATTATCAATGTGACGCTTCAGCTCGTCAAACAGAAGATGCCAAAGTACGTGGACGCATCAGAGTATGATATTCAGGTGCTGACGCCGATGCGCAAAGGGCTGCTCGGTGTGGAACGCTTAAACGGAATCCTGCAGCAGTACATGAATCCCCCGGACAAGAAAAAACGGGAAAAAGAGCATGGTTCGATTGTTTTCCGCGAAGGGGACAAGGTCATGCAGATTAAGAACAATTACCAGTTGGAATGGGAAATTGCAACCAAACATGGACTAGTTGTGGAAAAAGGAACCGGAATCTTCAACGGGGATATGGGCATTATCGAAGAAATCAATGATTTTGCGGAGAAAATGACGATTTCCTTCGATGAAGGAAGGCGGGTAGAGTACTCATTTAAAAATCTGGACGAGCTGGAGCTGGCGTATGCAATTACCATCCACAAGTCACAGGGCTCGGAGTATCCGGCGGTAGTCATTCCGCTTTTGTCCGGACCGCAAATGCTGATGAACCGCAATTTGTTATATACAGCAGTTACAAGAGCAAAAAAATGTGTTACCATAGTGGGGGATGAGAATACCTTTTTCCAGATGGTACAGAATAACATCGAACAGAAGAGATACAGTGGATTAAAAGACCGCATATTGGAAGGAAGTACAGATGATTTACAGAATAATCCGGGAACAGGAAATTGAAGAAGCTTCGAATTTAGCGAGATATGTATTTGACACATGTCTGAGGAATGATGTCCATGACAGAGAGATGCTGTCGTTTGTTGAGGACTATCTGATGGCGGAACATTTGCGCCGGAAGGTACAGAATAACCAGCTTGTTATGTGGGGGGCATGGGATAAGCGCGGACTGTGTGCGGTATCCGGCATGCAGCCGGAAGGGCATATCACGATGCTCTATGTCGTACCGTATGCACAGAAGCATAAGATTGCAAAAGAGCTTCTAAGAACCATGCGCGCCTATGCAAGAAGCGAATGGCACTTAAAAAGAGTCAGTGTCAATGCACTTCTGGTATGGACATCAACCTATTTTGCGCGCAGAGGATTCTATTACACGAATGAGAGCGGAGAGCGCATTGCGGCACCGTTGCAGGCAGATTCTGCCGCTTCGAGGTATGCCTCCTATCTGCCGATGGCGGCGAAGACGATTGATGAACAGAGGTATCCGGTCCGCCCGACGAAGGACTGGGTGGTCACGCTTGTCGTACTGGGCTTTTTGGCGCTTGTTTTTCTGGTGGTGATAATTTTTGTAATTTGCGTTTATTTTCCATATTAAAATAGTTGAAAAAAATGTCGCGTTATGATAAACTTTTTACAATTTAGGACGTGGTGGACTGCCTTGGTTCGCCACGGAATATAGTTATGAATGATATTACAAAAAAGAGATTCCCTCTTTTTTTTTGCGCAGATAGTGATGGCTGTTTGGCGCAGACAATCGAATAAGGAAGGGGCAGGAGAGAATGAAAGCATTTTTAATACTGGAAGATGGCAATGTATTTACAGGAACAAGTATCGGTTCGACCAAGGAAGTAATCAGCGAGATTGTATTCAATACATCGATGACCGGATATCTTGAAGTGTTGACCGATCCATCCTATGCAGGACAGGCAGTAGTTATGACATACCCGTTAATTGGCAATTATGGAATTACTCCGGACATGGAATCCCAAAGACCGTGGCCGGATGGATATATCGTAAGAGAACTTTCCCGTATGCCAAGCAATTTCCGGTGCGAAGGAACGATTCAGGACTTCCTGCTTTCGCATGATATTCCGGGAGTCGCAGGAATTGATACGAGAGCCCTGACCAAGATTCTCCGTGAAAAGGGAACGATGAACGGAATGATTACCACCAATGAGAACTATAATCTGGACGAAATCATCCCGAAGCTTAAGGCATATACGACCGGCAATGTGGTAGACAAGGTGACCTGCGATACGAAGAAGGTATTAAAGGGCAATGGCAAGAAGGTTGCGCTGTTGGACCTTGGTGCGAAGAACAACATTGCAAAGTCCCTGAATGACAGAGGATGTGAAGTGACCATTTATCCGGCACACACAACGGCAGAAGAAATCCTTTCCACCAATCCGGACGGAATCATGCTTTCGAACGGACCTGGAGATCCGAAGGAGTGCACAGAGATTATTGCGGAGATTAAGAAGCTGTACGACAGCGAGGTTCCGATTTTTGCAATCTGTCTCGGACATCAGCTTATGGCGCTTGCCACAGGTGCAGATACGCACAAGATGAAGTACGGACACCGTGGCGGCAATCATCCGGTTAAGGATCTCTCCACCGGAAGAGTATATATATCCTCACAGAATCATGGATATGTGGTTGACACAGATAAATTGGATCCGGCAGTTGCCAGACCGGCATTTATCAATGTCAATGACGGAACGAACGAGGGACTGGAGTATGTCGGCAAGAATATCTTTACCGTACAGTTCCATCCGGAGGCTTGTCCGGGACCACAGGATTCCGCATATTTGTTTGATCGGTTTATCAAGATGATGGGAGGAGAACAGTAATGCCAAGAAATCAGGATATTAAAAAAGTATTAGTAATCGGCTCCGGTCCGATTGTCATTGGACAGGCAGCAGAGTTTGACTATGCAGGAACACAGGCCTGCCGCTCCTTAAAAGAAGAAGGTGTTGAGGTATGTCTGGTCAATTCGAATCCGGCAACCATCATGACGGACAAGCAGATTGCAGACGAGGTATATATCGAGCCACTGACGCTGGAAGTGCTTGAGACCATCATTGCCAAGGAACGCCCGGACAGTATTCTTCCTACCCTTGGAGGACAGGCTGGACTGAATCTTGGTATGGAATTGTCTGAGAGCGGTATTTTGGACAAATACGGCGTGAAGCTCATCGGTACAACCGCAGAGACTATTTTCAAGGCTGAGGACCGTCAGGCATTCAAGGATACCATGGAAAAAATCGGTGAGCCGATTGCGGCATCACAGGTAGTCAATAATGTAGAAGACGGAATTAAGTTCACCAACAAAATCGGCTATCCGGTTGTACTGCGCCCGGCATTTACGCTTGGCGGAAGCGGCGGTGGAATTGCGCACAACGAGCAGGAGCTGATTGATATCTTAACCAACGGACTCCGTCTGAGCCGTGTGGGTGAGGTGCTGGTTGAGCGCTGTATTGCAGGATGGAAGGAAATCGAGTACGAAGTAATGCGTGATGCCAATGGCAACTGCATTACCGTATGTAATATGGAGAATATTGACCCGGTTGGTGTTCATACCGGAGACTCTATTGTAGTGGCACCGTCCCAGACGCTTGGAGACAAAGAGTATCAGATGCTTCGAAGCTCTGCACTCAACATTATCAACGAACTCAAGATTACCGGCGGCTGTAATGTACAGTATGCCTTGAAGCCGGATTCGTTTGAATACTGCGTTATTGAGGTAAATCCTCGAGTATCCCGTTCATCCGCACTGGCTTCCAAAGCAACCGGATATCCGATTGCCAAGGTTACAGCCAAGATTGCGCTGGGTTATACATTGGATGAGATTAAGAATGCGATTACACAGAAGACCTACGCAAGCTTTGAACCGATGCTTGACTATTGTGTAGTCAAGATTCCGAGACTTCCGTTTGATAAATTCCTTACGGCAAAGAGGACACTTACAACACAGATGAAGGCAACCGGAGAGGTTATGAGTATCTGTGATAATTTCGAGGGAGCGATGATGAAAGCAATCCGTTCTCTTGAACAGCATGTAGACAGTCTTATGTCCTATGATTTTACAAATCTGACAGACGCAGAGCTTGAAAAGCAGCTTGCAGTAGTAGATGACCGCCGTATCTGGGTCATCGCAGAGGCACTCCGCAGAGGTGTTTCCTACGATAAGATTCATGAAATTACCATGATTGACCACTGGTTTATCGACAAGCTGGCAATTCTGGTAGAGATGGAGAAGCGCCTTGCCAGTGAAGAACTTACCGTTGACCTGCTGAAGGAAGCAAAACGTATCGAGTTCCCGGACAATGTAATTGCCCGGCTTACCGGCAAGTCTGAGAATGAAATCAAGGAGATGCGTTATGCAAACGGTATCGTTGCAGCATACAAGATGGTAGATACCTGTGCTGCGGAATTTGCAGCTGAGACACCGTATTATTATTCTGTATTTGGCAGCGAGAACGAAGCGGCTGAGACCAACCCGCCGAAGAAGGTACTGGTACTTGGCTCTGGCCCGATTCGAATCGGACAGGGAATTGAGTTCGACTTCTGTTCTGTTCATTGTACCTGGGCATTTGCAAAAGAAGGATGGGAGACCATCATTGTAAATAACAATCCGGAGACAGTATCTACGGATTTTGATATCGCAGACAAGCTGTATTTTGAACCGCTTACACCGGAAGATGTAGAGAGCATTGTCAATATCGAGAAGCCGGATGGTGCTGTTGTACAGTTCGGTGGTCAGACGGCAATCAAACTGACCGAGGCATTGATGAAGATGGGTGTGCCGATTCTCGGAACCAAGGCAGAAGATGTCGATGCGGCAGAGGACCGTGAATTGTTTGACCAGATTCTGCAGCAGACCGGTATTCCGAGAGCAGCAGGCGGAACCGTATTTACCGCAGAAGAGGCAATCGAAGTAGCCAACAAGATTGGCTATCCGGTGCTGGTTCGTCCTTCCTATGTACTTGGCGGACAGGGTATGAAAATTGCATGGAATGATGAGGAGATTCGTGAATTCATCGGAATCATCAATACCATTGCACAGGATCATCCGATTCTGGTCGATAAATATCTGATGGGTAAGGAAATCGAGGTTGATGCAATCTGTGACGGAACAGATATCCTGATTCCGGGTATCATGGAGCATATCGAGAGAACCGGTGTACATTCTGGAGACAGTATTTCCGTATATCCGGCACATACCATCAGTGCCAAAGCAAAAGAGACTCTGGTAGAGTACACCAAGCGTCTGGCACAGGCACTTCATGTAGTGGGAATGATTAACATCCAATTTATCGCAATGGATGATGATATCTATGTCATTGAGGTAAATCCGCGTTCTTCGCGTACAGTACCGTATATCAGCAAGGTTACCGGTATTCCGATTGTGGATTTGGCTGCCAAGATTATTATGGGACAGACCATCCGCGGGATGGGCTATGAACCGGGACTTGCACCTACTGCGGATTATATTGCCATTAAGATGCCGGTATTCTCTTTTGAGAAACTGCGCGGAGCAGAGATTTCACTCGGACCGGAGATGAAATCAACCGGAGAATGTCTCGGAATTGCCAAGACCTTCAACGAGGCGCTGTACAAAGCCTTTTTGGGAGCAGGAGTCCAGCTTCCGAAGCACAAGCAGATGATTATGACGGTCAAGGATGCTGATAAGCCGGAAGCCGTAGAAGTGGCAAAGCGGTTTGAAGCCTTGGGCTATAAGATTTATGCGACCAGAAGTACCGCGAAGTATCTGCAGGAGCATGGAGTTCATGCACTCCGCGTCAACAAGATTTCGCAGGAATCACCGAATGTGATGGATTTGATCTTAGGTCATAAGATTGACCTTGTAATCGATACCCCTACACAGGGCAACGGTGATAAGACGCGTGATGGATTTTTAATTCGCCGTAATGCAATTGAGACAGGTGTGTACTGTATCACCGCGATGGATACAGCCAATGCATTGGCTCAGTCTCTTGAGACAGCAAGCGGAACCCTGACTCCGGTAGATATTGCAACCGTTAAAAATTTATAGACAACAGGTAACTATTCAGAACCACATAGAATAAGATGGACAGATTCGTCATGCTTGCATGTAAGAAGCTGTTTATCTTATTCGTAAGGTGGCTCGAATAGAGTCACCGCCCCACATATGAGCATTTTTAGTTCCGAAGGGACGGGAAAGCACGCAAATGCGTGCGGAAATGCGAATAATGTGGGTGGGTTCTGAAATTGTTACGATAACAGTTACATATCGGCATACACACAAAATAGGAGGCTGTTTCCAGCCTCCTATTTTTGTACATATAGAATTTTTATGCCTGTTTTTTTGACAGGGCAAGTTTTTCAAGGAATTTCTGCGTCAATGCTTTTAAACGCTCATCCGGAACGAAGTGTTTTAATGCTTCTTCATCAATATGGATGCGGTTATCCATCGTCTTCATAATATCGCGAATCTGAATCCGGCTTGCATCGTCAGGATTGCTCAAATCATAGATAGTATTGTCTGACAACCGCAAAATAACAGGATGCAGATAATCCTTCGGATTCTCCACAAGCACAATTCCCTTATCTCCGGTGGACAGGTCAATATTCGCAGCTTGCGGAACAATGTGGATACATTCCGCAAGAAGATTGACAATCTGGATACTGTAATCCTTCGGATTGCGCTTCATATGGAGCATTGCCATAATCTCGGATTCCGGTTCGTGCCCGAGATTCATTGCTGTAAGCTGGTCAAAACAATCGGCAACCTTTAAGAGCCGGAACATAAGGGCAAGGTGGCCGTCCGGTTTGATGGCTTTCTGTGGATTGTTCGAAAAAATATAAGTGGCCATCAGGGAATACGCCTGCGGGAAAAAGTCAAAATCGTGCTGATAAGTACCAAGAAAATTCAGACCTTTTTCCAAAGACTGCTGAATTAAATCCTTGTCGCCCTGTTCCAAGTCGGTTCCTTTTTCCAGTATGGTATGCGGAACATACCGGTAGCCAATATCATAAAGCAGAGCTGCTGTTACTAAAGCCATCTGTTCTTCGCGCTCGAATCCCAGGCGGTTGGATAACATGGCTGCCAGAATCGCAGTGCTGATGGCATGCTTGTACATAAAATCCTCAGAACTTCTGAGATTCTGGTTGAAGTTCACGCGGTGGTCAAGCTCGCCGTAGTGCATCAGAATATCCTCGACCAGAGAAGGAAGGGGATCAAGTGGCTTTCGTTTCAAAATCAAATCCAGACATTCGCGAAGCTGGAACATATAGATGGTCTGATGCTGCTCGAAATCCAAGTCTTCGCGAGTCATCGGCGGAAGTGGTTCTGCCGGCTCTAAAATATATACTCCTATCAATCCAAAATTCTTCACACTGTTGATACCTGGTGCTGACAGCGCAGAATTACGGTCATATAGGAGGACACCGTTTCTGTTATAAATTGGTTTGGCAAGTCTCATACCAGGTACGAGATCGTCTGTCTTTACAAATTTCATATCCGTTCCTCCATGTAAAAATCTATTAAAGGTATCTCTATTGTAACACGCATAGGGAAGTTGACGCAATATAAGAAGAAAAAAACGTATTTTCAAAGTGTATTTGGAGAATGTTATTTTCCCTTGCCCTTATTCGCAAATTTTGTTATATTCAGTTGTGAAATAGCGCATGGAGATAACAAAACAGGATAATCATATGAACTTATTACATAGTAAGAATAGAAAAGTGAGAAAGGCAGGTGCGGCCCTTGCAGGGGCGCTCTGCCTTTCTGTGTCGATACCGATGATTTCAGCGTATGCCACTTCAGTCGATGATTTGAAAGAGCAGCAGGAACAAGCGGCAGGCGAGGCGGAAGAACTGCAGCAGGCAAAACAGGAACTGGAAAAATCCCTTGGCAGTATGAATCTGCAATTGTACAATATCAGCGCAGAGATAGAGGAATTGCAGCAGGAGCAGGAGAATACCCGTCTTGCAATAGAACAGACGCAGGGGGAACTGGAGAATGCAGAGGCGGCCGCACAGCAGCAGTATGAGGATATGAAGCTTCGTATTCAGTTTATGTATGAAAACAGCGAACAGTTATCCTGGACATTGCTTTTGTCGTCGGAATCATTTACGGATTTTTTGAACCGCTCTCAATATCTGCAGTCGATTGCCAGCGCGGACAAGCGCCTGATGGAAGAGTATGAACAGACCTTACAGACGATTGAAACGGCAAAAATCCAATTAGAAGAAGAACAGCTTGTACTTGCCGAGAATGAAGTGCAATTGCAGGAAAAGCAGTCGGAACTTTTGGGCGCGATTGCAGACAAGCAGACGCAGATTGCAGAGACGGAAAACAGTATGCAGCAGGCGGAGGATGAAGCGGCGCAATTGTCTGTGCAGATTGCAGCGATGGAAGAATATGAGAGAAAACTGGAGGAGCAGAAGGCTGCCGAGGAAGCTGCCAGACTGGAGGCAGAGAAGAATACGGCCGCCGGCAATACTGCATCGGGCAGTACGAACACCAATGCGGGTGCGGCTATTCCGGTTGAGGTGGGCGAGGAAGAACTGCTTGCGGCAATTATATACTGTGAATCCGGTGGCGAATCCTATGAATCGCAGCTTGCGGTTGGAAGTGTTGTGTTAAATCGTGTCAGCAATCCGTATTTCCCGGACACGATTACCGGAGTGATTTATCAGAACAGACAGTTTTCACCGGTGGCGAGCGGAAGGCTTGCCGTGGTGCTGGAGAAAAATCTGACAACGGAAAGCTGCAGGAATGCGGCAAGGGAGGTCTTAAGCGGCAATATTACCGGAGACTGGCTGTATTTTCGGATGGCAAGTACAGGAATCGAGGGTACTGTAATAGGCAAACAGGTATTTTACTAATCACGGCGCTTTGTGCAAAAATGACAATTTTTTCCTTGAAAAACAAACGAAAATAAAGACAGGATGGCATTTTTGCAGAAGTGGTGAAAATAGATTGATTTTGTCGGTATTTTGTGTTAAAATTGACTTTGTTAAAAAATTAACAGCGTGATAACGCAAGTATAAATAAAGGAGATATGAAGATGGCAAAGAAAGTTGTTTTAGCAGGCGCTTGCCGTACTGCAATCGGTAAGATGGGCGGAGCATTAAGCAATACTCCGGCAGTAGAGTTAGGTGCAATCGTTATCAAGGAAGCATTGAACCGTGCAGGCGTTAAGCCGGAGATGGTTGACGAGGTATTAATGGGATGCGTTATTCAGGCAGCTCAGGGACAGAACGTGGCTCGTCAGGCTTCCATCAAGGCTGGTCTTCCAATCGAAGTACCGGCAGTTACACTCAATGTTGTATGCGGTTCAGGTCTGAAGTGTGTCAATGAGGCAGCAACACAGATTTTGGCAGGACAGGCTGATATCGTTGTAGCCGGTGGTATGGAGAACATGTCTATGGCTCCTTACGCAATGACCAAGGCTCGTTTCGGATACAGAATGAACAATGCAACCATCATCGATACCATGGTGAATGATGCTCTTACAGATGCATTCAACAACTACCACATGATGATTACCGCAGAGAATGTCTGCGATAAGTATGGCATTACCCGTGAGGAGTTAGACGCATTTTCTGCTAATTCACAGCAGAAGTGTGAAGCAGCTATTGCAGCTGGCAAGTTTGATGAGGAGATCGTTCCGGTACCTGTTAAGGTTAAGAGAGAAATCGTTGATTTCGTTAAGGATGAGGGACCACGTCCGGGTACTACAGCAGAGTCTCTTGCAGCTCTGAAGTGCTGCTCAGGCAAGCAGGGCGGACTTGTTACCGCAGGTAACGCATCCGGTATCAACGACGGTGCTGCAGCAATCGTTGTTATGAGCGAAGAGAAGGCTAAGGAGCTTGGTGTTACTCCACTTGCTACATGGGTAGCCGGAGCACTTGGCGGAGTAGAGCCGGAGATTATGGGTGTTGGACCTGTTGCTTCTACTAAGAAGGTACTTGAAAGAACCGGACTTACCATTGATGACATCGACTTAATCGAGGCTAACGAAGCATTTGCAGCACAGTCTATCGCAGTTGCAAGAGATTTGAACTTCGATATGTCCAAGGTTAATGTAAATGGTGGTGCAATCGCACTTGGACATCCGGTAGGAGCTTCCGGATGCCGTATCCTTGTTACATTGCTTCATGAGATGAAGAGAAGCGGTGCAAACAGAGGACTTGCTACATTATGTATCGGTGGTGGAATGGGATGTTCTACTATCGTTGAGAAGTACGAGGCTTAATCGTAACTTCTTTGCCAGATTCCAGATTTATATATGTACTTAATCAGCGTTCCAAACAGCCTTCGGACTGTTTGGAATCGTTGCAGTTTTATAAAATTATTTTTTAGGAGGAACTAAAATGAAAGTTGGCGTTATTGGTGCAGGAACCATGGGACAGGGCATTGCTAAGGCATTTGCTCAGGTTGACGGATATGAAGTAGCACTCTGCGATATCAAGCAGGAGTGGGCTGAAGGCGGCAAGGACAAGATTGCTAAGGGTTATGCAAGACTTGTAGAAAAAGGAAAGATGACACAGGAGGCTGTTGACGCTATCCTTACCAAGATTACTCCGGGACTCAAGGAAGACCTTTGCGCAGATTGCGACCTGATCGTTGAGGCTGCATTTGAGAACATGGAAGTTAAGAAGACTACCTTCGCTGAGCTGGACAAGATTGCTAAGCCGGAGTGCATTTTCGCTTCCAACACATCAAGCCTTTCCATCACAGAGATTGGCAACGGACTTACCCGTCCAATGGTAGGTATGCATTTCTTCAATCCTGCAGACCGTATGAAGCTTGTTGAGGTTATTGCTGGTGTGAATACTCCTGCTGAGACCGTTGACGCAATCAAGAAGATTTCTGAGGAAATCGGCAAGACTCCGGTACAGGTTAATGAGGCTGCTGGTTTTGTTGTTAACCGTATCTTAATCCCGATGATTAACGAAGCTGCATTCATCAAGATGGAAGGTGTTTCAGATATCGCCGGCATCGATGCTGCTATGAAGCTTGGAGCAAATCACCCAATGGGACCACTTGAGTTAGGTGATTTCATTGGATTGGATATTTGCCTTGCAATTATGGATGTACTTTACAAAGAGACTGGTGACAGCAAGTATCGTGCATGTCCATTGCTTCGCAAGATGGTACGCGGAGGCAACCTTGGATGCAAGAGCGGCAAGGGCTTCTATGTATATAATGCAGACCGTACCAAGACTCCGGTAGATGCAATCTAGTAATAAATAAAATCAGGTTGTGATGGGGAATTTCTCCATCACAATTGCTGATTGTAATTATAAAAATATGAATTAAGGAGAAATAAATCATGGATTTCACTTTAGACAAGAAACATGAGATGGCTCGTGATCTCTTCAGAGAGTTCGCAGAGAATGAAGTAAAGCCTCTGGCTCAGGAAGTTGATGAGACAGAAGTATTCCCACAGGGAACTGTTGACAAGATGGCAAAATACGGATTCATGGGAATTCCGGTACCGAAGGAGTATGGCGGACAGGGCTGTGATCCTCTTACATATGTTATGTGTGTAGAGGAATTATCCAAGGTCTGCGGTACAACAGGTGTAATCGTATCTGCACACACCTCATTGTGTATCGATCCGATTATGACTTACGGTACAGAAGAGCAGAAGCAGAAATATGTTGTTCCGCTTGCAAAGGGCGAGAAGATTGGTGCATTCGGATTAACTGAGCCGGGCGCTGGTACAGACGCTCAGGGTTGCCAGACCAAAGCTGTATTAGATGGCGATGAGTGGGTATTGAACGGATCAAAGTGCTTCATTACCAATGGTAAGGTTGCAGATGTATATATCGTAATTGCTATCACAAGCATTACAGAGGACAAGAGAGGACGCAAGAAGAAGAACTTCTCCGCATTCATCGTAGAGAAGGGTGCACCGGGATTCTCATTCGGAACCAAGGAGAAGAAGATGGGTATCCGTGGTTCTTCTACTTACGAGCTGATTTTCGAAGATTGCAGAATTCCAAAGGATGCTCTTCTTGGACCGGAAGGCAAGGGATTCCCAATCGCTATGCATACACTGGATGGTGGACGTATCGGTATCGCTGCTCAGGCACTTGGAATTGCAGAGGGCGCTTTAGAGAGAACCATCGCATACACCAAGGAGAGAAAGCAGTTCGGCCGTTCTATCGCTCAGCAGCAGAACACCCAGTTCAAGCTTGCTGATATGGCTACCCGTGTTGAGGCAGCTAAGCTCTTGGTTTACAAGGCGGCTATGGCAAAGGCTACTCAGAAGGTATATTCTATTGAAGCAGCAAAGGCTAAGCTGTTCGCAGCAGAAACCGCTATGGCTGTTACTACCGAGTGTGTTCAGTTGTTCGGTGGATATGGATATATCCGTGAGTACGATGTAGAGCGTATGATGCGTGATGCCAAGATTACAGAAATCTACGAAGGAACATCAGAAGTTCAGCGTATGGTTATTTCAGGAGCACTTTTGAAATAAGTCGAAGAAAATAAGATGAATATAAGGAGTGAAAAATACATGAATATCGTAGTATGTATTAAACAGGTTCCTGATACAAAGGGTGGAGTTAAGTTCAACCCGGATGGAACACTTGATAGAGCAGCAATGCTTGCAATCATGAACCCGGATGACAAGGCTGGTCTTGAGGCAGCTCTTAGAATCAAAGATGAGACAGGAGCTAAGGTTACCGTTCTTACGATGGGACTTCCAAAGGCTGACGCTGTTTTGCGTGAAGCAATGGCTATGGGCGCTGATGATGCAGTTCTTGTAACAGACAGAGTATTGGGAGGAGCTGATACATGGGCTACCTCTACTACTATCGCAGGAGCACTTCGCAACCTTGACTATGACCTGATTATCACAGGACGTCAGGCTATCGACGGAGATACTGCACAGGTTGGACCACAGATTGCAGAGCATCTTGGACTTCCGGTTATCTCCTATGCAGCAGATATCAAGGTAGATGGAGATTCTGTAATTGTAAAGCGTCAGTACGAAGACAGATATCATGAGATTAAGGCTAAGATGCCATGTCTGATTACTGCTCTTTCTGAGTTAAACCAGCCTAGATATATGACTCCGGGCGGAATCTTCGATGCATTAGACAAAGAAGTTACCGTATGGGGCAGAGCAGATTTGAAAGATGTTGATGATTCAAATCTCGGACTGAAAGGTTCACCGACCAAGATTGCCAAGGCATCTGATAAGGTTGCCAAGGGAGCAGGCGAGAAGGTTAACCTTGATCCGACTGAATCCGTTAGCTACTTAATGGAAAAATTCAAAGAGAAACATATCATCTAGGATAAAGCGGTTTCGGTGATTATGCAGAAACGGAGGCTGTTTCGGGGCTGCATAGACATTAGGCTTTATAAAAAAATAATGGAGGAACCAAAATGGGTTTAGAAGAATATAAGGGCGTATATATCTACGCACAGCAGGTAGACAATGAGCTTAGCTCAATTGCATTCGAATTAATCGGAAAAGCAAAAGAATTAGCAAGCGACTTAGGTACAGATGTAACCGCTGTACTTCTTGGATCTAATGTTAAGGGACTTGCAGATGAATTAGGCGAGTATGGCGCAGACAAGGTTATCGTTGTTGACAATCCTGTATTGGAGACATACCGCACAGAGCCATATGCACAGGCTCTTTCAGCAGTAATTAACGAGTACAAGCCGGACATCATGCTGGTTGGTGCAACTGCAATCGGTCGTGACTTAGGACCGACTGTTTCTGCAAGAGTAGCAACCGGACTTACCGCAGACTGTACAATGCTTGAGATTGGTAACTTCCCACTCAATCCTGTTCCGGGTAAGGAAGCAGAGCAGAAGCACAATCAGCTTCTTATGACTCGTCCTGCATTCGGTGGAAATACCATTGCAACTATCGCATGTCCGGATAACCGTCCGCAGATGGCAACCGTTCGTCCGGGTGTTATGCAGAAGCTTCCAAGAGAGGCTGGACGCAGAGCAGAAGTGATTGAGTTCAATCCGACACTTGAGGAGAACAACCGTTACGTTGAGATTCTTGATGTTGTTAAGGCAGTTGGCAATGTTGAGAATATTATGGACGCTAAGGTATTGGTATCTGGTGGTCGTGGAGTAGGAAGCGCAGAGAAGTTTGATATGCTCAAAGATTTGGCATCCTGCTTCGACGGTGGTATGGTATCATGCTCCCGTGCAGTTGTTGAGAACGGCTGGTTAGCACCGGATTATCAGGTAGGACAGACCGGTAAGACCGTACGTCCACAGATTTATTTTGCAATCGGTATCTCTGGAGCAATCCAGCACGTTGCAGGTATGGAAGAGTCAGACCTCATCATCGCAATCAACAAAGACGAAGATGCTCCAATCTTCGATGTAGCTGATTACGGTCTTGTTGGAGATTTGAATAAGATTGTTCCACAGCTTACCGCAGCATTGAAGGAAGCTATGAACAAATAATCAGATTTATGCAAGCAAAAAGAGATTTGCCAATCGGCAAATCTCTTTTTTGATTGATGTGAAAATAATGCTATTCTCCGGTAATTGTCAGATAGAAGCGGACGATTGCCTGCAGAAAATATGGATATACCCACAATAGTCCGATGCCAAAGGAACACGCAGACAGGAAAAACAAGCCAACAAAACTAAGATACAGTTGAAAGAATTTCCACAGATTGCCGGTCATAAGCCCACCGGAAATTTTAAAGGCATCATGTGTTGTGATATTTTCATGGTCGAGCAATACCAGATAGATAAGCTGATATCGTAACTGGAGATATACCACAGCGATTACCGATATGATTGCACCGATAATCGGAATAATTATACTGTAATGTGCAAATTCATATAACAGATATCCGCCGATAACCGGAATCAGTGCAATGATGTTCAGTACCAGAAGAACGACAGAACATATCAGAATATGGTCCGGCCGGTTGCGGAATGCCCAGAATAAATCGGTTAAGGAATATTCTTTGTTGCGGGACATGTTCAGGTGGATGCGAAATTGTCCGCAGATAAAGAGTGAACCAATCAGGGAAATCAGCACCTCGACAATGCACAGGATAATCGTCTGACGCAGATAAGGCGAAGACTCCTGCATTTTCGCAAAAGGCCATTCGATCAGTGTTGCAATACAGAAAGTCATGATAAATGCCCGCATCGGCAGGCTGTAGTGTCCGGCAAGCTGCAGGCGCGCTTGTCTTAAAATTTCTTTACAGTTCGTATTCATAAAAACTCCTTTAAACCGCGTAATCCAGATTCGCGCCAATCAGAGAAAGGGAATCCTGTAACTTGCGGCTTTGCTGATAAGGATTCGATTCGTTCGGATACCGGATTGTCGTATCTGTTGTACCGCCGGACACATAGGTGCGTCCGCACTCCGGACATACAGAGGTATGAATCGAAACACTGGCAGATACAACTTCGCCTCCTGCCTTGGATGCTTTGTTATAGGCATTCGTGACATGTTCACCTTCATGGGCTCGGACGGCAGAAGCAGCCGCCTCCGGTGAGATATGGGAAGCACTTTTGAAAGAAACAGCCTCGTTAGAACCGTCCTGATATTTGCGCTCCTTACAGGTCTCACACTCCTGGGGAGATGATTTGCGACCGGTGGCAGGAAGTGCTTCATCACCGATTGGGGATTCTCCATCCGGCGCATATATGTTATAATAAAATCCGCTTTGGGAGATTGGTCCTACCATCATATAGGATGCCTCCTTTCTGGAAAATACGTTACTTAGATTAGTAGTATTATACTTCTTAAATAGCTAAATTACAAGGATGGAGAGTGCTTTTATGCAAACAGATGAAACCGTAGATCGATATTTTTATATTGCGGGCTGGATTATGATTGGGTTGGTACTGTTGTATGGCTTCATAACCTGTGTGATAGGATTTGACATTTCTTCACTTTTGCCGCCGTGTGCGCTTCATTATGTGACAGGGTATTATTGTCCGGGCTGCGGCGGGACCAGGGCAATCAATGCCTTGTTGCATGGACAGTTCCTTTTGGCTGCTTATTATCATCCGTTTGTAGTGTATGTGCTGATTGTGGGAGGCTGGTTTATGATTTCACAGACAATTTTGCGCCTCTCACGGGGAAAGGCGCAGATTGGACTTCATTTTCGCATGATTTACATGTGGATAGGACTTGGAATTATTGTGTTGAACTGCATTGCAAAAAATGTTTTGCTGGTAGTCAACGGAACGGTTCCGTATATGGATTAGTTTACTGGAGCGGCTCTAACAGCTCGTGATAATCCATACCGTACATCTCTTCAAAACTCATACCATACATCTGCTGGCAGAGTGCGTCATAGGCTGTCATGAACTCTTCGATGCCTCCATAACTCATAACCACAACGATACATAGACCAATAATTCCTACAAAAAGGATGAGACTTGCGATACCGAGCCAAAACCCGGTTTTGCTTCGGGCAGTCATGGTAAGCTCGCCGCCGCGTGACAGTAAAGCGAATATGATGGCGAGGGAACCGAAAATCAGGGATGTATAGAGACAGCTGCATGTGGTAAGTGCCAAAATTCCCAAAATCAGGGAAGTGATTTCCATGGCAACAGAACGTGTGCTGTTGGGTTTTTGTTCGTAAATGTTTTGGTCCATTGTGCTACCTCCGTTGATTAAGAAAGATTGATTTTATTGTATCACTTCATATATAATAGGAAAAGCAAAAAATAAATATAGGGGAACAGATATGAATATTATTGAAAAAATAGCGCAGGAATTACAGATTAAGAAGGGACAGGCGGAAGCCGCAGTCAAATTGATAGATGAAGGCAATACCATTCCGTTTATCGCCCGTTATCGTAAGGAAGCAACCGGTGCACTCAATGATGAGGTGCTCCGTACCTTGTTTGACAGATTAAACTATTTGCGGAATCTGGAAGAAAAAAAGGAAACTGTTCTAAAAAGCATTGAGGAGCAGGGTAAATTAACCGAAGAATTGCGCCGGCAGATACTTGAAGCACAGACACAGGTTGCCGTAGATGATTTGTATCGTCCGTATCGGCCGAAGCGCCGTACGCGGGCAACCATAGCCAAAGAAAAAGGTTTAGAGCCGCTTGCCATGACAATCATGCTGCAGATGCTAAAAAAACCATTGCTGGAAGAAGCTGCCGGATATGTGGATGAAGACAAGGAAGTGCTGACCGCAGAGGATGCAATTATGGGTGCAAAGGATATTATTGCGGAACAGATTTCCGATGAGGCGGATTACCGTACCAGAATCCGTGAACTTACGATGAAGAAGGGACGTCTGATTTCAACGGCGAAGGACAAAGAGGCAGAATCGGTTTATGAGATGTATTATGAGTTTGACGAAGCTCTAAGTAAAGTTGCCGGACATCGTGTACTTGCCATTAATCGGGGCGAAAAAGAAAAATTTTTAAGTGTTAAGATAGAAGCACCGGTGGAGGATATTTTGCAGTATCTTCGCAAGAAGATTGTCAGCCACCCGGAGGCAGAGACGGCACAGGTATTGGAGGAGACGATTGAAGATGCCTATGAGCGGCTGATTGCTCCGGCAATCGAGCGTGAGCTGCGCAGTGATTTGTCGGAAAAGGCGGAAGATGGAGCAATCAGGGTTTTCGGCAAGAATTTAGAGCAGCTTCTTATGCAGCCGCCGATTGCAGGACAGGTAGTTTTGGGCTGGGACCCGGCATTTCGGACCGGATGTAAGCTGGCGGTTGTGGATGCGACCGGCAAGGTATTGGATACCACCGTTATTTATCCGACTGCGCCGCAGAATAAAGTAGAAGAAGCCAAAGCAGTCGTAAAAAAACTGATTTCCAAATATCATGTGACATTGATTTCCTTAGGGAATGGAACTGCTTCCAGAGAATCGGAGCAGATTATCGTGGAACTGATTAAGGAACTCCCGGTGAAGGTTCAGTATATTATTGTCAATGAGGCGGGAGCTTCCGTATATTCTGCAAGTAAGCTGGCAACGGAAGAATTTCCGAATTTTGATGTAGGACAGAGAAGCGCGGCATCCATGGCAAGACGCTTGCAGGACCCGCTTGCAGAGCTGGTCAAGATTGATCCGAAATCCATCGGAGTCGGTCAGTATCAGCATGATATGAATCAAAAGAAGCTGGGAGAGGCGTTGAGCGGAGTTGTAGAGGATTGTGTCAATAAGGTTGGCGTGGACCTGAATACAGCGTCCGTCTCTCTGTTGGAATATATATCCGGAATCTCCAAAACAATTGCAAAAAATATCGTTGTCTATCGGGAGGAGAATGGAAAATTCACATCACGGAGCCAGTTATTGAAGGTGGCAAAGCTGGGACCGAAGGCATACGAACAGTGTGCGGGCTTTATGAGAATTACCGATGGCAAAAATCCGCTGGATGCAACCGGAGTACATCCGGAATCCTACAAGGCAACGGAGCTTCTTTTGGAAAAATTAGGATATACACTTGAGGATGTCAAGAACCGCAGCGTGGCTGGTATTTCCAAAAAAGTAAAATCCTGCGACAAACTTGCCGCTGAACTTGGAATCGGTGAAATGACACTTACAGATATTTTAAGAGAGCTTGAGAAGCCGGCGCGGGACCCGCGTGAGGACATGCCAAAGCCGGTTTTAAGAAGTGATGTGCTTGCAATGGAAGACCTTGCTCCGGGCATGGTTCTCAAAGGTACGGTTCGCAATGTGATTGATTTTGGCGCCTTTGTGGATATCGGAGTTCATCAGGATGGCCTTGTGCATATTTCACAGCTCTGCGACCGGTATATCAAGCACCCGCTGGAAGTGGTCAGCGTTGGAGACATTGTAGAAGTCAAGGTTCTTAGCGTAGATGTCAAAAAACAGCGGATTCAGCTCACAATGCGCGGGATATAGCGTCTTTTCTTTTCGCAGGAGTAATGCTATAATGTACGCGTAGGCAATGAGCAGTGCCGAAATCAAAGAGTGATAATCCGACTGCTTGCAGGCGGAATTAACCAACAAGTAATAGTAACAGGAGAGATAAGATGAGCGCGGAATTTGATATTCAGATTAATGCAAAAGATTTGTATAGATTTAATATGCGGCAGGCATATACATCTTCACAGGGACCAATTTCGATTGTTATTGCAATACTGACATTTGTGATGGCAGGAGTTACCTTTTTCAAGGGAAGTGGCGGATATGGAATTATGTATGTGGGAATCGGCATACTGTTTTTGGCGTATATACCGGTAACTTTGCTGATGCGCTCAAAAAGCACCATGAAGAAGAATGCTGTGCTTTCCGGTGTACTGCATTATCATGTTTCAGACGAAGGGATTGCCGTGTCACAGGGCGAAGAACAGGGCTTGCTGGAGTGGAATATGATTTATAAGCTGATTACAACAAATCGCTATGTGCTGATATACAGTAATCGGGTTAGTGCATACATTATTCCGCGCGAACAGGTGGCAGAGCAGTATGAAGCTTTTTCGGAGATTGCGCATAAGAATCTTGAAAGTTACCGTATCCGGATGCAATAGGATACCGCTGTCCGGAACTAAAGCGAGAATATATGGAACATGAAATGGAGGACAGAATATGTCCGATGAGAAAAAAAGGGTAATTGAGAGTTTTTCTGCGGAGGATACACTGGAACTGGGCAGACAGCTTGGAAAATCGGCGATGCCGGGAGAAGTCTATACACTCATAGGTGATCTTGGAGTGGGCAAGACGGTATTGACGCAGGGAATAGCCGAGGGACTGGGAATCGAAGAGGCAATCTGCAGCCCTACTTTTACCATTGTCCAGGTGTATGAAGATGGACGCATACCATTCTATCATTTTGATGTCTATCGCATTGGTGACCTCGAAGAGATGGATGAGATTGGATATGAGGATTATTTTTACGGAACGGGACTTACGATGATTGAGTGGGCCAATCTGATTGAAGAACTTTTGCCGCCGGAATACCGCCGGATTACCATCGAGAAGGATTTGGAAAAAGGCTTTGATTATCGGAAAATTACAATAGAAGAGGTAGTTAAATGAAGATACTTGCGTTAGACAGCTCAGGACTTGTTGCAAGTGTGGCTGTGCTCGAAGATGGCAAACTGCTTGGCGAATATACGATGAATTACAAAAAGACGCATTCGCAGACCTTGCTCCCGATGCTGGATACGGTAGCGAAAATGATTGAGCTGGATATGAATACGGTGGATGCAATCGCGATATCCAGCGGACCTGGTTCGTTTACAGGCCTACGTATTGGCTCGGCGACGGCAAAGGGGCTGGGGCTGGCGCTTCAAAAACCATTGGTTTCCGTACCGACAGTGGATGCGCTTGCATACAATTGCTGGGGGGCAGCAGGACTGGTGTGCCCTCTTATGGATGCGCGAAGGCAGCAGACCTATACCGGACTGTATCGTTTTGAAGGCGAAGAAATGGTTGTGGTAGCACCGCAGTGTGCAGTTGGCATTGATGAAATCATAGATATAGTCAATCAGCAGAATACACATACGATATTTTTGGGGGATGGAATCGGTGTGTTTTCCGATTATATTAGGGAACACTGCAGGGTATCGTATACTTTTGCTCCGGCACATATGTGCGAACAGAGAGCTGCGAGTGTTGCTGTATTAGGAGAACGGCTGTACCGGCAGGGCAAATATGAGACAGCGGCAGAGCACAAGCCGGAGTATCTGCGTCTGTCGCAGGCGGAACGGGAACGTCAGGAAAAGGAGCGCGATTTTCAGATATGAATGTCCGCATAATGACGAAGGAGGATGTCCCTTTTGTGGAACAGATGGAACAGCAGATTTTTTCCAGACCGTGGAGTCAGAGAGGATTTTTCGATGCGCTGGAGAATCCGGCAGCGTTGTTTCTGGTTGCAGAAGAGGAGGAAAACGGTAGCACAGGAAATCCGGCAAAGGAGATTGCAGGATACATTGGCATGTATATTGCTTTGGATGAAGGCGAAATCACGAATGTTGCCGTATCGGAATCGTTCCGGGGCAGAGGAATTGGGAATCTGCTGGTTCAATCCATGATTTGTAAGGCGCGCCGGCAGGCAGTGACAAGAATTGTTCTTGAGGTTCGCTGCAGTAATCAGCCTGCGATACATCTCTATGAGAAGAATGCTTTTGTGAAGGTGGGAGTGCGCAGAGGTTTTTATGAGGCACCGAGAGAAGATGCAGACATCATGGTATGGGAAGAACATGCCGGGTAGCAGAGTAAAAAGTGTTATAGAAATGGAAGTAAAAATATGTTGGATGTATGTCTTTTAGGAACGGCAGGGATGATGCCGCTGCCTTATCGGTGGCTGACTTCTGCAATGCTCCGGTATAATGGGAGCAGTCTGCTGATTGATTGCGGAGAGGGAACACAGATTGCAATCAAGGAGGCAGGGCTTAGCTTCAAGCCAATTGATATCTTGTGTGTCACGCATTTTCATGCGGATCATATCAGCGGTCTTCCGGGACTTTTGCTTACGATGGGCAATGCGGAGAGAACAGAACCTCTTACGATTATCGGTCCTAAGGGGCTGGAGAGGATTGTATCTTCACTTCGCACCATTGCACCGGAATTGCCGTTTGAGATTCGCTGCGTGGAGATTACGGAGCCGGATATGCAGTTTGAGATGAACGGATACCATATCCATGCTTTCCGGGTAAAGCACAATGTATTGTGTTATGGATATTCGGTTGAAATCAAGCGAAGCGGTAAATTTTCCGTGGAGCGTGCCAATGAACTTCAGGTTCCGGTGAAGCTGTGGAGCCGCCTGCAAAAAGGCGAGACCATTGAACAGGATGGCATAAGATACACGCCGGACATGGTTCTTGGACCTGCGCGAAAAGGGCTGAAGGTTACTTATTGTACGGACAGCAGGCCGACGGATGATATTGTCGCGGCAGCCAAAAACTCCGATCTGTTTATCTGTGAGGGAATGTATGCAGAACCGGAGAAGCTGGCAAAAGCAAGGCAGTACAAGCATATGACCTTTTATGAGGCGGCAGATATGGCACGGCGTGCCGAAGTGGAGGAGATGTGGCTTACGCATTTTTCGCCATCACTGACACATGCAGAAAGCTATATGCCTGCAGTGAAAGAAATTTTTGCAAACTCGCATTTGGGAAAAGACGGAAAGAGTGTTGAACTGGTATTCCGGGAGGATTAGTGTATGAAAAAAATCGGTATTGTTATTTTGGCGGTGCTCTGTGTGGGAATGATATGTCTGGGATTTTTCTTTGTAAAGCGAAATGCGGACTCCAATCAGAACAAGGATGTGGAACTTACTGAGGTTGAGAAGCTGATTACGAAGGATTTGTCCAAAAATTATCCGGCGACGCCGCGTGAGGTAGTCAAATTATATAACCGGATTATCACCTGCTATTATGAACATGATTACACAGATGAGCAGTTGAGTCAGCTTGCAGACCAGGCGTGGGAGCTGTTTGATGAGGAATTGCAGAAAAACAATCCGAAGGAGCAGTATCTTGCGTCTGTGCAGATGGATATTGCTAATTATGAGCAAAGAGAACGCTACATTGCCCAGTCAGATGTGTGTGATAGTCAGGATGTACTCTATAAGACGATTGACGGGGATGAGATTGCCTATGTGAATGCCTCTTATTTTGTCAGGGAAGGCAGCACCTATGACAAGAGCTATCAGCAGTATGTCCTGCGCCAGGATGCACAGGACAGATGGAAGATTCTGGTATTCTATCAGATAGCAGAGCCTTCGGAGGAGGAAGAGTAACAGCATGGATACACAAAAAGACATTAAGGTTTTGGCAATTGAGAGCTCCTGCGACGAAACAGCAGCGGCAGTTGTGGTCAACGGAAGGGATATGCGCTCTAATGTAATCTCTTCACAGATTGCCCTTCATACATTATATGGCGGGGTTGTTCCTGAAATCGCTTCCAGAAAACATATCGAAAAAATCAACTATGTCATTGAACAGGCTTTGTCAGATGCGAACATGACGCTGGATGATATTGATGTCATCGGCGTGACATATGGACCGGGTCTGATTGGCGCGCTGTTGGTTGGCGTGGCGGAGGCCAAGGCAATCAGTTATGCAAAAAACATTCCGCTGGTAGGAGTGCACCATATTGAAGGGCATATCAGTGCTAATTATATCGAGAACAAGGATTTAGAGCCGCCATTTTTGTGCCTGGTTGTCTCAGGAGGGCATACACATCTGGTCAAGGTGGTCGATTATGGCAAATACGAGATACTTGGAAGAACCAGAGATGATGCTGCGGGTGAAGCCTTTGACAAGGTTGCAAGGGCCATTGGACTCGGCTATCCGGGAGGACCTAAGATTGAGAAAGTGTCCCATGAAGGTAACCCATATGCGATTGATTTCCCAAAACCGAAGATTGCAGATGGCGTATATGATTTCAGTTTCAGCGGATTAAAATCTGCGGTTCTGAATTATCTGAACGGATGCCGCATGAAAAATCTTCCGATTGTGCAGGCAGATGTAGCGGCTTCTTTTCAGAAATCCGTCACAGATGTGTTGGTAGAGCATGCTATGCATGCGATTGATGAATTTGGCATGGAACAATTTGCAATTGCGGGCGGAGTGGCATCCAACGGTGTAATCCGCAATGCCCTCAAGGAAGCCTGTGAGAAAAAAGGGGTCAGGTTCTATCATCCGTCCCCTGTTCTGTGTACTGATAACGCAGCAATGATTGGTTCTGCGGCATATTACGATTATATACACGGCAAGCGCGCGGGACTGGATCTGAATGCGGTTGCCAATTTAAAGCTGGGAGAATCATAGATGGGAAAATTCACTGCAATTGTGCTGTCCGGTGGAAGCGGAAGCCGGATGAAATCCGATGTACCTAAGCAATATCTGAATTTAAAGGGAAAACCGGTTCTATATTACAGCCTGAAGGCTTTTGAAGAAAGCGGGGTAGATGATATTGTTTTGGTGGCGGCCAAGGAATATCTGGAGTATTGTCGGACGGAAATTATTGACAGGTACGGACTGACTAAGGTGAAAACCATCGTGACGGGAGGAAGTGAACGCTATTTTTCTGTATATGAAGGACTGCGGCAGGCACAAGCCTCTGAATATGTACTGATTCATGATGGGGCAAGACCCTTCGTGAATGAAGATATCATCGCACGCTCCATGAAAACGGTTGCCACGGAACAGGCGTGTGTTGTAGGCATGCCTGTAAAAGATACCATACGGATTGTGGATGCAAATGGATATTCTGCTTATACGCCGGAGCGCAATCTGGTGTGGCAGATACAAACCCCACAGACATTTTCCTATCCCCTGATTACGCAGGCGTATCAGGAATTGATGCGAAGAATAGATATGGGAGCAGATGTCCCGACCATTACAGACGATGCAATGGTGCTTGAGTATATTTATGGGAAAAAAGTAAGATTGATTGAGGGAGATTACCGGAATATCAAAATTACCACGCCGGAAGATTTGCAGATGGCGGAGCAGTTTGCATAAGTGACAGTTCAGCCCGCGCCATTCGCAATTTCGCCCTTCGGGCTTCAAAGCTTGCTTATGCAAGCGGATTGCTCATAATCGGGCGCTCCGCTCAAAACCAACTTCATGTGCTCATTCATGCGAGCGTGATTCGCTCATAAATTTGGTTATGGCTGAACTGTTATAAAAAAATGAAAAAAGATGTTGACATATAAAAAATGAGATGTTAGAATAACACTTGCGTTGAAACAGACGCGTAACTGAATACGGAGAGGTATCGAAGTGGTCATAACGAGGCGGTCTTGAAAACCGTTTGTCCGCAAGGGCGCGTGGGTTCGAATCCC
>JBGVFC010000143.1:0-38941 GCA_045120755.1 Agathobacter sp. | reverse complement strand
CATATCCTTCGTCAAAAACTTCGACCTCGTCAATCCGCTCAACGATCAGTTCAAAATCAATGTCCATTCCGGCAACCCCAAGCAGCCTGCCCTCCTTGTAAACCGGAACCACATAGGAAATCATATAAATACCGTCATTCCGGTTATAATATGGCTCCATCCATGTCGGCTCGCCATTTTCGACCGGAATATAATACCATCCGACATGCTCGATATCATCCTTATCGTATTGTGCCAAATCTGTTGCAGGGAACCGGATCATCTCATCCGAATTCTCCTCCCTGCTCCAGAAAAATCCATCGGTACTGGCGAACACCTCCGGATTATAGCGGAAATAGAACGCAACGGCTCCCTCCGTATTGAAGGCAAGTATTTCCGCCATCTGTTCGATATCCGCAGTGTATGCCTGCATATACTCCGCATCCTGCTGCAAATGCCCGTAGCTGTCGAGATGTCCGGTTGCATAGTCCGCCATGCTGTCCACAGACAGCTCCACACGGGAGAATACATCATTCATCCGCCCCCGCTCATTCTCGCAGATTAAAGAAAGCTCCCTGGAAGAATTCTCCTCCAGCACCGCATCGGTTGTAATAATTCCCAACGTGCCAATCAGAATTGCCGTCAAAAATACACTTACCACAATTAATATTGTCTGTTTGGTCTTAATTGAATTCATATTTTTATCCTCGTTGTACAGGCATTCACACATGATATAATTTTGCTACATCAATTATACCATACCTATCGACATTATACCACACCTATCATTTTTAAAATCCAATAGATAAGTCCCAGCACCCAGCTTGAAAAGATTCCATACAGGATGACCGGACCTGCAATCCGGAATATCTGACATCCAATGCCGAATACCTGCCCTTCCTTCTGAAATTCAATCGCGGATGAACACACGCCGTTGGCAAATCCGGTAATTGGGACAAGTGCGCCCGCTCCGCCCCAGTTCGCCAAAGATGGGTACAAATTCAAACTTGTTAAAACCACACTTAATAAAACCAGTATCATGCTGCACCACATTGCAGCATCCTTTTGTTCCAATGAAAAGACATCCATCGCCAGATTCATGATAAGCTGTCCCAATGTGCATATGATTCCGCCCAAAAGGAATGCCTTTAGCATTGCCAGCGCAAGATTCCTCTTCGGCGTCACCTGCTCCACATATTCATTGTATTTTTCGTTGCGCTTCTGCTCCGCTTTTGGAAGCTTCTGTTCCTGTTTCATCTTCTCTACCTCCCACACGCTGCTTTTTCTTAGCTTGTGCGTTTGTAGGAAAACTATACATATAAATTACATCCCTCTTTTACAAAAGTACCCCGAATGAATTTGCATATTCTATTGCAGAGTAGCAAAATTCATTCTCAGGAACATAAGCATACTCCGTAGGAAATAAATTTCTTCACACCCCAGTTTTACTCCGGCGAGTAGGAGGTCGTCATCTTCCACAAATCAGGTTCGTCTGCTCCCCACCGGAACAACTGCTTCATCTGCTCATCATATTCTTCCAGCGGACGATAGACAGACACCATCTTAATCAGATACTGCGACTTGGGCTCCTCCGCTTCGATGGTGTCAAGCTGTCCGATGATGGTATCGAACAATTCTTTCGGCTCCATATCTTCACTCAGGTCCATCTGAAATAATTTTTTCAGAAGTCCCGCCAGATAATAAAACTCATAATTTCCCAGCAAAACGGACTTCTGCATCGTACACTTCTGAATCACACTCTGTCTTGCAATAGAGGCTACCATATCAACACTCCCTCGTATCTATTTTGGCATATTTACATAATACCATAACCGAAGGCAAAATAACAGAGTGCGCCGACAGCTTTTCCGAGAGCCATGCTCGCCATTACCCACGGCAGTCCGCGCTTGATTCCTGTTCTGTGAAAAACGATTGGAAATGTATTGAGTATCTCCGCCAGCGCTGCCGCAATGCAGCCGACAAAAATACCTGCCGACACTCCGTAAACCATGACAAGGCATACTCCGATGATATGGACCACATCTCCAAGAGGTCCTGCCGCATACAACGGTGCGCCAATTTTTGCACCGGACAGATTCCAGTCAAAAACAGATGTTACGGCTCCAAAAATCACACCACACACCACCACATTTTCCACCAAAATTGTCCGCTTCGCCAGATTCGTTTTGCGGATCAGCCGCGGAAGCACACCGATGACCAAAAGAAAAGCAAAGGTTCCGGAGGATACCGCACATCCCGCAAATAAAGCCAGCAAACCTGCCACCACATGTCTAATCCACATCTTCGTTGTGTCCTTTCCTGCTCGCATTCTGAATCAGTGTCGTATTCATATCGTTCTCGTATTTGCGCATTTCCATCTGAATCGGTGTCGGGTCTGCAGTAATCTTCTTTCGCCCGATATGATTAAAAAACACCATGATTCCTATGGTAATACCGATACTGTAACACACCTCAAGCTCGCTCACCTGCGGCTTGTCCCCACCGACAATCTGCCGGTAAAAGCGGTCAAACACCTCCGTGATGGAGATGTCGTTGTTAAATGCCATAATGGTAAATGCGGTTCCAAAAAAGGTAATCACACAAAGCAGGACGAGAAGCAGCCGCTCCACCCACTTAGGCCTTTGCTCCTGATATTTGTACTCAATGATAAAATCTATCTCCCCCAGATTAACCACCTGAACCTTGGGGTACTGTTTTACAATCTCCTCCACCACCTTTAAGATGGAAAACACCACAATGGAATGCTCCCTCTTGCTCTTTTTCGGCTCCTTTGGAAATTCATACAGCACAATCTGCTTCAGTTCCTGCGCAATCTGTGCATTCACACACTCCACCTTGCATACATCACCGAGTTTCACCTGCGGATGCCTGACCAGAACATGTGCATCTATTTTGATATAAACTGTTTCATCTAACATTCCGCTATCCCTTCATCCATCTGTTGATATACCAGAGTTCCCCTTTGGGGCTGTTGCTCCCTTCCCGCTGCCTGGACGCAGTACCAGATTGCTATGGTGACCAGCACAATCAAAATACCAAGCAGAACCATGCGATAGCGTCTGACCTTTTCGGTTGCCTTTGTTTTTGTATCGTGAACCATGTTCATATTCACCCCTTTTGCACTTTTTTCCGTAGTATGCTTCCGTGACCAGAAAAATATGCATATTTTTTCCGGTATCGTGCACAATTCCCTTATAAAGGAATTTACCACGAATGAATTTGCATATTGGAATTGCAGACACGCTCTCGCTCGAATCGCAACGTAGCGGTACTAAATTCGTAAAAGGCACTCATTAAGTGCCGACGTTGCTTTACGGTCTGCAATCCCAATATGCAAATCCATTCTCTGTACAGTAAAGAGAAAAAAAGGGAAATATGACGAGGTGATACATGCCGCCACTATACCGAAAATTTGACTTACAGAAAAACAAAATATCTGCCGCCGACAGCATCTCCATTCCGCAGCTTGAACAGATTGCCGTTGAGATTGGCATTCTTCTGCTTGAGAGCGGCGCTGAAATCTTCCGCGTCGAGGATACGGTTCTGCGCATTCTGAAAGCATACGGGAGCACAGACTGTGAGGTGTATGTACTGTCAAACGGGATTTTTGCCAGCACCTTTGATTCCAAAAAGCAATCTGCCTGCATGATTAAGCATGCCGCGACACCCATCATACACCTCAACCGGATTACGCTGCTAAATCAGCTTGCGCGCGACATCTGCGCACACAAATGCAGTCCAAAGGAGATGCAGAGGCGATTGGATATCTGCCGGAACACGCCCTTCTATCCGGACTGGCTGTGCCTGTTAAGCTGCGGCATCGGAACCGGCTCCTTCTGCTATCTGTTCGGCGGCTCTCCCCTCGACTGCCTGTGTTCCTTTCTGATCGGAATCCTCGAACAAAAGATTCTGTTTGTGTTCGAACGCAGACACATGCCGCTCATGCTCTCCTATGTTTTTACCAGCAGCTACATCACCCTCACAAGCATCCTTCTTGGTCTGCTTCGCCTTCCCGTCCAGCCGGACTGCATCGTCATCGGCTCCATCATGCCTCTGGTTCCCGGGATTACCCTGACTACCTCCATCCATGATTTTTACAACAGTGACTACCTCTCCGGCACGATTCATATGATTGATGCCCTGCTCGCAGCACTGTGCATCGCCGTGGGCGTGTGCATTTCCATCTTTGCCTGCAATACCTTAAGTAAAGGAACCCTGATACCATGATGGGCGCATTTTTTCAGATTCTTACAGCCCTCACTTCCACAATCGCCTTCTCTGTGCTCTTCGCCGCCCCCGCAAAGGAGCTGTGGCTGTGCGGTCTGTCCGGCGTATTCACCTGGGGCTCCTACACCATTCTTACCCTCGCCGGTTTAAGTGATATCACCGCATCCCTCATCGCAACCTTCCTCCTTACCCTGCTCGCAAGAACCATCGCCGTCCGGCGTCAGGTACCCGTTACCGTCTATCTGATTACCGGAGTCTTCCAGCTCGTTCCCGGAGCCGGCATCTACTATACCGCCTACTATCTCTTTACCGGCAATACCGCCCTCGCCGGAAGTAAGTGCCTCTATACCTTCGAAATTGCAATTGCCATCGTCTTCGGCATCCTGTTCGGCTCCGCTCTTCCGCAAAAATGGTTCCGCAAAATATCACCGACGAAAAATTAATATTTTTGTCATTTATTTAATCACGATTAAATGCAGTTTTTCCCAACAAACAACGGATGGCATTTATCCTTACAGACATACGCCATCCGTTGTTTATTCCATTCTATTCAATTATCAAATCTTCATTTAACTCAATTTCATCCATCTTGCAAGCGAATCTGCTGTGCAAGTTCTTCCAGATACTCCCAACGCTCCATCTTCTCTTCCAGTTCCTGTTCGGCCTGCTCCTTTTGCTGGGATATCGCATTCAGCTTTCCAAAATCACAGGCATTTTTCTGCATATCATACTCCAGCTCGTCTATCAATTGTTCCAGCGCTTCAATCTCCGACTCAATGGTTTCATACTCCCGCTGCTCCTTATAGGAAAATTTGACCTTTTTCTCATGCTTCCATGTCTCCATCGAACCAGCTGTCCCAGTTTTTACTTCCGAAGCACCGTTGTCTGCCTTCACCGGATTTTCCTGCCCGCAAGCCTTCGGCCGCTTATTCATATAATCCGTATAACCGCCCTCATACTGCACAATCCTTCCATTGCCCTCAAACGCAAAAATTCTCCGGGCAATCCGGTCAAGAAAATACCGGTCATGGGATACCGCAACAACAATTCCTGCAAAATTATCCAGATAATCCTCCAGCACCGCAAGCGTCTGTGTATCTAAATCATTCGTCGGTTCATCCATAATCAGAACATTCGGAGCCTCCATCAGTACATGAAGCAGGTGCAGTCTTCTTCTCTCTCCGCCGGATAGCTTTTCAATCAGACTGTACTGCTGCTCCGGAGGGAACAAAAAGCGTTCCAGCATCGCGGAAGCTGACACAAGCCCCTCCGAGGTGCGGACATATTCCGCCGCATTTTTAATATAATCGATTACCCGATCCTTCGGATTCATTTTTGCAATTTCTGTCGCATTTTCTATTTTTCCTAATTTTTCTGATTCATTTATCAGATTATTTGTCGTTTTTAGTTGAATTTCCTGCGAATAATACCCTATTTTTATGGTTTGCCCCACAGTAATCGTGCCTGCATCCGGTTCAATCAGCCCTGCAATCATCTTCATCAGGGTTGTTTTGCCGCAACCGTTTTGCCCGACAAATCCGATACGGTCATTTTTCAGGAAAATATAAGAAAAATCTTCAACACAGACAACCTCACCGTACCTCTTTGAGACATGCTCCAGTTCAATCGTGGTTCTCCCCATACGCTCGGATATGGATGCCATCTCAATCTGCCGGTCCAAAGTCGGTGCTTTCTGGTCCCGAAGCTGCTCGTACCTTTGTATGTGTGCCTTCTGCTTGGTAGAGCGTGCCCTTGCCCCTCGCTGCATCCACTCAATTTCCTTGCGCAGAACGGACTGCCGCTTGCGCTCACTCGCCGCCGCGCTCTCCATTCTGGCAGCCTTCCTCTCCAGAAATCCGGAATAATTCGTGTCGTAGCTGTACACCTGTCCCTTGTCAATCTCCACAATCCGATTGCATACGCAGTCCAGAAAATACCGGTCATGCGTAACCATAATCAGTGTCTTGCGCCATTTTTTCAGATAATCTTCCAACCACTCCACCATCTCATAATCCAAATGGTTCGTCGGCTCGTCCAACAATAACACATCACAGGGACACAGGACTGCCACAATAAGTGCCAGCCGCTTCTTCTGACCGCCGGACAATTCTCCGGTCTTCTTCTCATAATCAGAAAGCTCCATCCGCTGAAGCAGGGATTTGGCATCGCTCTCCAGTGCCCAACGGTTCTCCTCGTCCGTCCGGTTCTCCATCACCTGCTCCATAACAGCATCGAGCAATGATTTTTCCTCGTCAAACACAGGCGTCTGCGGCAAATAGTGAAACACTACATGGTTGGCAACGGTAACTGTCCCGCCATCCGGTTCTTCCAGCCCTGCCAGAATGCGCAGAAGTGTCGATTTGCCGGTTCCGTTGATGCCGACGATTCCTACTTTTTCCCCCTCCTGCACATAAAAGGAAGCTTCCGAAAAAAGCTTCCTTCCTGTAAATGATTTTGTTAAATTCTCTGCGTTAATGATATTCCCCATTGTTCTCTTCTTCCTGTCGTGCTTTTGCTTCTAATACTGCCTCATTCAGCTGGAGCATCTTCGCATCCAGATCCGACACGATTTCTGCACAGTTCCTCAAATCACGGCTGATATAGTCCGGCGCGTTGCCTTCAAACTTGTAATAAATCTTATGCTCCAGGCTCGCCCAGAAATCCATCGCAATGGTGCGGATCTGAATCTCAACCTGCGTATTGACCACCCGGTCTGACAAAAAAATCGGTACCGATACCAGCATGTGAAAACTCTTGTATCCGCTGTCCTTCGGATGCTTAATATAGTCCTTGATAGACAGCACCGTTAAATCGTTCTGCTTGCCAATCATCTCCGACATCCGGTAGATATCCGAAGTAAATGAACATACCACGCGTATTCCCGCAATATCCTTGACATATTTGACCATATTGTCAATTGTCACCTCATGCCCTGCACGCTTTAGCTTCTTGACAATACTGTCCGGCGTCTTGATGCGGGACTTGATATACTCAATCGGATTATAATTGTGAATATGTACAAATTCATCATTCAATATCTCAAGCTTTGTACCTACTTCCTTCAAAGCGGAGTTGTACAAAAACATGGCAGTCTCCCAACTGTCAATTCCGTCCTGCATAATCTCTTCTTCTTCCATGTAACCCCCTCCAAAACTGTAACCCATATCTGCTTTTTGCCGCAATATCCTATTAGCAAATGGAGTTACTTCTTCTACTGCAGACACGCTCCCGCTCGAATCGCAACATAGCGGTACTAAATTCGCAAAAAGCGCTCATTAAGTACCGATGTTGCTTAACGGTCTGCGGGCAGATAGGCAAATTCATTCGTAACACACAAAAATGGCATGTAGCAATTTCTCTTGCATCTAAGAATAAGTATAACATATCTAAGGTAAAAAAATGTAGGAAAATGCGATATTTAATGTTTTTTTAAGCTTTTAGAGGGATTTATTGGGGCTCAATCTTCTTCGAGCACCTGCATCTCCAGATAATCGAAGTCAATTTGCTCCACAAAGCTGTCCTGATAGAATCGGGTTCTGGATTGCCGCTTAAATTCTGCGATGTTGGAGTCCAGCCAGATTGGCTTACTTAAATCAAAGTGCAGGCATGCCTCCTCGAGTGCACGAAAAACCTTGTGGGTTCTGGTATCCTCCATACATACCTTTATCGTCTCTGATTGGATTAAACGTGCATCTGCGTATATCTTAAACCAGATTTTCATTCATATATCTCCTCTGTCTGTTGCATTCATAGGTCAATAGGGACGCGGATATGGCCGCATTTAAAGATTCCACCTGTCCCTCCATCGGAATGCGGATATATTCGTCTGCCAGTCCTGCAATTTCATCGCTCAGTCCGTTCCCTTCATTTCCGATGAAAAATCCGCAGCCCTGCGTATAATCCGGTCTGTCATAGGAGAGCTTTCCCTGCAAATGCGCTGCATACAGGGTGATTCCCTGTTCTTTTAACAAACGGATAGTATCTGCAAGGTCGTCCGCCACCACAAACGGAACCCGGTAGATGCTCCCCATCGTGGAGCGAATCGTCTTGGGATTGTACAAATCCACCGTTGTGCGGTTTGCAATGATACCGGTAATCCCTGCTCCCTCTCCGGTACGAAGCATCGTTCCGAGATTTCCCGGGTCCTGAATGCTCTCCAAAATCAGCAGCAACGTCCTTTTGCCTGCGAGACAATCGGATAACCGGTACTCCGGCATCCGGACAACCGACAGAATCCCCTGCGGCGTCTGCGTATCGGAAACAGCCTTAAATACGGAATCCGACACCACCTCGCAGCATTGCTCCAGCCCCTCTCTCTTACTGCAATACTCCAAAAGACCGCGTCTTAACTCCTCCTGCTGCCAGTATGACTCGGCAACATAAATTGCCTGTACGCGCTCCGGCGGAGCTTCTAAGCACATCTTCGTGCCTTCTACCACAAAACACTGCTGGCGGGCACGCTCTTTTGATTTTTTTAATAATGCAGACAGATTCTTCATCTGCTGATTGCTTGTACTGGTAATCATCTGCTTCCCCTTAAAAAAGGGCTGCCACACGATTCTGTGACAGCCCCTGTCTTCTTATGATAGATAACCGTTATATCCCTTATACCAAATCCTTGGCAATCTGGTACATATCTTCCGGAATGCTCTTCTGCATAGCAAGTGCCTCATCAATGTCGAAATCTACGAATTCGCCATCCTTGTGTGCAACAACACGGTTGCTCTTGCCCTGACATAACAATTCAACAGCCATAGCACCCATAACTGCCGCATATACACGATCCTTACAGGTCGGGCTTCCACCTCTTTGAATATGTCCGAGGATGGATGCTCTAGTCTCGATTCCGGTAGCTTCCTCGATACGCTTTGCCATGCTCTGGGAATGTCCGATTCCCTCTGCATTGATAATAATATAATGCTGCTTGCCGTTCTTGCGGGCTTCGATAATGCGGTTGATCAGGCGCTGCTCATCAAAATCATACTTCTCCGGAAGTAAAATTTCCTCTGCACCGTTCGCAAGGCCACACCACAATGCAATATATCCTGCTCCACGTCCCATTACCTCGATAATGGAGCATCTCTCATGGGAGGTTGAGGTATCACGAACCTTGTCGATTGCCTCCATAGCTGTATTGCAGGCAGTGTCAAAACCGATGGTATAATCGGTACATGCGATATCCAAATCGATGGTTCCCGGAAGTCCTATGGTATTGATTCCAAGTGCAGCCAGCTTCTGTGCTCCCTGGAAAGAACCGTCTCCACCGATGACTACAATCGCATCAATGCCATGCTTTCTGCAAATCTCAGCACCCTTCTGCTGTCCCTCCGGTGTAACGAACTCCATACAACGGGCCGTCTGTAAGATTGTACCACCCTTGGAAAGAGTGTCCGATACGCTCTTGGCATCCATGTCGATGATTTCCTCATTCAACAGACCTGCATATCCTCTCTTGATTCCTTTTACTTTCTTGCCTCTTGAAAGAGCCTCACGTACAACCGCACGTATTGCAGCATTCATTCCAGGTGCGTCTCCACCACTGGTAAGTACACCAATTGTGTTGATTTCTTTTGCCATGTTATATATCCTCCTAAACATATATAAATAATTCATTCATATCTAATCCCATCATATTGTAAACTGTTTAGCGTTTCTTTTCAATATTCTTTTCAACAACTTTTACATTTTTTTCTTCAAAAACAGAATACAACCGCTCTAACAGCGCATCATCGATGTCAATTGTCATGTGTTTTCCGAGGCGCTTGATTGCCTTGATTTCCGCTACATAAATCACCACTTCATCCTGCCCGTCGGAGTCTTTTAACAATTCAAGCAGCATCGGCTCCTGCTCCATGTAGCGCTCCTTCGTCGGGAACTGAATCCACAGTTCTCTCGGCACCTCATCAAACGGTACGATGCGCTCGCAGACGACCTTGCCGCCCTGTTCCTCATCCACACTCGCATGGCCGGTCACAAAGACCTTTGCCTCCGGCACAAGAATATGCTGGTATCGCTCATAATCCTTCGGAAAAACAATCACCTCTGTCGTTCCGGTCAAATCCTCCACCTGTATAAACGCCATCGCCTGATTGCGACGGGTGTATTTGATGGTTTTTCCGGAAATCATTCCTCCGATGACGACATGGCTTCCATCCGCAATTTTTACCTGATTCTGCTCTTCATCCAATGCAAAATCAATGGCATTTGCCGTAACATTTTTCTTCATCTTGCCTAGGTATCCCTCCAGCGGATGTCCGCTTAAATAGATTCCCAGCACTTCCTTCTCAAAGCCCAGCAAAACCTCCCGCTCAAACTCTCCGGTCACAGGATACCGGACCTCGTATTCCTTCTTGTCCTCCTCCGCCACCAGATCAAACAGGCTCATCTGACCGGACATATTGTTCTTCTTGCGCTGCGCCGTCTGGTCTACAATTGCAGCAAAGACGGTAATCATCTGTTTGCGCGTCCCGTCCAGTCCGTCACAGGCACCCGCCTTGATCAGATTCTCGATGGCACGCTTATTCACATCCCGGTCCACCGTACGCTCAATGAAATCCTGCAGGGTACGGTAAGGACCGCCCTGCTGCCTCTCCTCAATGATCCGGTCGATGACCGGTCTTCCCAGAGACTTGATGGCATACAGACCATAGCGGATGCAGTCACCTTCTACCGTAAAATAGCCCTCACCCGTATTGATATCCGGCGGCAGCACCTTAATTCCCATCTCCTTGCAGTGATATAAATACTCTGCCGCCTTTGCCGAATTGTCAATCACGGAGGTCATAAGCGCCGCCATGAACTCTACCGGATAGTAGCATTTCAGATATGCCGTCTGCACGCTGATTACTGCATACGCCGCTGCGTGCGATTTGTTAAATGCATATTTAGCAAAATCCACCATGGAATCATAGATACTGTTCGCCGCTTTCTCCGAAATTCCATTCGCAACGCAGCCTGCGATGCCCCGCTTTTCATCTCCGTACACAAAGCTTTTCCGCTCCGCATCAATGACATACTGTTTTTTCTTGCTCATGGCACGCCGGATGTTATCTGCCTGTCCCATCGTATATCCGGCAAGCTTCTGTACAATCTGCATAACCTGTTCCTGATACACGATACATCCGTAGGTCGGCTCGAGGATGCTCTCCAGCTCCGGCGTCACATAGGTGATGGAGGCAGGGTCATTTTTTCCGGCAATATAATGCGGGATAAATTCCATCGGTCCCGGACGATACAGGGAAATTCCGGCGACAATATCCTCAAAGCTCTGCGGCTTTAATTCCTTCATGAAGTTCTGCATTCCTGCTGACTCCAACTGGAATACTCCCTGCGTGCGGCCTGTTCCGATAAACTCCAGTGCCCCTTTATCGTTCAAGTCGATGTGGTCAATATCAATGTCAATTTCTTTGGACTTTTTAATATTTTTCACCGCATCTTTTAATACGGTGAGTGTGCGCAGCCCGAGGAAATCCATCTTGAGCAGCCCCAGCTCCTCCAACTGGACCATATTGTATTCCGCCGTCGGGCTTCCGTCCGTAGCCCTGCCCAGCGGGACATAATCCGATGCCACGCCCGGATAGATGACCACTCCCGCCGCGTGTACGGAGGTGTGGTTCGGCAATCCCTCCAGCTTACGGGACATATCAATCATGTTGCGGATGGCTTCATCGCTGTCATATGCTACCCGAAGCTCCGGATTTTTCTCCAATGCCTTGTCTATGGTAATACCAAGCTCCATCGGAACCATCTTCGCGATGCGGTCCGTCTCTGCATAGGGAATATCCAGTGCCTTACCCACCGCCTTGATAGCAGCGCGGGCTGCCATCGTTCCAAAGGTCGTAATCTGGGTTACGGAATCCGCACCGTATTTCTGCTGTACATACTCAATCGCGCGATATCTCTCCGCATATTCAAAATCCACGTCAATATCCGGCATGGAAACACGCTCCGGATTTAAGAAACGCTCAAACAGCAGGCTGTAACGGACCGGATCAATGTTGGTAATTCCGGTACAGTAGCATACCCTGCTTCCGGCCGCAGAGCCACGCCCCGGTCCTACCCAGCAGTCATGGGTTCTGCACCAGTTAATGTAATCCCACACAATCAGGATATACTCGACAAACCCCATTTTCTGGATAATACCAAGCTCATACTGCATATCGTCATAGATTGCCTTTAACTGGGCGTCGTCGTATTCTCCCCTGCTCGTATATTTTTCTTCAAAGCCCTTGTCACACAGATGATTCAAAAACTCCCATGCCGACTCATATCCCTCTGGCACTTCATACTTCGGAATCTTATAATTATTAAATTCAATTTCCACATGGCACCGGTCGGCAATCTTCTGTGTATTCTCCAACGCCTCGAGCGCATATGGGAAAAGCTCCTTCATCTGCTCTTCCGACTTAACAAAATACTGTCCTCCCTCATAACGCATGCGGTCCTCGTCCGCCACCTTTTTTCCGGTCTGGATACAGAGCAGTACATCATGCGCCTCCACATCCGATTCGTAGGTATAATGGCAGTCGTTGGTGCAGACAAGTGCAATCCCCAGTTCCTGACTCATCCGCATTAGCTGCTGGTCAACCAGCTTCTGCTCCGGAATCCCGTGGTCCTGCATCTCCAGGAAAAAATTATCCTTCCCGAAGCATGCCTGATATTTTACAGCTACCTGTTTTGCCTCCTCATAAAAGCCACGCGCAATATAACGCGGAATCTCGCCTGCCAGACAGGCAGACAGACAGATGAGTCCTTCATGGTATTTTTCCAGTGTCTCAAAATCAACACGTGGCCGGTAATAGTACCCTTCCGTGAAGCCAATCGATACAATTTTCATCAGATTCGCATAGCCGGTATTGTTCTCCGCCAGCAGAATCAGGTGATAGTATCTGTCCTCCCCATGTCCCAGCTCGCGGTCAAATCTGGAGTTCGGAGCCACATACACCTCGCAGCCGATAATCGGATTGATTCCGTTTGCTTTTGCTTCCTTATAAAATTCAATGACACCATACATATTTCCGTGGTCTGTAATGGCCGCGCTGTTCATTCCAAGCTCCCTGACGCGAGCCACGTAGTCCTTAATCTTGTTGGAACCGTCTAACAGACTGTATTCGGTATGTGTATGCAAATGGCAAAATGACATAGTTTTCTCCAATAATGTAATCTTGTTTTAATTAATCCCGATAAATAACTGTACCCAGTGATATCCGTACAGTGTATTCGGGTCATAGTAGCATGCAATTCCGATTTCCGTAAATTCTGGAGTCAGAATGTTGGCTCTGTGCCCCGGCGAATTCATCCATGACTCCATGACGGACTCCGCACTCCACTGTCCGGCTGCAATATTTTCTCCGGCAGTATAGTAACTTACTCCCGCTTCTGCTAATGCCGTAAAGCAGGATTCTCCGTTCGGTCTGGTATGTTCAAAAAGACCGGTAATCTCCTGCGCCCGTACCTTTGCCGCCGCCTGCGCCTGTGCATTCATCGTCAGAGCCGGCAAGCCTTCCTTCGCGCGCTCCGCATTTACAATCTCCAGCACCGCAGACGCATAGTCATCCATATATGCCGGTGAAGCAACCGTGTCTCCTGTACTGCCATTATCACCGGAGGTGCTGTTGCCGCTGTTGCTATTATTGTTGTTATTGCTGTCGGTGCTGTTACTGCTGTTGCTGTTATTGTTATTACTGCTACCGTTACTTCCGGTGTTATTGTTGTTACTGTCGCTGTTATTGCTGTTACTATTTGTGTTACTGTTGTTATTGCTACTGCTGTTATTTCCGCTGTTATTGTTGTTATTTCCGGTGTTATTGCTATTATTGCTGGAAGGATTACCCGACGTTCCCTCCGGTGAATCCTCCTCGCCGCTCTCATCCTCCTGTGGATTTTGAACATAGATTGCAAACTCGCCCTCAAAGACATTTCCCGCGCGGTCAGAGCAGGTCACAGTCACGATATATTTTTCTTCCTCGCCGGTCTCCCTTTTGATGGTGCAGCTTACCTGTTCCTCATCAAAGATTCCATCTACATAATCATACACAACATTGCCATACAAACCGGCTTCCACCGGTGTCTGTTCATCCTGCAGAACAAGAGTCACATCCTGCGGATTTCTAAACTGCGGCGCTGTCCGGTCATACACAACCAGCACCGGTTCACAGGTAAGATTCTCCTGTGCATCCCGAACCACACATACCGCCTCATAGATACCCTCTTGCTTCGGGAAATCCGTACTCCTGTCAAGCCGCTGTTCGGTGGTATATTGTCCGAATAATGCAGCCCGATAGGAGGCGGCAACCGTATCTGTCATCTCCTGCAGTTCACCCACTTTTTCAAAGTATCCAAAGCTCGTCTGACATTCCTCCTGCGAAGTGTAATCCGCGAAATCAGAAAATTCCAGTTTTTCCGGTTCGTTGGTAATGACATATCCGGTATGAAGCGCAATCTTTGGAAGCTCCACCACCGCTTCCTGTGTCTCGGTCTGTGTATCAACAGACGTTGTTCCATCCCCACAACCGGACAAGACGATAGCAAGCCCCATCACTCCTGCACACATACCATATCGAAATTGTTTTCCCATTATTTTTTTCATCATAGGTTCCTCCTCGAATAAAATCTTATTCCATCCACCACAGAGAATGATTATCCCAGTCCAAGACACAGGCAGATTCCCTCAAGAATCAGAAGATGCACCGGATAAACGGCATAGAAAAAATATTTCGTCTGTCTGCCCCTCGTCCCGTTGTAGTACGCCATCGGAAACAGCATCAAAAATGCTGTAATTTCCACCACACTGGACAGAATTACCAATTCAAGGACTGCCAACGCAAATCCAAGAAGCCTGTGCTGATAAAACAGATACAGAATCACGATTGCCAGCACTCCGCTTGCTCCGTAATCGGAAGAAAATACATACTCCGCCGCAAGCGCCCCCGCCGCAACGATAAGCGCAGCCAAAAGCCACCGTACTCCCGCGGGAAGCCTCTCCTTTAAGCGTTCCTCGACCAATCGCATCAAAGCAATCACAAGCAGTCCCAAAAGCAGGGTAAAAAACACATTGCTGTTATACTTCATATCCACAAGCGTATGCTGTATTGCCAAATCAAACGGCACCTCCGATATCAGCGCAAACACAAACAGACGCAACGCGTATTTGGGAACACTTCTGGTATGATAGAAACCTTCTACCAGCATGTAACAGTATATCGGAAATGCAAATCTTCCAATCTCTCTCATGCGCATATAGATGTCGTAAAACAGATCCCAGTTGCCCGATACAATCGGAAATGCTGTCGCATCACCTGTCGTAAGCATTCTTTCCAGTATGGTAGCCGCAGTGTGGTCAATCAGCATACTGATGACAGCAATCATTTTTATCGTATATCCGGATATTCCCTTCTGCCCTGCCAAATTCGTATTAGCCATTCGTACCAAAATCTCCTCTTATTGCCTCTGCCCCAAGCGGAATGTTCATATATTCTGCATATCGGGCAAACGCCGTTGGAATCGCATAGCGCTCCCGCGCATCCGCCGCTTCCACGAAAAGCAGCCCTAAGTTCTTCTCCGCACCGGTATTGTTCCACTCCATCGATTCTACATACACCACATAGCCTCTCATATGCCATTCGATATGGGAAAAAATATGCTTTGCTTCGGATAGCGGGCGAATACGCAGCGGCATCAGTCCCAGCCGCTTCATATAGGCTTCCACATGCTCCTGCGACATATATCCCAGCTCATTCGGCAATTCATACAGCCCTGCCAGCAGTCCCTTCGAAGGTCTTTTATGAATCGCAACCCTCTCACCATCGCGAATCACAAGAACCGTCCGCTCTTCGATTCTGCGCTCTTTTGCTTTCTTTTTCACCGGAAGAAGCGCTATCCGGTTCTCCCGATAAGCCCGGCATAGCATATTCCACGGACATTCCCCGCAATGCGGCTCTCCGTTTGGCACACACACCATCGCGCCAAGCTCCATCAGTCCCTGATTAAACCGGGACGGTACAAGCCTTCCTTCCGGCTGCAGAGTTTTCATCAGTTCTCCCAGCCGCGCCTCAAAATGATTCCGGACCGACTGCTTCATAATATCCGAGTCATCTCCTGTCACCCGCGCAATCACCCGCAGGACATTGCCATCCACCGCAGGAACCGGCTGTCCATAGGCAATGGACGCAATCGCACCCGCCGTATAATGTCCGACTCCCTTCAGTGTGAGAAGTTCCTCGTAGCCGGACGGAATCTGTCCCTGATAATCCTGCATAATCTGCTGTGCGGCGGCGTTTAAATTCCTGACACGGTTATAATATCCCAGTCCTTCCCAGAGCTTTAGATACTGCTCCTCCGGACACTCCGCCAAATCCTGCACATCCGGCAGTGTTTCTATGAACCGCTCAAAATACGGCTTGACAGCCTCCACCCTCGTCTGTTGCAACATAATCTCCGATATCCACACATAATATGGCGTAGGATTCTCTCTCCACGGAAGTACCCGTGCATGCCCGTCAAACCAGACCGCCAGCGGCTCTACCAATTGTTCCAACTCAAAATCATCTATCATTGCCAGCCCTATATACTCTGCTTTCTAATTTTATGCTTTATTGTAACATATTTCTTCCCTTATGAATATCCATGAAGTGTTACAAATTTATCTGATTCCCTGATACCATAGATTGACAATTTTTTGACAAAATGATACCATGAAGCTATCAATTTTGGACATATAGATAGGAGGATATTTTATAATGAGTGAGTTCAATAACTTAACACTTGAAGTTGCTGACGGAATCGCTGTTCTTGCTATTTCCAGACCAGCAGCCCTGAATGCTTTAAACAGCGAAACATTAAACGAATTAGACGCTGCTTTATCTGAAATCGAGGCTAATACCGACATCAGAGCCATGATTTTAACCGGTGGGCCGGACAAGAAGGGCAACGAATTTAAGTCATTTGTTGCCGGCGCAGATATCGGAGAGATGAGCACCCTGTCCAAGGCAGAGGGCGAAGCTTTCGGTAAGAAGGGAAATGATGTATTCCGCAGACTTGAGACTTTCCCAATCCCTGTTATCGCAGCAATCAACGGATTTGCACTTGGCGGTGGATGCGAAATCGCAATGTCATGTGACATCCGCATCTGCTCTGACAACGCATTATTCGGACAGCCGGAGGTAGGTCTTGGAATCACTCCTGGATTCGGCGGAACACAGAGACTTGCAAGAATCGTCGGTGTCGGCAAGGCAAAAGAGATGATTTACTCTGCTACCAACATCAAGGCTGACGAGGCTTACAGAATCGGCCTTGTCAATGCAGTATATGCTCCGGAAGAGTTAATGCCGGCTGCCAAGAAGCTCGCTTCCAAGATTGCAGCAAACGCTCCAATCGCAGTTCGTGCCTGCAAGAAAGCAATCAACGAAGGACTTGACGCTAATATGGATGATGCTATCGTCATCGAAGAAAAGCTGTTCGGAAGCTGCTTCGAGACAGAGGATCAGAGAGCCGGAATGGGCAACTTCCTCGAGAAGGATCCTGAGAAGAAGCTGAAGGTCGTTCCTTTCCAGAATAAGTAAAATAAGATTCATCTTCATATAAAAACGGTTATATTCCACCGCAAGGTTGGGATATAACCGTTTTTTCGTTCTATGCCACGTCCGTCTTACTAAGACATTCCATTCACCGTCTTGTACTTCCAGAGCATCTCTGCGTGATTCTGCTCTTCTACCTGAATATCCGCAAGCAATTTCCGGATGTCCGAATCCCCAAACACAAATACATCCGTATTGTAGGAGCCGGAAACCATCTTCTCCGTGCCGATACAGTCCGTTGCCAGGAAACAATCCGTCTTCTTGTCCTCCGAATTGGTCATGGAATCATAGGTTGCAGTCGGATTATACATCTTGCCGTCGCGGTCGTTGCAGTCACAATCCGGCACTTTTCCGTCCAATACCTGCTGCAGCGAATCATAGTGCTTCTGCTCTTCCTGCTGAAGTCTGGTAAATAAATCCTGCAGCACCGGGTCCTTCGCTTCCTTACTATAACGCTGGTACTTTTCCACGCAGGATTTTTCCTGTGTCTGCAAGTCCTGAATGGTTGTCATTTCTTTTTCCGTTAATACCATTGTGTTACCTCTTTTCATAAAAATTTACAATGGTATTATGGGACATTCGTGTGGAAATTATGCATATGACTATCATTCAACCGGAAACCTCTGTATTCCCATCCGCCACAGCCGCGAGCGTCTCCTCTACACTGACAATTTCCGGACCATTCGCAAATGCCTCCTCATTATCCGCCACTTCCATTGCGTCTTCCCACTCCCGCGGTTCTTCGTCTTCCCATAAAGACTTATGCTCTTTGCGTTTTTTGACCTGCGCCATCATCTGTGCGTTCTTTGCCATCTGATATAATTTTCCATCGTATTCTGCCAGCTTGCGCTCATCCGAAGGAGGTACCTTGTCACCTTTGCACATGCGTCTGGCTACTTCCATGATTTTTCCAAGCTCCTTCATGCCATCTTCTACAGCCTCGGCATTCTGCCTGCAGGAAATCTCATTGACTTTGAGTGCCCACTGCTCTAAGAGCTTGTCCATATAATCGTGATATTCCTCATATTTTTCCGAAATTGCATGATAGGACAGTTCCAGTTGTGCAGCCTCCTGCTCGTACCGTACCGCCCCATTTTCCGTCCTGCTTATCTTCTCTTCCAGCTCCTGCTTCTGCTTCGCCAGTTCAAGCTGCTTCGAATGATAGTTTTTCAACTGTACATTGTATGCGGACCTTGCTTCCGCAATTTTCATACCAACAACCTCCTCTCTTCGAACCCCTGTCACCGCCACAAACCTAAAATCCACCATTCTGATAAGCTCGCGCGATTACATAAGACGGTTCATAAAACGCACTGCCATTATAATTATCAATCACTTCACATATATCATTATTGTAAACACGAAGAATCCCATCCACATAATCTTCTTCCGGTTGCAGGGTATCACAAATAAGTCTTTGATACACTTTTCCCATCTCTAATGGTGTAGGAATTATCTGTGCCAGTTCTCTATCTACATTCGTAACATCATAATTTCCCTCTTTCAGCTGATATTGATGAATCCAATCAGCTTCCACCTGCAAGGGATTTTCACAATGCAGCACATTGGCAACACTGATGAGGTGTTTTAATTCAGCCTTTCCAATCTCATTGACTACATAACTATTTTTCTGATGAAGTTTTCGCGCCACACGCTCAATCATATAGCACATAAAATACAAATCATTGGTCGTTATCTCTTCGTCCGGGAAATAAATGTTCGTCATATTGTTGTGCTCCCTTCAAATGTTAGTGTTCTTAATGCTTTCTCTGTACAAAACGCAATTTGATGCGTAGGATATTTGAACTTAACAAGTTCCCAAAATGCTGCTTTACTAATCTTGCCTGCAATGTAATCTTCTACATAATCCCAGATTTGATCGTCTGCCATTGGTCCTTCTACAATATCATAATTATGTTCTACGCCCCGGCGGCAAGACACCACGAATTCCAGCCAGCTCTCTGTCATATTCTCGAATTCCAAAAACTTGAGTTCTCTATTTTCTATGTAAGTATAATTATTCACAATAGATGCCCCCTTTTTTGTCAACGCCCACCGTTTTGCCTGTTTTTCAAGGTTCGTACAATAAAATCCATATCCGAAATCCTTGTAATATCCATGTATCAAAATTTTAGGTTCAGGCACTATCATATTGCTTCCGTGATATACAATTGTTTTACTCATACATATATTCCCCACCAATGTTTTCTTAATATTATATCGCACCATCTATTGCTTATGCAAGCACCCTGCATTGCCTGGAAAAAGAAGTTCAAGCACGATGTATCCACATAAAAAACAGAGAACCATACGATACTCTCATATGATTCTCTGTTTTTCTGTTTTTCTGTTTTCCTATTTTCTATTCTTCTGCGATCTCTGCAACCGCTCCGCAATTTACATACCGGAATACATCCAACGATGGAAGCGCGTTGCCGTCAAAATCAAAAAGTGTCTGATTGTCCCACGAGCTTCCCCCATAATACTGTCCCGCATCCTTCGGGTCATACTCCCCGGCATAGCTGCTGGCCCAGCCGGAACCATGTTCTTCCCATATATTTTTGTTGCTTTCATAAGAAGAACCGACCGGAATCCATGCACCTTCCCAATAAAAGACGCCAAGTGCCCCGGCCTCGGATGCCGCTGCCATAACATCCCGGATGCAATCGGCCTGCCCCTGCACACTGACAGGATATTCCCCGGACAAATCCGCAGTAGAGACACTATTCTGAAAAGCATCTCCATCCGCCCCTGTATATGCATAGGCGGTCTCCATGACACAGGTTTTCACCCCGTACTGCTGTGTGATATCCGAAAGCACCTGCTTCATATTCTCCATCGTCCCATGCCAATAGCAGTAGTAGGACACGCCAAAAATATCATAATCCAGCCCGGCATCTGCAAGTCTGCCGGCAATTGCCAGAATCTGCTGTGCATTGCTGATATCCGTATAGTGTACCGCAATCTGCATGTCGCACTTCTGTGCTTCCGACACTTCCCGTACAGCCCGACTTCCCGATTCCAGAAGCTTTACGACATCCGAAAAATCCGTTTCTCCCGCCATGCCGTAATTGATTTCATTTCCAATCTGTACCATACCCACATCTGCCCCCGCCTGAAGGATGGTTTCAAGGCTCTCTTTGGTATAGTTATAAAGAAGTTGCTGTTTTTCCTCGACACTGCAGCCACTCCATGCCTTTGGCGCCATCTGCTTGGACGGGTCTGCCCAGAAATCGGAATAATGAAAATCCACGCACAGGCGGATACCATATTCTGCCGCGCGTCTGCCGATTTCGGCTGCAGTATTCACATCACAATTGCCGCCGCCATATCCATGCCCCGCAGCATCAAACGGATCATTCCATACACGCACCCGCACATAATTGATTCCGGAATCGGCAAGTATCTTAAGGAGGTCCTCCTCCTTCCCCTGTGCATTGTAATAGACCACGCCGCTTGCCTCTTCTGCCAAAAGGCTTGAGATATCCATCCCTTTGATAAAATCATCGGACAGTCCTTCAATTTTTTCGACTGAGATTTCTGCCGCCACTTCATCCGCCGTTCCGTTTCCCTGACACCCCGCCAATACAGATGTACACAGGACAAGCGTCGCAACCGCGCCGAATACTCTCCGTTTCATAGCTTCTCCTTCTACTGTCCCAGCTCCAGCATGGTATCAATACACTTCTTCGCCTTCAGCCGGACATCTTCGTCCAATACGATTTCTTCCCCGCCAACACCTGCGACGCACTGATATACATCCGCCAGAGTCGTCAGCTTCATATTATGGCAGACACAATCCTTCGACAATGGATAAAAGCGCTTGTCCGGACATTCAAACTGCAAATGCTCGACAATGCTGTTCTCCGTTCCGATAATGAATTCCTTTGCATCGCTCTTGCGGGCAAAATCCATGATTCCGGTGGTGCTTCCGATGTAATCTGCCAGCTTGCTTACCGAGGACAGACATTCCGGATGTACCAGAAACAGCGCATCCGGATGAAGTGCCTTCGCCTTTTTCACATCATTTGCCGTCATTCTGGCGTGTGTCGGACAACCGCCCTGCAGCAATTTGATTTCTTTTTCCGGAATCTGCTCCGCCACCCAGGCACCCAAATTGCAGTCCGGTATAAACAGAATCTTGTCATTCGGAACCTTGCGTATAATCTGTACTGCCGAGGATGAAGTCACGCACACATCACAGATGGTCTTCAGCTCAGAGGTCGTGTTGATGTAGGCTGCAACCGTGTAATCCGGATATTGCTCCTTCATCGCCGAAATCAGTTCCACATCCATCTGCTCTGCCATCGGGCAGCCCGCATTCGGATTGGACAGCAACACCTTTTTCTCCGGCGACAGAATCTTCACCGTCTCGGCCATAAATCGCACGCCGCACATCAGCACGGTCTTCTGTGGAGCTTTTGCTGCCTGCAGACTCAGTCCATAGGAATCTCCGGTATAATCCGCTACCTCCAAAATATCCTGCGTCTGGTATGCATGTGCAAGGATACATACGTCATTTTCCTTCTTTAACCGCAGAATCTCGTCCTGCATCTCTCTTACTGTAAGCATGAATCTTCCTCTCTTTTCTTTTTTTGGATTATATAGAAGCGCGGAATATCTGTCAAGTCTTGCAAACTCCCTTTTTATATTTGTATTCCTAAGAATGAATTTTGCTATTCTAATTGCAGACCGTAAAGCAACGTCGGTACTTAATGAGTGCTTTTTACGAATTTAGTACCGTTACGTTGCGATCCGAGCGAAAGCGCGTCTGCAATAGAATATGCAAATTCATTCGATTACACCTTTGTGAACAGGGAATTTGTAAACAACATCTGTCTTGTCAGATGCCATAACAGATGTTATAATAGGCGGAGCAAAAATTACGTCAGGGCGTTTCCGTATGCGAAGCACCCCAACGAGAAAGTCAGGTCCATATGAAAACGGATATTTTAATTGTAGGAAGCGGCTGTTCCGGTCTGTACTGTGCTCTGCAGCTTCCACGCTCTTTGCAGATTACCCTGATTACCAAATCTGATTTGGAGAGCAATGATTCCTTCCTTGCGCAGGGCGGCATGTGCATGCTCAAGGACGAATCCGACTATGACAGCTACTTTGAGGACACCCTGCGGGCAGGGCACTATGAAAACGACAAAACTTCCGTCGATATCATGATTCGCTCATCACCGGATATCGTCAGGGATTTGTTAAGCTACGGTGTCGATTTTGCCCGGGATGAGGATGGCAGCCTTGCCTTCACGAAGGAAGGGGCACATTCCGACAAGCGCATCCTCTTTCACGAGGATATCACCGGTCAGGAAATTACCAGCCATCTGCTGTCTGAGGTCCGGCAGCTTTCCAACGTCCGGCTGCTCACCTATACCACACTTGTCGATATCATCGAACAGGACAATACCTGCTACGGTGCCGTCATCCGCCACGAGGATGGGACACTGGAAAAAATCGAAGCCGGATACACCGTGCTTGCCACCGGAGGAATCGGCGGACTGTACCGCCACTCAACGAATTTCCGTCATCTGACCGGCGATGCACTGGCAATTGCCCTAAAGCATGACATCCGCCTGCAGGACATCAACTACATTCAGATTCACCCGACGACCTTTTATTCCAAAAAGCGCGAAGACCGCAGCTTTTTGATATCGGAGTCGGTGCGCGGAGAAGGCGCGAAGCTCTACGACAAGCATATGAACCGCTTTGTGGATGAGCTGCTTCCCCGCGATTTGCTTACCATCGAAATCCGCAAGCAGATGGAAAAGGACGGAACGGATTTTGTCTGGGAAGACTTGCGCCCTATCCCTAAGGAGGAGCTTGAGAGCCATTTCCCAAACATCGTTGCCCACTGCCTTCAGATGGGCTATGATGTGACGAAGGAATGTATTCCGGTTGTTCCTGCACAGCACTATTTTATGGGCGGCATTCAGGTCAGCCACGAGAGCCACACTTCCATGCAGCAGCTCTACGCCATCGGCGAAACTGCCTGCAACGGTGTTCACGGGCGCAACCGTCTGGCAAGCAACTCCCTGTTGGAAAGCCTTGTCTTTGCCAAGCGCGCTGCACTTGATATGGCAGAACATTTTTCTGATATCTGCACCTGCCCTGCAGCTATTGAGGCGGCAGACCTTACGCAATACAACAACTACGAACAATTAGAACAGGAATACCACCAACTGGTATTATCCGAAATACAAAGAAAAGAGGACACAACATGTACGATCAGGTAACCTTAAAACTCAACGCAGACCCACTTATCTTAAGCGCACTGAAAGAAGATATCACAAGCGAAGATGTATCCACCAACAGTGTCATGCCGCATCCACAGATGGGCGAAGTCGACCTCATATGCAAGGAGGACGGAATTATCTGCGGACTTCAGATATTTGAACGTGTTTTTACCTTATTAGATGAAAAAACAACAGTTATATTCTACGTCGAGGATGGCGATACTGTAACCAAGGGACAATTGATGGCGAAGGTTCGCGGAGACATCCGCACCCTTCTCTGCGGGGAGCGCACTGCCCTGAATTATCTGCAGCGGATGAGCGGAATTGCCACCTACACACACTCGGTTGCAGCTCTGCTGGAAGGCACACATACCAGGCTTTTAGACACCAGAAAAACGACGCCGAACAACCGTATTTTTGAAAAATATGCAGTCCGCATCGGAGGCGGCAACAACCACCGCTACAATTTATCCGACGGAGTGCTGCTGAAGGACAATCATATCGGTGCAGCCGGCGGTGTCAGGGAAGCCGTAACCATGGCAAAAGCCTACGCTCCTTTTGTGCGCAAAATTGAAGTGGAGGTCGAAAATTTTGAAATGGTGCAGGAGGCTGTAGAAGCCGGAGCCAACATTATCATGCTCGACAACATGAGCCATGAAGAGATGAAAAAGTCCATCGACTATATCGCAGGCCGTGCCGAGGTGGAGGTATCCGGCAATGTTACCCGCGAAAATATCGCCCGTCTGACAGATCTTGGCGTGGACTATATCTCAAGCGGCGCATTAACACACTCTGCTCCGATTCTTGATATTTCTCTGAAAAATCTGCATCCATGCGAGGTGTCTGCACAATAAACCATAACTACTCCAACCGCCTGATATAAGTGTGTTTCATCCCAATGGATGAACATGCGAATATCCGGGCGGTGCAAAAAAAGAAAGGGGATTACCCATGAGCGGGAATGAACGAAGAGAAAAAATATTGCATATTCTGCGCGGCAGTACAGGACCGGTATCCGGAACAGAATTGTCGAAGACTCTTGATGTCAGCCGTCAGGTCATCGTACAGGATATTGCCCTTCTCCGCGCCAACGGAACCGACATTCTTTCCACGCACACCGGCTATATTGTATCGAAAAAGCAGCTTGTACGGCATGTAGTAAAAGTAATCCACACGGATGCCGAGGTGGAGGAGGAATTGGATTTGATTGTGGATTTGGGCGGCATTATCGAGGATGTGTTTGTCTACCATAAAGCCTACGGGGTGGTAAAAGCACCAATGAATATCCGCTCCCGCAAAGATGTCAAAGCATTCATCGAAAAAATTGCATCCGGAAAGTCCTCTCTTCTCATGCACACCACCTCCGGCTATCACTATCACACCATTGTTGCTGACAGCGAAGAGTCTTTTGCACAGATTTTTGAGGCTTTGCAGAACAGAGGCTTTCTCGCACCGCTTCAGGATTATGAGCCAATCAATTTTTGGGAAGAGTCATCGAAATAACCAAAGGGGGGATTTGCACCGTGCGCGATTTATTACTTGTCATTGATATGCAGAATATTTATACTTTAGGACAGGAATGGGGCTGTCTGGACACCGAAGGCGCAGCCTGTCGCATCAACAGTCTCATCGACAGCAGGGTATGTGACGAGGTTATTTTCACGCGCTACCTTGCTCCCACTGCGCCTACCGGTGTCTGGAGAGATTACAATATCAAATACGCCCATATCAATGCGAATGACTGGGGCAACGCCATGCTTCCACAGTTTGATGGGGCGCTTCAGAAGTACCCGCTTTACACTAAGAGCGTCTACTCCTCACTCGCCATCCCCGAAGTACGCTCTGCCGCCCAGCAGGCAGACCGGGTAATTATAACAGGTGTGGTCGCCGAGTGCTGTGTTCTCTCCACCGTGATGGAACTGATTGACGCCGGCATCTACACCATTTACCTGACCGATGCAGTCTCCGGTTTTACACAAGAAAAAGAAGCCGCGACAGAACTCATTCTGTCCGGCCTCTGCCCACTTCATCTGAATATGATGACAGTTGCGGAATACCTTGCTCTAAAGGAATCCGGCAATTAGTGCTTCGGAATTAATTTTTCGGTTCCACCCATATATGGCTGCAAAGCCTTCGGGATATTTACGGAGCCGTCTGCATTCAAATTGTTCTCCAAAAATGCAATCAGCATACGCGGCGGTGCTACAACGGTATTATTCAGAGTATGTGCAAAATACTTCTTGCCATCCTTGCCCTTGACACGGATTTTCAGACGTCTTGCCTGTGCATCTCCTAAGTTAGAGCAGCTTCCCACCTCAAAATACTTCTTCTGGCGTGGAGACCATGCCTCTACATCACAGGATTTTACCTTGAGGTCTGCCAAATCACCGGAACAGCATTCCAGTGTACGAACCGGCACATCCAGACTGCGGAACAGCTCTACGGTATATTGCCACATCTTCTCATACCAGTCCATAGATTCTTCCGGCTTGCATACCACAATCATCTCCTGCTTCTCAAACTGATGAATACGGTACACACCACGCTCCTCGATTCCGTGAGCGCCCTTTTCCTTGCGGAAACACGGGGAATAACTTGTCAGTGTATATGGTAGCTTCTCCTCCTCATTGATGGTATCAATAAACTTACCAATCATGGAGTGCTCGGATGTTCCAATCAGATAGAGGTCTTCGCCCTCAATCTTGTACATCATCGCATCCATCTCTTCAAAGCTCATAACTCCGGTCACTACATTGGAACGAATCATAAATGGCGGGATGCAGTAGGTAAATCCCTTGCCAATCATAAAATCTCTTGCATATGCGGTCATTGCTGAATGAAGTCTTGCAATATCTCCCATCAGATAATAGAAGCCATTGCCAGCCACTTTTCCTGCAGCATCCAGATCAATTCCGTCAAAACGCTCCATAATATCGGTATGATATGGAACCTCGAAATCCGGTACAACCGGCTCTCCAAACTTCTCAATCTCTTGATTAAAGCTATCGTCTTTGCCAATCGGTACGGATGGATCAATGATGTTCGGAATCTTCATCATAATCTCGGTAACCTTCTCCGACAGTTCTCTCTCCTGTGCCTCCAGCTCAGCCAGACGGGCTGAATTCTCTGCTACCTGTGCCTTGACTGCCTCTGCCTCTTCCTTCTTGCCCTGTCCCATCAGTGCACCAATCTGCTTGGAAAGCTGATTCTTGCTGGCACGAAGTCCGTCTGCCTCTGTCTGTGCCGCACGCGCCTTCGCATCTAATTCGATGACTTCGTCTACTAACGGTAATTTATGGTCCTGAAATTTTTTCTTAATGTTCTCCTTAACGATATCAGGATTCTCTCGTAAAAACTTTAAATCTATCATATTGCCTCCAACGTACTATCTCGATTATGAAAATTGCTGTAATGGATATTTCTCTGTCAATCCCTTGATGATGACCTTCGCCTCTTCAACAGAAGATTCACCATTCTTAATCAGCATTGCAATTGCCTCTGCCACCTGATCAAAATCATCTTCCTTCAAACCTCTGGAAGTAGCGGCAGGTGTTCCGAGACGGATACCGCTTGTAACAAACGGCTTCTGCGGGTCGTTCGGAATCGTATTCTTATTGGCAGTGATATTAGCGGAATCCAACAGCTTCTCTACCGCTTTGCCGGTCAGTCCGTATGGTGTCAGGTCTACTAACATGAGATGATTGTCCGTACCACCGGAAACAATCTTGATATCACGGCTCTGAAGTCCCTTGCACAATGCCTGTGCATTCTTTACTATCTGTGTCTGATATTCCTTGAATTCCGGCTGCAATGCCTCCTTAAAGCAGACTGCCTTGGCAGCAATCACATGCATCAGAGGTCCACCCTGGATTCCCGGAAAGATTGCCTTGTTAAAATTGTATTTGTCTGCTGCTTCCTGGTTGCACAGAATCATACCTCCACGAGGTCCGCGAAGTGTCTTGTGCGTGGTAGTGGTTACAACATCCGCATACGGAATCGGGCTTGGATGAAGTCCGGCTGCCACAAGTCCGGCAATGTGTGCCATGTCAACCATCAGTACAGCGCCCACTTCATCTGCGATTTCACGGAATTTCTTGAAATCAATGGTACGCGCATAAGCAGATGCCCCCGCAATAATCATCTTCGGTCTGCATTCCTTCGCAATTGCCATTACATTGTCATAATCAATCACTCCATCATCATTCACTCCATAAGGAACAATATGGAAATATGAACCGGAAAAGTTAACCGGTGAACCGTGTGTCAGATGTCCGCCGTGGTCTAAGTTCATACCCATAACGGTATCGCCCGGCTTTAAGATAGCAAACTGAACTGCCATATTCGCCTGTGCACCGGAATGCGGCTGCACATTGACATAATCACATCCGAATAACTCCTTGGCACGCTCTCTCGCAAGCTCCTCTACTACATCCACGCATTCACATCCGCCATAATATCTCTTACCCGGATATCCTTCCGCGTATTTATTTGTCAGAATACTTCCCATTGCAGACATAACAGCCGGGCTTACCCAGTTCTCTGATGCAATCAGCTCGATATGGCTGTTCTGACGGTCAAACTCATCGGTGATGGCATTCGCCACTTCAACATCTACATTCCTGATATCATCCAATGTGTACATTCTGTCTCTCCTTTTCTCTCTGCATCGCAGATTTACTAAAAATTAATTATAGACAAAAGCCTATCCCTTTTCAACTATTTTATTCCTCGCCATCCAGAGAGTCCTGGATAAAGTTGACGAAGTCTCCCTTCGGTATCGGCTTTGAATAATAATATCCCTGAATATAATCACACTGCATATCCGTAAAGGTCTTAAGGAGTTGTTCGTTCTCAATTCCCTCTACGACAATCTTCATATCCATATCCTTAATCATGTTGACCATATTGCGGATAATAATCTTCATCCTCGGATCAGATTCCGAATCTGCAAAGGACTTGTCCAGCTTGACAATATGAAGCGGAAGCTCTGCCACACGCGTCATGTTCGAGTATCCGGTTCCGAAATCGTCCAGTGAAAACAGGATTCCCGCCTCACTCAGCTCCTCAAGGTTGCGCATAAATATATTCTGCGAATAGGATGCTGCAGTCTCCGTAATCTCCAGATTAATCTGCTTCGGAGATACATGGTACTTGGCAATGGTATCCAGTACATCCTGTGCAAGTGTGGAATGCATACACTGTGCCACAGACAGATTCACCTCTATGTAATCAATTCCAAGATTTTTGTATTCATCACTGGCGATGAATTTACATACCTCCTCAAGTACATAGGAGCCAATCTTATGAATCATTCCGTTCTTCTCTGCCGCCGGAATAAAGAATTCCGGTGAAACAAAACCAAATTCCGGATCTATCAGTCGCAGCAATGCCTCAGCGGAATTAAAACGCTTCTCCTCAACCGAGTAAATCGGCTGGTAATACACCTCAAAATAATGATTGAGCAAAGCCCTCTCAATAATGTGGTCAATGTTCTTCTTCAGGTCAAATTCCTGTTTCTTGAACAAATGGTCTGCATACTGAACCTGTCCTACATATTCCCTCTCTCTGAGTGCCTTCTCCATGGATATAAGGCCCGACATATCGGATACATTCTGCGGACAGCGGACCAGACAGATATTCGCCTCTACCCCGACATCCATATGCTTTAGGTGAACCGGGTCCCGCAGCACCTGATTCAGCTTCTGCGCAAAATCTCCGGTCTTGTTGTTCGAACTTGTCTCAACCACTGTCAGGAATTCTCCCTGTCCCAGATAATACCGGTCTGCCATATATCCAAGGGAACTGCTTAGATGAAGGATATTCTGGGATAACAGCTTAATCAGATCATCCATCGTCTCGTAGCCCAGCATATCGTTTAAGGCATTGTAATTACAGATATTAACGAAAATCAAATCCGCAGATTTGTGGTTGACAAACGTCCGCTTCATATCTGCAAGATAGGCAGCTCTTCCCTGCATCTGTACCGAGGATTCGTTCTCTGCCGCCGTACTCTGCGTAAAAAGAGCAAGTGCCAGAATACTTAAGGAATTTGCAAACATCTCGATGAGCAGCCGTGGGAAAAACCACTGGATTGCCAGTGCCAGTAAATCCAACGGGAACATTGCGATGAGCACAAGCCATGTCGTTCTGGCAAACAGCTTTCTGTATATAAACAGATAGACCAGACCAAATATGGCATAAAAAATTGCCACAGCATACAAGACAAGAAAAGCCGGTCCCCTGGTATATACATCCGCGTCATTGAAATAAAACAGGATTGGCACAAAAAGATTGACCACCAAAAGAACTGCCACAACAAAAATCGGTCCGAGCATGAGTATCGGCATGAACCACTTTTTCTTGAACTTGTGCCAGGTATCGGTCAGAGTAATCAGGTATGCGACAGATACCGGCATCGTCAGACTATGCAATAACAGATATACCGTATGGCAAAGATAGCGAACTGCACACGGCCAAATAAGATGATATGTCTCCCCCATCACGGAAAGGATATCAAAAAGGATTGTAAAAAATACCACCAGCGACACCAGCATAAAACTGATATTCCTGCGTCCCCCGACTTTTTTCCTCACAAGAATTGTTAATATTGTAACGAGCATAATAATCTCGGCACATATATCAAAATATATTATCTGCCCCATAAAACAGTCCCCCATTAAATAATACTGTATAAATTGTACCATTTTTTTCAAAAATATACAACCACAATAAAAAAATTCGGTGTTTTTTCGTGTTTTTTTGCATTTTCGTCATTTTGTGAACCGTTCGCGATTTGTTCATATTTTATTTACAAACTTATCATAAAGCTAACATACCCATTTCATAATTCCTTTCTATACTAAATACATACTTAAAGAAATTCAGTTTTTTCTTTTTCATATTTTCCCTCGCTTCTTCGGATGCGAGGTCCTCCCGATTATTACAGATACATAATCTTTTTCATAACTTGCCGGCACTTAGGTGCCGGCTTCCTCTCTTTTATACCTCATTTTGCAGTCGAACATTTACATCAAAACGGAGCGCCCGAAAGCGCTCCGTTTTTGTATCTCTTATTATTTTCCCACACGGTTCTTGCCGATATGCAGCTTCATTACATACCACAACTCGGTTGCGATAAAGATAGATGAGTAGGAACCACAAACCAGACCAACCATAAGCGGTAATGCAAATTCACGGATGGATGCCACACCGAAGATGTATAACAGCAATACCATGATGAAGGTCGTGATGGAGGTATTGATACTTCTTGATAAAGTCTGTGTCAGGGATTTATTGGCTACCTCTGCAAGACTCTCTCTTGTCTGTACCTTAACCGACTTTAAGTTCTCACGGATACGGTCAAAGATAACGATGGTATCATTGACGGAGTATCCAACAATGGTAAGCATACATGCGATAAATGTATTGCCTACGGAAATACGAATCAGTACATATGCGGTCAGTACAACCAATACATCATGTACCAGTGCTGTAATTGCACTTGTCGCAAAACGGATATCCTTGAAACGGAACCAGATATATAACAGCATACAGATACATGCAACGATTACAGCAAGAACTGCATCTCTTCTCATCTCACCGCTTACGGTAGAGCTGATGCTCTGTGCCTCAACCACTGTACCGTCCAGCTCGCTCTCGACAAGTTCCTGCAAATCTGCACTCTCTTCCGGAGTAAGTGTTCTGGTCTTTAAGACAATCTGTGTACTGTTGTCCACCGTGTTTGCCTGTACGGTTTCGTTGCCGATTACCTGCTGTACCAGTGGAACGATTGTCTCTTCAATCTCGCTGATGGAATACTCCTGTCCGTTGTCAATGGTGGTAGAGGTACCGCCCACGAACTCAAGGCTGTAATTGAGTGCCTTGCTGCCGGTTACACTGTATCCGACCATTCCGCCGATACCGGCAAGAATGATAACGATGGAAATCACAAAATAAACAACGCGATGCTTCATGAAATTAAACGGCTTGCGCTCTTTTGCTCTTCCATACAGTTTTTCCGACTTGAATCCGATTGCATACAGACCCTGCATGAAGAGTCTTGCCACTACCAGAGAGGTAAACAGGGACAATACAATGGAAATCATAAGTGTATATGCAAATCCCTTAACCGTACCGGAACCAAGAACCATCAGAACAAGTGCTGCAATGAAGGTTGTTACCTGACCGTCCAAAATCGCGGACAGTGCTTTCTTGTAGCCCTCTTTGATGGCGGAGCTTACGGACATTCCGCGGCCAATCTCCTCACGGATACGGGCGAAGATGATGACATTCGCATCCACCGCCATACCGATTCCGAGGATAATACCTGCAATACCCGGAAGGGTAAGTGTAATCTGGAACCAATCCAGAAACAGTACAACCAATACGGTATATAATCCGAGCGCTACTGATGCAGAGACACCGGAGATACCATACATTACAATCATGAATACCATGACGATTGCGATTCCGATTGCTGCTGCCTTAACGCTGTTGGTCAAAGCCTGTCCTCCAAGCTGTGCTCCTACGACATTGGACTCAAGTACTTCCAGCTCGAGCTTCATTGCACCGACACGGATAAAGGTTGCAAGTGACTGTGCTTCCTCAAAGCTTCCCATTTCAGAGATTACACAGTGTCCGTCTGTGATTGGATTCTTAACACTCGGAACACTGATGAAGTGGTCATCATAGTAAATACCGATGGAATCCTTGTTATTGTTATAAGCCTCTGTGGATGCCTCCCCAAAGATGGCTGCTGCTTCGCTGGTAAATTCCAACTGTACCACCGGCTCGGTATTATTCAACTGGTCGGTCTGATAAGCTGCGGTCGCAGACTTAACATCCTCACCGGTAAGAATGACAGAACCGTTTTCAATCAGCGTATCCAGATCATAATTGAGTGAATATGGGCTGTATGCAGCATCTACCGTACTGTCATAGGAATAGTTTTCATTGCCCTCGCTGTCATAATGTGTGATAAAATACAGGGATCCCGGACTCCCAAGATTCTCCAGCACTGCTGCTGCATCATACACACCCGGAATCTCAACCGCGATACGGTCATCGCCAATCTGGTACACCGAGTACTCGGTGGTAGAGATGGACTGGTCGCTTTCAATACGCTGTTCCAGTTTCGCGATTGTGTCATCAATATCTGTCTGAGAAGGGTTCTCATCCTTGATACGATAGGTTACAGAGACACCACCGGACAGATCAAGTCCAAGCTTGATGGTCTCCAAATCAGTGGCTTGTCCCGCATTTGCCTGACTGCTCTGGGTATTACCGAGAACAACGGCTGCATAATAACCCAGTCCGCCCAGACATGCAAGAATCAGGATTACTGCCACAAATCCTTTCCATTTCTTCATGTTATTTACCTTCCTCTTCTTCTATGTCGGCTTCCGCCGCTTTTATCATAATCGCACATTCTATGCGCTTTTTCTGGAGTTCGCAGCCCAAATCATAAGCATCCGTGATACTTCCGTGGAAATTGTAGGAATTGGCTGCACATCCGCCGCTGCAGTAAAATCTCGCAAAGCAATTGCGGCATTTTTCTTTGGCATAGACATTGCAGCACTTGAATTCATCCCGAAGCTGCGTATTCGTCACGCCATCCCATACATTACCCATAAGGAATTTTTCATTGCCCACGAACTGATGACACGGATACAAATCACCCCACGGTGTAACCGCCAGATATTCCGTACCGGAGCCACAGCCGGACAACCGCTTATATACGCAAGGTCCGCCCTCCAGATCAATCATAAAATGGAAGAAATTAAAATCTTTTCCTTCCTTTTTGCGCCGTACCATCTCTGCGGCAAGCGCATCATATTCTGCAAAAAGTGTCGGTAAATCCTCTTCCCTGAGTGCATATTCGTCACTCTCCTGTGCCACTACCGGCTCTACTGAAATCTGCTTAAAGCCCAAATCGGCAAGATGCAGCACATCCTTGGAAAAATCTGTATTAAAATGGGTATAAGTACCGCGCACATAATAGCGCTCCTGATTTCTACTGTCCGCCAGCTTCTTGAACTTCGGAACAATCAGATCATAGCTGCCAGCTCCCTTGCGGAATGGCCGCATGCGGTCATTGACTTCTTTTCTTCCGTCAATGCTTAACACCACATTGTCCATCTCCTGATTGGCAAATTCCATGATTTCATCGTCCAAAAGCACTCCGTTGGTGGTCAGAGTAAAACGAAAATGCTTGTCGTGCAGCTTCTCCTGCTGCCTTCCATATGCAACAAGCTGCTTTACTACATCAAAATTCATAAGCGGCTCGCCGCCAAAGAAATCCACTTCCAAATTGCGGCGCTGTCCGGAATTGGCAATCAGAAAATCCAATGCCTGCTTACCGGTCTCAAAATCCATAAGCGCGCGCCTTCCGTGGTACTCGCCCTCTTCCGCAAAACAATATTTGCAGGCGAGATTGCAGTCATGTGCGATATGCAGGCACAACGCCTTGACTACCGTCTGATGCTTCTTAAAATCAACAATATGCGGCTCGTAAATATCTTCGGTGAAAAGCTCCTGATTCGCCTTCAGTGCCTCCACTTCGTCAATCGCTTCCAGAATCTCCTCCTGTGAGTACTGATTCTTAAGTCTTTCGACAATCTCTTCCTTCGTGCATTCTTCATATAAAGCAATCACATCATATGTGACATCATCTACTACATGAATTGCACCGCTATTAACATCCAAGACAATATCATAGCCATTGTTCTTGTACTGATGAACCACTATAATAGTCCTCTCTTTCTGGTGAATTCTCTCTTCCCCGCAAGGAAGAAAACGACCGTTCGCTATGCGTGCGGTCGTTTCATTAAAAATAACCTATTCATCTGATACGGCAATCCCACAGACAGGTAAGCATAATTACTTGTGCTGTTCACAGGTCTGATTGCCAACGGTACAAGAAGTCTTGCATGCTGACTGGCAGGAAGTCTGGCACTCACCACATCCGCCCTTCTTCAGGCTGTTCTGCAGCTTTCTTGTGTTCAAAGTCTTAACGTGCTTCATATGATTCACTCCTTTACGCTCTTCTTACGAGTATATAACTCGCCTATCTTCGCTATTATATCACAAGTCAGGTAATATGCAAATATTTTTTTAACTGACCATCCCTCCAATCATGGAGGATGCCGCACACAGAACCAGTGTAATCAGAAGCTGTGTCATATCCTCAATGATACCGCCGTTGACAATCAGCGATGCCAGAAGCAGAATGGCAAAATACGACAGTCCAATCAGCATCCCCCATATAAATTTTCTGGTTTTCATATGCTTTCCCATCAGAATGCCGCCGATGAAGCCCGACACCACATAGATGGCAATGATTGCAATCCGGGCAATCTGAACAGAAAAATCCAGCTTGAACATCAGCGTTGCCAGAAGCAGCAGCAACAATCCCGTAATCAGATACATCACCAGCAGTGATTTTAAAATCCCGCCTGCCGCTCGCCCTTTTCTACCCACAAAAAACCTCCCACATACATTCATGCTTTCCATAGAATATATGTGAGAGGCAATTATTTTAGTACAACACTATTCTTCTGTGATCACCGCATTGCTGATGGCATATTCCATCGCTCCGGATGCGATATACATATTCTGAAGATATACCTTGCCATATTCCGCATCGGAATATCCGAAATAATTATATACATCCTCTTCGCTCTCGAAGCCGTAGCTGGAATCGCTGAGGAAATTATCAATATATCTGTCAAATCCCTCCTCGTCAATCTGCATGCCTTCTTCACTTGCAATCTGACGGAAAATCAGCTCTAACTTGATAGACTCCTCGAGTCCTGCTCTCCACTGCTCTTCAACCTCTTCAAGCGTGGTTCCGGACAGAGACAGATAATACTCAAGGTTGTCCATGCCGCCGTAATTTGCAGCGTAGGTATCTTCATATGCCTGTAACTGCTGCTCTAAATATTCTTCCGGCACTTCCACCACACTGTTCTCAAGCATATATGTCTGTACAAGCTCGGAAACTGCTGAATCCTCTAAATACTGTCTGATGTAATCCAACAGTTCCTGCTTTGTGGAAACACCAAAATCCTCGGTGAAATTCTCTGCAACCATCTCGTCTGTCAGATCATCTGCGGTGATTGGTGCATAGATGCCATTAATGTCAAATTCAAAGGTTACTTCCTGTCCATTTAACGTATCTACACCGTAATCCTCCGGGAAGGTAACCTGACTGCTGACCGTACTTCCGACTTCTCCGCCAATCAGTCCCAAGGTAAATCCATCGATGAATCCATTGCCACCATATACACAGTTGTTATCGACATCGAGAAGCTGATCCGTCGCTGAACCGCCCTCAAAAGCTTCACCATCCTGATAGCCGGTATAGTCTGCATTAACCAGATCGCCCGCCTCCACGGTCGTGCGGTCGGTCACTTCCACGGTGGATAACCCCATATTGTCAAGGAGCGTAAGCAATACTTCATTCACCGCTTCATCGGTAATCGCATAATCTCCGGTCAATGACACCGGAATCGCGGTATAATCTGCAAGTGTTGTAACATACAGCGCCGGATCCAATGCTTCGAACGAATACGTAGCCTCTGCTTCACTTTCTGTCCCTGTCACCAGTTCTACATCTTCCGTAGACTCCGTATTCTCTGTGACATCATCCTTCGAGCCGCAGGCTGCCAGGGAACACACCATTGCTCCGCACAACAGCACCATTAATAATTTCTTCTTCATATCAATTCCTCTCATATTCATAGGATTTAAAAAGTAATCTTCCTTACCATATCATAATTTCCGCAAAAATACAAATATTGCACGCACATTTCATTGATTTTTCACATAATCAATGCTAAAATGGTTGACAGTGACACAAAAGGAGGAACGCACATGCAGACATGGCAGATAGTAATGATTGTCGTTATTGTAGTTATGATAGCCGCAATCGTAGCTCTCTATTTTCTCGGAAAAAGAGCCCAGAAAAAGAAGGACGAGCAGGATGAACAGATTGCTTCGGTAGCCCAGACCGTTACCATGCTTATCATCGATAAAAAGAAAATGCGGATGAAGGATGCCGGACTTCCGCAACAGGTATTGGAACAGACACCAAAGCTCATGCGAAGAGCCAAGCTTCCGGTTGTCAAAGCCAAGGTTGGTCCAAAAGTCATGACGCTGATTGCAGATGACGCCATCTATGATGAGATTCCGATAAAAAAAGAAGTCAAAGCAACCGTAAGCGGACTTTACATCACAGGTGTCAAAGGACTGAGAGGTCCGATTGAAAAGCCGGCCAAGAAAAAGGGCTTCCGCGCCAAGGTTCGTGACAAATACGATGACCTGCGCAGCCAGACCAAGGAAGAGACTTCTTCCAAGAATAAGAAGAAAAAGTAATTTTCCTCAAAAATGCGATTACACTTTTGATTGTGTAATCGCATTTTTATTTTAAAAAGCCAATTTCCTTCTGTCCGTAAAAATATAATTTTATTTCCTGCAAAACCTACAACACCAGCAGCAATAAAAGCGGAACCACAACGCAGATGGCGGAAAATACATACACTTCCATGGTTCGTTCTCTTTTTCCGGAAATCAGCAGAACAACAGACATGATGATTATATAAATCAATACGTGAACCATCAGTTCCGCAGCCCCCAAAACCGCTAAGGGAACATCTGCGCCATGATATCCCAGCATGATTTTTGAAGAATACCCGATTTTTCTTAGCGGATATGTGCGGTTTATCATGAAAAACCGGAAAAACCAGCTGCATATTCCCATAACCATCGCCGAAATGATGCACAGAATCCATTTGGACCGTATCACTTTTTTCTTTCCCATGTATGTCGTTCCCAAAAGCATCCATGATTGCCGCTCATTTTCCATGGTCATTACTCCGCCAAACCCCAGAATCATTGCCACCGCGGTCAGCAGAAGTTCTGCCGGCAGGGCGTCCGCTTTGCCCTGTTGCCAAAATAGTTGCAGATATCCCGTATCATACAGCATTGGAATGTTCTCCTCTTTGGCACATTCGTAGTGCGCAAGCACTTTTTCAAACTGGGGATAAAAACCGGTAATCATTTCATACTTACTTTTCATGAAAACGGCATCCTGACTGCTGACTGCGCCTTCCATAACAAGCTGGTCTATTTTATCAATCTCTTCAAATGCCGCGGCAAACCGCTGCTGTTCCTTCTGAATAAGCGCCTCTTTCTCTTCGTCCGGGTACCCCTCCATCTCCAGCATGATATCCCGGTAATAGCTTTCCTTTGCGGTCAGCCGGTATTCCATATGTCCCTGCAGGCACCAGGAAAGCGCAAGAAACAGCACCATCACAAAAACAGCCTTATTCATCACAAAAATCTTATACATCTCCTGCATCAAAAGCGAATTTCCCAACCGTTTATACAAAGAAGCATGCGCCCTTTTTTCTGCAATATCGCCATGATAGAAAAATAGAAATACCATCACATTGGAAACCACAAGCACAAGCAGTACCAGCAAATTTACCGTCAGGCAAAAACTCCTTGCGTTTACCGGAGTGCCAAACCAATTGATATTGGCATAATTCCCATACAGGTCATTTCCGTGCAAAAGTCCCCCAAAGGCCGCATACCGCAGCATCTCATATTTCGAATGCAGCGGGACAAGCGCATAGCAGCCGATTCCCAATACTACTGCAATAACTGCACATAACCACGGAACCCAGACCATTTTTGCGCGCTCTGCGACTGCCATTGCGAGCAATCCCATAATTACCGCAAAGCCTCCTTATCTGTTTCTTTTGATAAGAAGACTTTAAACTGCAATTGTCAAAAACTAGTCAACTGCCATGAGATTTTTTATCTTAACAACGGTATGCGCACCGCCTTCGCTGTTGTTGGACAACACAATGCTGCCCTGATGCTTCCTGCAGATGA
>JBGVFC010000142.1:0-13594 GCA_045120755.1 Agathobacter sp. | reverse complement strand
CGCGGTAATGATATAGCTGACCTCCGCACACTCCACCAGAAGGCACATATACAAAAACAGCAGCAGATATTTATTTTTTCCGCTTAACTGTTTCCACTCTCCTAACGGAAGCAGCACCGGAAAAATTCCAAACGCAAGAATCAGATAAACCAGATTGTACGGATAATACAATACGGCATTCTTTATTCTCTCGAAAAGATGATGGCTGCCCGTGATTGCGCTGACATAAGAATTGCCACTGCCCTCATAGAGAAAATACTTAAACAGCAGATAACACATCAAAAACGCTGCCGCCATACACAGGAGTTGGAGCAGAATGTTCCATTTTCTCGCCCTGCCTATACGGCGCGTTGCCACCGTTGTGCTTTTCGATGCAAAACACAACTTCCACAGAGACACGCCCACATACGCTACCCCCAGATACATAGATGCTGATTCAGCCTGAAACAAGATATATAATAAAATTCCCAACACCACGTTCCAGATGAACTGCTGTGCTGTATTTTCCGTCTGATAAATGACCAATACCAGATAGACAAATGTCAATGCCAGCGGCATGAATAACGATTCACACATGAAGGTTGCCGGCACTACCATATTTGACATCGTAATCCAGAACAGCAATGCGCAGACAATGTATGTACTTTTCTTCATCAGCCGCTTTGCAATCCCATATGCCGGGAAAACCGACAATGAAATCAACAACGAATTAATCCATGCGATTACCTTCATCTGTATCACAGAGGAGTCAATCGCAAAGGTCGGTGCCAAAATCAGCGAATACAATATTTTCTGAAAAGCTACCGGCACGCCGCGCACCGTTATCCCATTCCCCTGAAACAGACTTCTGGCAATTCCATAGTAATACAGTTCGTCATTGTATATGCGGATAGCCCTGCTATAACTGCTCAATATTCCTCGCAATATAAAATTAACCAGAAAAAATCCCGCGACCATAATCCAAGGATGTTTTACCATATAATCGCAGATTTTCTTATATTTTTGTCGAAACATAGTGCCTATTCCTCTTTCAAAAAAGATTGGATGCTTACCAAGTATTCTTTATCACATCACCTTTCAGATACAAATTTCCTTTTACGTTTTCTTTAATAGGTGTGATTTGTTTTTCATTTACCATATATGACATATTCTGTCTTGTACAACCTAAGAGCTCACAGCATTCCGATGTATCATATATATTCTTCTCAACAAAATTCCTTATGTCCTTCATTGAAAAAGGAATTGTATTTCCTTCTTTATACAGCAATCGTGCTGATAATTCTATTGTATCATTAAATACAACCGAAAATCCGCCCAGACCTATCTTTGCCGATTCAAATACTTTTGTATTCTTTATAATTTTATCAACATCATCCACATATGTCAGCTCCGATACATCAACTCTTTTTATTTTGTCATCTGCAAATATACATAGCAGTTTCTTATCATCGGTAGCGACACACTCTACGATATTTTTTTCCATTCTCTGTTCTACATAGTCTGGCAGACGCTCCAGCTTTTTAATGCATATGCTATCCTGTGAACATCTGCCTTCTGCGATTTCAAGAAATTTCATCTCATCATATTCTTTTAAATTATGCCGCTTTAATATATCATTTATATTTTGTCTTCCACTAGGAATAACTCTTTCTTTCACCCATAAAAAACTAACATCTGACGGTATTGTATATATGTTTTCCTTCACATATTTTGAAAATAACAACGGAGCGGACCATTCATCCAGATAGCTTTGTAATTCAATCACATATCCCTTTGATTTTTCATAATACATTAAAATCCCTAGTGACATATCATTTTCTTCATCATAGATTTCATAAATTTTCATATACTTGATACCTCTCATAAATCATGCGCCAGATTTTATCAATAAAAGTTTCTGATAATGTATCTTCTAATCCGTCAAATATATATTTTTTATCGTATTCATGTAATTTATCTACAAACAGTTTATTTTTTTTATCTGTTAATCCTAAATTTTCATAACAGGAATATCCTCCTATAAAGTTCTGACAACGCTTATCTTCCAGAATATCAAATTCTTTTGCTTCCTTATCAGACATACATGAATACAAAAGTGACAATCCGTGATCAAAAAGAGGGGCTATCCTAAGCGTATGCGCTCTTGCATTTCTAAGAACTTCTATATTAGCACCATGCCTGTCTCTATTTAATATAAGATAATCCACAACTATCATTGTATCTATATATTCTTTCCATCCTTGCCTTACACAAAAATCATAATGAGATTCTCCCTTTTGTGCATTTATTCTATAAAAATCATCCAATGCTATTTTACTTTCATTGCGCTTTTTAAAATTTTCTGAAGCACATAGATAGGTATCGTATATATTTCCCTCTATATCTATATCTGCATGTATAAGCTCATAGCTTAAATGTTCAACCTCTAACAAGGTTAATAAACGATCAACAATTAACTCGTTTATACATTCATGTCCAACAACGCCATTTACGGAATCAAAGTTGGATAATTTATAATATTTCTTAATGCCATCTATCGTAGACTCAGATTTCAAAAAAGTTCCTGCAGTCCCACTGGAACTACGAATATGCGACCATTTAAGGTAAGTAAGATCCTGTTTTTCTTTTATGATTTGTGATTTCATCAGTAGCCCCTTTAACACATTTGACGCGCGTCAAACATTTTTATACATTATATCATTTTATTTAACGTGCGTCAAATACAGAGTTTTTCTCATCCCAGCGAATGGCTCAGTGCTCCAGCATTTCTTCTATAAATATTCCATATCCCTTCGTCGGGTCATTGACCAGCACATGAGTCACCGCGCCCACAATCTTCCCATTCTGAATAATCGGGCTGCCGCTCGCGCTCGTGTCAAGTAGGGAACAACAAAAAAATGAAACGGATTAGCATTTCAAGTTTTTGTATCATCTCATTATCCTTAGAAAACAATCCGTTAATAAAATAATGCATAACAACATATAATATTGTCATGAATAAGCTTAAATTATATACACTCATAGGCATAGGGTTTGTATTTATCACCGGTGCAATCTCTCACTTTGTATATGAGTGGTCTCAACACAACTTCATACTGGGCTTTTTCTTCCCGGTAAATGAATCCACTTGGGAGCATATGAAATTATGTTTTTTCCCAATGCTTTTGTATTGGCTGCTGATAAATCAAAAAATCAAATCAAACTATCCATGCTCAGTATCGGCCATGCTTACAGGTCTTTTACTGAGCACCTGTCTGATTCCTGTCATTTTCTACACCTACTCTGGTATCCTTGGTCAAAATTATATATTTCTCGATATTTCTACATTTATACTAAGCATACTAATGGGATTTATTTCTTTTTACAGGCTGTCTCTATCCTGCAAGGCAGACCGCTACCTATACTTGCTTGTATTAGTAGTAATTGTTTTCTCAATTTGCTTTTTTGTATTTACCTATTTTCCACCACATCTGAAATTATTTGCAATATCTCCAGCTTCAAACTAATCCTAATGTTCATACAACTGTTCAATAAATGCTCTAGCATCTCCTCTATAAAAATCCCGTACTCCCATAGTCGTGTCATTTACCAAAACATGGGGCACTGAACCCACTATAAAATTGGTCAATGCTTTGCTATAATAATAAACAATCGAAATAGAATTTGATGGAGGAAAATAGGAAATGGTTAAAAAACATTTTATTTTTACACCGGAAGATATTGCGAATGGCAAGTACAGCGTATGGGATTTGATGCAGCCGCTTTGGTTCACGGTAAGTATCTATGATGGCATTGATGTGTATAATGAGAATCTGCGTCATTTCACACAGGGTCAGAGAAGAATACTTGCACTTATGTGGTATGATTCTGAAGTGTCAAACGGAGGTCACGAGCAGTTTTTTGGCAATTCAACAGGAATTGTCTGGAAAGATGCGTTTGAGGGAATGAAGATGATTCGAGCCGACCATATTGCGGACAATTTTCAGAAAGCTCTGAATTTCTTCGGCGGTGAAGTTCCGTTTGATAGGTGTGCTCGTGAGGAAAAACTGGATGAACTGTATGAAAACGATGATTTCGATGGATTTGAAGAGATTGACAGATATTATTTTAAGCGCACCGAGTTAGTGACGCTGATGAATACATACATTGTTTCGCACCCACAGGAGTTTGCCGTGGACGGGATATATGATTATGAAGAATAACCTGCCCGGAAACATCTTTCCTGCGGAACAAAAGCCCACATCGACCCAAAATCGGTGTGGGCTTTCCTGTTACGCCGCCGCAACCAGACATATTTTTTACATTTCTTTGACCAGATAGAGTGTAACATCGTCCTGCTCGTTCATATCGTACTCATAAGCCTGCGTACATTCTGCGTCGGAATACATTGCATATCCCTCCGGAAGATGAAACTGGACTGGAACGCCTACGCTAACGGTAGAAGTAAGAATTTCTTCCTCTTCAGTCCCGGCGTCAATCTTGAAAGTCAGCACACGGGTATCCGCCCCGGAAAAAGCGGCCTGGTATTCTGCAGGTGCCTCAGGAAAGCTTTGATTGTAAGCAAACGTCGTTTCCATATACATCTGTTTTGTTCCGTCTTTACGCAAAACATAAGTGGATATTGACCTAAGTTCCAGCGTTTCAGTATCCATTGTGTACTCATCAATGAGCTTATCCCCATCGTTCATATCAGGCAGATTGCTTCCGGAAACTTCCTCTGCGGTTTCTTTGTCCATAGAGGTCACCATCGTCGTCAGGTCACCGTTTTTTGTCGAGCTCTCAATATGCTCATTCTCTACATAGCCAAACGAGAAGACAGTGTAATCCTTCATAACATTTTCCTCAAAAAAGGCGCTGTCGCAATCGACGATTTGCTTTGCGACACCGCCGCCATCCTTGGAGCAAAGTCTGATTACTCTGCCGGCAATATCGGTTTCGGAATATTCGTACTCGCCTTGTCTATCAAAATAAGTATAGAGATAGTTTTCCTTCACCGCCGAATCAATCTCATATCCATAATCGCCATCTATGTATATCTTAGTCGTATTGGATACGGTATCGTACTTTTGGAGCAAAGTTTCCGTCAAATTTGCCTGATAGACATCCTCCTTTTCAGGTGCTTTACCGGCACATCCGGCAAGACAGGCAACGACAGTTGCAAGACAAACAGTAATTGCAATATTTTTCTTTTTCATTTTGATTTTTCCTTTTTTATTTTTCCTTTTTTATTTTTCGCGCATTGAATTTTGCTTGTTTTTCCAGCATATCACATAAAGTAAGACAAAAGACAGACAAATCATTGCGAACTAAAGTAAGGGACAAAAATTCATTTTCATCAAATGCATGGCTAAGTAATAAGCCCGTATCCCCCATGTAGCACTTCACATAACTTCTTGCCTCATTGAACGACAGCCCTACATTTGGATTGTTACACAAAAAACATTCGTTGGAAATCATGGAATCTGGTCAAAAATAGACAAAACTTTGCTTCTGTATTGTGCCTTTATTTTCATATCAATTTTCTTGATTATGCGCAATATTTAATGTCGTGCATTTCTTGATTATGCGCAAAGTTATATTATTTAATTCTTTGATTACACGCAAAAAAACTCTGATGACTCAATGCTCCAGCATCTCCTCAATAAATATGCCATACCCCTTCGTCGGGTCATTTACCAAAACATGAGTCACCGCGCCCACAATCTTCCCATTCTGAATGATGGGGCTGCCGCTCATCCCCTGCACAATCCCGCCGGTCTGTGCAATGAGTGCTTCATCTGTCACCTGCAGATGAATCCCCTTGTTGCTGTCCTCTGCCTGATAATCGACAGATGTGATATTGATTGTATAACTTGTCAGTTCCCCGCTGACATCCGACAGAATGCACGCCTCACCGAGCGCAATTTCCTGTTTGTAGGCCATCTCATAGGACTGGTCATTCTTCACATAAGAGACTAAATCTTCTTCGTCCAGTCTGCCATAGATACCCAGCTTGTCATTGCCGGTAATATTTCCAATGCGGTTATTTCTTCCATAATATATAATTCCCTCCAGCTCGCCCGGTGTTCCGCGCGTTCCCTTGACAATACCGAGAATTTTTGCCTGATAGAGACTTCCTTCGGACATGGACAGAAGCTGGCCGGTCTCTCCGTCCCCGATTCCATGTCCCAACGCGCCAAACTCACCCTCGGCGGTATAATAGGAGATGGTTCCGATTCCCGCCATATCGTCTTTCACCCATATGCCTAACAGATATTTTTGTTCGGTGCTGTCCACCAGAACAGGCTCCACCGCCACGTTGATATACTCCCCTTTCCGATTGACGGTAAGCACCATCTGTCCGTCACCACAGTATTCCTCAATTCTTGCAGCCAGTTCCTCCTTGGTGTTTATCTCCGTGTCATCAACCGCAAGAATATAGTCTCCCGCCTGTATCCGGTTTGCCGCCGGCTCATACATAAGTCCGTCTGCCGCTTCAATTTCACTCGTGTCAAGAACCAGTACCCCGGAAGTCTGTCCGTAGATGCCAATCACTCTTCCCGATGCGTAAAGCGTGCGCGCCGGAATCTCTGTCACACCAACTTCTTTGATGGGTATTACGCCAAACAGCTTACAGATAATCCGGTAATCATAATTGCTTTTTTCAAAATTTCGTGAAAACTCCACTGCCCCATGATTTGTTGGTGCCGCCACACTACCCGCCTGCTCCATCTGCACATCCACCTGCTGTACCTCTGTCTGCTGTCCCTTGGTCTGTTGTGCTTCGGTCTGCGGCTTCTGAGATTCCTCAATTCTTGTGACCGTTACCGGAACCCGGAAGCAGTCTTCTACCTCCTGACCTTCGCTGATATAGATATGGTTCGGTATCTCCTGCATAAAAAGGGAATAGGAAAAGCATATGAGTATGCACAGGGAAATCCAGACAAGATTTTTATAGAATTGCATTGATAAATTCCGCACACAAAAATTCCGCATACCATACCTCCGTTTGAGATAGTATGCGGAATTCTTATTGCTTTCATTCCATCACATAAATTATTGTAACTTATTTCGAAGCAGGTTGTCCCACGTTCTTCGCCATCTGCTTCATCTCTCTTGCATTCAAAAGTACGGTGTCCGTAATCTCAACACCTCCAAGCATGCGGGCAAGCTCCCGGATGCTTTCTTCCTCGTCTAAGCGGGTAATCTCGGATATCGTCTCCTGATTGCAGACTGATTTTTCAATGAGAAAATGCGTATCTGCCATGGCTGCAATCTGTGGCAGATGCGTGATACAGATAATCTGATGATTGCGGGCAAGCAGCTTCATCTTCTGCGATACCATCTGCGCTGTTCTGCCGCTGATTCCGGTATCGATTTCGTCAAAAATCAAGGTCTCGATATCATCATTCTCCGCCATGACAGTCTTGATGGCAAGCATGATTCTGGACAATTCACCGCCGGAAGCCACCTTGCCTAATGGCCGGAGCGGCTCACCCGGATTGGTCGATATCATAAATTCAGCATCATCATAGCCGTTGGCAGTAAAATCGGTATGCTCATAGAATTTCATCTCAAACTGCACATCCAGAAAATTAAGTTCTCTGAGTGCTTCGCGGATTGCTTCCGTAAGCTTTGGTGCCTGCCCGCAGCGAAGCTGTGACAGTTCCTCCGATAATTGCTGCACAATTTGTTTTTGCGCTAAGAGCTTGTCGGATAATTGTGCCAGATAGTTCTCATAATCCTGCAAAGTGGCAATTCTTTGGGATTTTTCCGCAAGCGCCTGCAAAATTTTTTCCACCGAATCGCCATATTTGGACTTCAAATGATTAATCAGGTCCAGTCTTTTCTCAATTTCGTAGAAGTGCTCCTCATCAAACTCTGTCCCCGATATGTAGCCGGATATCTCATGATTAAAATCACTCAGCAGATTGTCAATTTCCATCAATTGCTGCTCTAAACTGCTCACCTGCTCATCATAATCGGCCACCATGCCAAGCTTCTGGACCGCATGGCCAATCAGTTCCGAGGCACTTTCCATATCTCCGCCGGTTGCGGCATAGGCTCCGCCGACCGCCTCCATAATTTTCTTGCCATTGGAAAATCTGCGGAAATCCCGTTCCAGTTCTTCATCCTCTCCGGCAAGCAGATGCGCATCCTCGATTTCCTTTACTTCGTATTCCAAAAAAGAAAGTTCCCGCTTCTGCTCCTCGGTATCCAAAGCCGAATGTTCGAATTCATCCTTCAGTCTGCGATAGGTCTGATATTCTGTGGCAAGTCGTTCCTTGACCATACGGACCGGCTCCCCCGCATATTCGTCCAGTATGGAAAGATGATTTTTCTTCGACAACAGGGACTGGTGTTCGTGCTGGCCATGAATGTCAATGAGCAGTGCTGCCACTGCTTTCATCTTCGATACTGGAACCGTCTCTCCGTTAATCCGCCCTACGGCGCGCTGCTGCGTAATCTTGCGGCTCAAAACCACGATTCCGTCCTCCGGCTCTACCTCGAGTTCCCGAAGCGCACAAAGCGTCTTCTCATTGTCCACGGAAAAGGTCAGCTCCACCAGTGCGCTTTCTTCTGGACTGCGAAGCATCTCCTTTGGCACCTTCTCCCCCAGTGCCAGATTCATCGAACCGATAATGATGGATTTTCCGGCTCCCGTCTCTCCGGTCAGGATATTGAGCCCTTCTTCCAGTTCCACATCCGATTCATGGATGAGTGCAAGATTTTTCACATGCAAATTTTGTAACATAAATTCTCCTTCTACTCTCCCTTGTTACTTTATAAAGTCCGGTCATGTTTCTTCATGACCAAAACGGTTAGCCTTCTATGATTTTGCGAAGCTTTTTCATAATCTGAACTGTCTCATCCACAGTCCGGACCGCACACATGATGGTGTCGTCCCCTGCGATGGAACCGACAATTCCATCGATATGCATCGCATCAATGGCGGCACAGACTGCACTCGCCATGCCCGATACCGTCTGAATGACCAGAATGTTCTGTGCCATATCCATAGACAGAAATCCTTCCCTGAAGACCCTGACATATTTTTCAGCCAGCGGCTCCTTCGCCTTGGGCACCGGCGCGTATTTCTGCCTTCCATTGCCCAAAGCAATCTTGGTGAGCTTTAATTCACGGATATCCCGCGATACCGTTGCCTGCGTGACCTGATATCCCGCCTGCTGCAGATAGGAAGACAATTCCTCCTGCGTTTCAATATCGTATTGTTCAATGAGTTCTAATATCTTGGTCTGTCTGCCTGTCTTCATCTGCATCCTCTTTGTATATTGATTGGTATTTTTCCAAAAGGAAGTTATGTGTAACTCTCCATCTTCTTGCGGAGCAATTCCAGAAAGCTTTTATTGCTTAACTTGCAGATGGTTGCTACATTCTGTGCCTGCGAGATGACAAAGCGGTCCCCCACTGCAAGCTGCTCCACCTTATCTCCATCAAAGCTGACGCACGCCTCCTCGTCCCGCTCTGCCCTTCTTGTTCCAATCTGAATCTCTATGATATCATTGGCATCCAGCACGATACTCTTGGAATTTAAGTTGTGTGCATTGATTGGGGTGAGCAGAATCACCTTCGCCTTCGGGTCAACAATCGGTCCTCCTGCGGACATATTGTATGCGGTCGAGCCGGTAGGTGTCGCCACAATGATACCGTCTGCATGATATGTATTGAGAAGTTCTCCATTGACATACACCAGCAGGCTAAGAATTGATAAATCCGAGGTACGGTGGATGACAATGTCATTGAGCGCCACCCTCTCTTCCTCCTGCCGGTGCTTGTATCCGGTCAGCATCATACGGTCTTCCCTGACATAATCATCCTCCATCAGCCGGTCCACTGCATGAAATACCGTGGCAGCCTCAACCTCGCACAGATAACCGAGCGTTCCAAGATTCACACCAATCATGGGAATCTGCAGGATTTCCACCTTAGTGGCTGCCCGAATCAGTGTGCCGTCGCCTCCAATCACCATGATACAATCCGTATCCGGCGGAATGGAAGCCTGGTCCATATGATTCGACAGATTGTGGTGAATGTCACTCAACAGATACTTTGCCGTTCCGCCTTTTTGGCAAATATAATCAACCAGTTCGTGTGTGAGCTTTAAGTCCTTATCCTTATATGCATTGGTAATGATTAAAAAATGTCGCATATCCTATTTATCCAATTGCCCATGTGCAGCTTCAACCACCTGCTGCATGTCAACGGATTCCTCCTTTTCTGGCACCTCTGACTTCTCTAAATGCACCAGATATTCAATATTCCCCTCCGGTCCCTTAATCGGGGAGTAATCCAGATTCAGAACTGAAAAACCATTACTGAGTGCAAAGGAAATCACATTTCCAATCACCTCAAGATGAACCTTCGCATCCCGCACAACGCCCTTCTTGCCTACCTTATCCCTGCCTGCTTCAAACTGTGGCTTAATCAGACATACCATCTGGCCGTTCTCCCTCAATAATTCTCTTGCTGCAGGCAGCACCTTGGTCAGTGAGATAAAGGATACATCCACGGAGGCAAAATCCAGTGTATCCGCAATATCCTCCGGTGTGACATACCGGATATTCGTCTTCTCCATACATACCACGCGCGGATCATTGCGAAGCTTCCACGCGAACTGTCCATATCCGACATCCACTGCATACACCTTGGCGGCGCCGCTCTGCAGCATACAATCCGTAAAACCGCCTGTGGAGGCTCCGATATCCATACAGACACATCCCTCCAACCGGATGTCAAACTGCTGCATTGCCTTCTCCAGCTTTAAGCCTCCGCGGCTTACATATTTTAATGTGGTGCCGTGAATGGAAATCTCACAATCCTCGGCAAATGTTGCCCCTGCCTTGTCTTCCCTGTTATTATTCACAAAAACATTGCCTTCCATAATCATAGTTTTTGCTTTTTCCCTGGAAGGTGCCAGTCCTCTTTGCACCAGCAATACATCTAAACGCTCTTTCATAGTACCTCCATGATTCTTTCGTAGACCGACTGCTCATCGATTCCCAATTCCTGCTTGAGCATCGCAACATCCCCATGCTCCACATACGCATCCGGAAGTGCAATGGACAAAAACGGAACCGGAATTCCGGAATCGGACAGATATGCCGCTACATGTTCTCCAAAGCCTCCGCTGTGCACATTCTCCTCCATCGTAACGAACAGCTTATGTGAATCGGCGAGCAAAGAAATCATCTTCGTATCCATCGGCTGCATGAATCTCGCATTCACAAGCGTGGTGGAAATTCCCTGCATCTCCAGACGGATTCGAACCTTCTCCGCAACGGATACCATACTTCCGATGGCAAAGATTGCCACCTGACTGCCCTGATACAGCAACTCGCTTTTGCCCGGCGTAACCGGCATACGGAATTCCTCCAACCCCTCATAGGCCTGCCCGCGCGGATAACGAATCGCAACCGGCTCCTTCGCCTCCACCGCATACTGCAGCATATCCTTTAATTCCCATTTGTTCTTCGGTGCCATCACGGTAAGATTCGGGATTGAGGATAAATAGGACAAATCAAAAATTCCCTGATGCGTCTCCCCATCGCTTCCCACCAGTCCGGCGCGGTCAACCGCAAAGACCACCGGAAGCTTCTGGATACAGACATCGTGCAGAATCTGGTCATATGCCCTCTGCAAAAAAGAAGAGTACACTGCAAAAATCGGCTTCAGTCCCGCCTTCGCCATTCCTGCGGCAAAAGTAACAGCATGTTCTTCTGCTATACCAACATCAAAGAAACGGTCCGGATGCTCCATATGAAAACGCTTCAGCCCCGTTCCGTCCTCCATCGCCGCTGTGATTCCGACCACCTTGGGATTCTTCTCTCCCATCTTCTTCATAAAAGAAGCAAATACATCCGTATAGTTCGGGCGAATCCGCTTCTGCTTCGGCAGACCGGTTGCTATATCAAACGGCTCTGCTCCGTGGAAGCGCGCCGGATGACGTTCTGCCGGACCATATCCGGCCCCCTTCTTCGTCACCACATGCACCAGAACCGGTCCATCCACACGCTTTGCAGCCTCGAACTGCTTACACATGGCATTGATATCACTTCCGTCCACCGGTCCCAAATAGATAATTCCCATTTCTTCGAACAACATGCCCGGCACAAAAAGCTGCTTAATGCTGCTCTTGGTATTGCGGATTTTCTTGACAACCCGCTCACCGTACACCGGAATCCGGTTCAGTGAATCGACAATGTCATTCTTAAAATCACGGTACGCATCGGCTGTCCGGAAAGTAGACAGATAGCGGTTCAGACCGCCGACATTCTCCGAGATGGACATATTGTTGTCATTCAATACAATGATAAAATTGGACTTTAGGCGTGACGCATTGTTCAGCGCCTCAAATGCCAGTCCTCCGGTCAATGCTCCATCCCCGATGACCGACACAACATGATAATGCTCCTGCAAAAGTTCACGCGCCTGCGCCAGTCCCAGTCCTGCGGAGATGGAAGTCGAACTGTGTCCGGTATTGAAGCAGTCACAATCGCTCTCATTGGTCTTCGGAAATCCGCTCATCCCGCCGTATTCGCGCAGATGCTCAAACCCATCCTTTCTTCCGGTCAGAAGCTTGTGCGTATAAGACTGGTGACCAACATCCCAGATAATCTTATCCTGAGGCAGATGAAAAGTAAGGTGCAGCGCCATCGTAAGCTCCACCACCCCGAGATTCGACGCCAGATGCCCTCCCGTAACAGAGATCGTCTCCACCAGAAACTGGCGTATTTCCGCCCGAAGGATTTCCAGTTCATCTTCACTTAACTTTTTAATGTCATTTTCTTTTTTTATCTGTTCAAGTACCATATTGTTATTCCAATACCCCGATTTTCACTGCTCTCATGCACCACACGGCTCTGTTTACCTGTCCCGGTCAATCAGATATGAGATCAGTGCAGTCAAAAATGAAACATCACGCCCCAGAGACTCTAACTGGTCAATTGCCTTCTGTGAATACAGCTTCACATCCTGTTTTGCCTTGTCCAGTCCTTCAAAGGTCACATAGGTTGCCTTGTGGTTGCGCTCATCACTTCCCACCGGCTTTCCGAGCACCTCGCTTGTGCCGGTAATATCCAAAATATCATCCTGAATCTGAAATGCCAGTCCCACATGCGCGGCAACCGACTCCATCAGGGCAATCTCCGATTCGGTTGCCCCTGCTAAAACGGCTCCGACCATAACCGACGCTTCCATCAGCGCCCCCGTCTTCAGCCTGTATATAAAATCCAATTTGTCCCGCGTAATCGGCGAAGCTCCGAGATTATCCGTCTCGATGTCTACCACCTGGCCTCCAACCATTCCATATACCCCTGCCTTCTGCGCAAGGATGGAAAAAGCCCTTCCAACCTTCCGGTTGTCCGGTTCCAGTGCAAAAGCGCGTGCCGCCGTCTCATAGGCATAATTCAGCAGGGCATCTCCTGCCAGAATCCCCATTGCCTCCCCATATACAGCGTGTGTCGTCTTCCTGCCCCTGCGATATTCGTCATTGTCCATCGCCGGCAGATCATCATGTACCAGGGAATATGTGTGAATCATCTCAATTGCAGCCATAAAAGGCTCAATAACCGGCCCATCGCCTCCAAAAATCCGA
>JBGVFC010000141.1:0-5589 GCA_045120755.1 Agathobacter sp. | reverse complement strand
CTATGAATCCCGATTTCTTATCTTTCATGAATTACCTTCCGCACCTAAGACCGGGTGCCTATGCGAAAATTACCGGCAATCCGGAACATCCGCTTCTGGAAGGATACGCCATCTTCTATTCTGCCCCCATGACCGGAATCTATGTCCAGGTTAAGGTTCTGCATCTGCCGGACGGCTTTTTCGGCATGCACATCCATGAATTTGGCGACTGCACCGAACCCTTTGATAAAACCGGTACGCACTATAACCCCAATCTGCAGCCGCATCCGGAGCATGCCGGGGATTTGCCGCCTCTCCTTTCCTCCATGGGATATGCGTGGACCATGTTCTATGATGGCAGACTGTCCCTGTCGGAAGTACTTGGCAAATCCATCATCATACACGGTGGAAGAGATGATTTTACTTCCCAGCCTTCCGGTGATTCCGGTGCAAAAATCGGCTGCGGTGTCATTGAAAAAATACATTGACTGCGATTTTTTGCATTACATCTCAACAATCCGGGTTGCAATTTTTTCCCGAAACCGGACATCATGCTCGACCAGAAGCATGGTCGGACGATACTGTTCAATCAGCCGCTCAATCTGCATTCTGGAAAAAATATCAATGTAGTTTAATGGTTCATCCCAGATATACAGATGCGCCGGAGTAATCAGACTTGCGGCTATCAGGACTTTCTTTTTCTGTCCCTCCGAGAAATCCTCCATCTTCCGGTCAAACTGTCCCCGCTCAAAATCGAGCTGCCGCAGTAATGCAAGAAGCAGGCTGTAATCCAGATTCTTCTGTCGGGCATAATCCTTCAGACTGCCCCGAAGCTGCGAGGTATCCTGATTGATATACGAAAGTACAAGGTTGCCTGCCACCTCAAATGTACCGCTTTCCTCTATCCGGAACGGCTTCTCCTCCGTCCATGCACCGGCTTTTTGCAGCAGCGTCTTGATTACACTGGATTTACCGCATCCATTGCCACCGCTTAAAAATACGCGCTCGCCCTGGTTGATTTCGAAATTCAGGCCCTCGAATACCGGAAAAGGGGCATCCGGATAGCGCAGGGAATAGTCGCTGACCCGGATGAGATTTTTCCGGTAATGAACCATCGGCATGATTTTTAAATTTACCGGCTCCTCGATATCCTTAAGCAGACCTTCTTTTTGATCAATTTCCCGTTCCATCCGCTCTTTATAGCTGCTTGCACGCGCCTGCATCTTCTTCGTCTTCGCCGCAATATAGGATCTTGTCGCTATGCTGCGGTCATGCTCTTTTACCGGATCAAAGCCGATTTTGGTATTTTCACTTTTTTCTGCCCATCTTCCGGTTCGCTCTGCAGACTCCTTCAGCTTGTGGATTTCTTTTAAATGCTTCTCATTCTCTCCCCGCGCAAAATTGTCTGCTTTTTCTTTATTGTCCCACCAGGTAGAAAAATTTCCCGCCTGCACTTCAATCGTCGCCCGGTTTAACACCAGCACATGGTCAATACAGGCATCCAGCAAATCCCTGTCGTGGGATACCAGAATAAACCCTTTCTTGGAAGCAAGATATTCTTTGACAATTGCACGCGCCTCCCCGTCAAGATGATTGGTCGGCTCATCAATCAGCAGAAAATCATTTTCGCCGGAAAAAAGCACTGCCAGCATAATCTTGGTCCGCTCGCCAAAACTTAACGTATCAAACGGCCGGTATAGCAATTCCGCATCGATGGACAATGCCGAAAGCTCGCACAGAACCCTCCAGCTCTCCACTCCCGGCTTCCACTGCTCCATCAGCTCCGCTGCACTTTTTGTATGATTTGCCTGTTCCACCTGATAGGGAAAATAGTCAAACACGGTATTTGTTGTGATGGAACCAAGATACTCATATTTGCCGAGAAGAAGATTTAAAAAAGTTGTCTTGCCCTTGCCATTGCGCCCGATGAAGCCCAGCTTCCAGTTTGTGTCAATAGAAAAAGATACATCTTCAAAAATATTGTCAAAACCGCCTTCATAGTAAAAGGTCAGATGATTTACATTTATCTGTGCCATAGATACCTCCGTCCGAATCCAAAAAAGTCTATTTCCGCGTATGCAAAAATAGACTTTTCGGCTGAACTGTTACATTTAAATTGCTTCTAAAGCCTGTGCCAGATCCGCAATCAGATCTTCCTTGCCCTCCAGTCCACAGGAAATACGGATGAGTCCGGCCGGAACGCCAGCCTCCTTCAACTGCTCTTCATTCATCTGTCTGTGTGTCGAAGTAGCCGGATTCAGGCAACAGGTTCTTGCATCCGCTACATGTGTCTCGATTGCTGCCAGCTTCAGATGCTTCATAAATACCTCTGCTGCATCCTTGCCGCCCTTCAGTTCAAAGGATACCACACCGCAGCCTCCGTTCGGAAGATACTTCTGCGCAAGTGTGTAGTATTTGTCTGTCTTAAGTCCCGGATAATTGACACATGCCACCTTTGGATGTGCTGCCAAAAATTCTGCAACAGCCTGTCCATTTTCCACATGGCGCGGCATTCTCACATGGAGAGATTCCAATCCGAGATTCAGATAGAAAGCATGCTGCGGGGACTGGATACAGCCCAAATCACGCATGAGCTGAGAGGTTGCCTTGGTGATGAATGCGCCCTCTTTGCCAAACTTCTCCGCATAGGTAACTCCGTGATAAGATTCATCCGGCGTACAAAGTCCCGGGAATTTATCTGCATGAGCCATCCAGTCAAAATTGCCGGAGTCTACAATTGCTCCGCCGACTGCTGCTCCATGTCCGTCCATATACTTGGTGGTGGAATGGGTAACGATATCCGCACCCCACTCAAATGGTCTGCAATTGATTGGAGTCGGGAAAGTGTTGTCCACAATCAGCGGTACTCCATGCGCATGTGCAGCCTTGGCAAATTTCTCGATATCAAGCACGGTCAATGCCGGATTCGCAATCGTCTCACCAAATACAACTCTCGTATTGTCCTTAAATGCGGCATTCAGCTCCTCCTCCGTGCAATCCGGCGAAATGAAGGTTGCTTCAATTCCCATCTTCGCCATGGTAACGGAAATCAGATTAAAGGTTCCTCCATAGATGGAAGAAGATGCTACAATATGGCTGCCTGCCTCACAGATATTAAAGAGTGCGAAAAAATTGGCTGCCTGTCCGGATGAGGTAAGCATTGCCGCTGTACCACCCTCAAGTGCTGCAATCTTCGCTGCCACCGTATCATTGGTCGGATTCTGCAGTCTTGTATAGAAATATCCGGAAGCCTCCAGATCAAAGAGCTTTCCCATATCCTCACTGGTCTCATAGCGGAAGGTCGTAGACTGTACAATCGGAATCTGTCTCGGCTCTCCGTTCTTCGGTGTATATCCCGCCTGCACGCATTTGGTGCCTAATGTGTAATCATTCATCTATATGTTCTCCTTGTGTAATTAATTGTATTCTCCAGATTTCGGAGTTTCATTGAAAAAGGATATGAATGTATCATTCATATCCTCTATCATTCTACTGTGAATGCCTATAAAATTCAAGCACTGTTTGCACATTACCTGCTTGGGAAGAACGGCCGCAGAGCATCTGCAATTGCATTCTTCGGCATTGTCTGAACCGTGATTCTTCCCGGTCCCGTTACAACGGTATTAAAGAAGCCCTCTCCGCCAAGGAACATATTCTTTGCACCACCCTTCACGGTCTCAACGCTCATCTGGCAGGTTCCTTCCATCATTGCCAGATATCCGGTATCGATAACCATTCTCTGCCCAGGTGCAAGATTATAGTCGATGGCAACTCCGTCGATTTCAACGAATACCACTCCTTCTCCTGAGAACTTCTGCATAACGAAGCCCTCTCCACCGGCAAAGCCCGCGCCGACATTCTTCTGGAAAAAGACTTCCTTGTTGATTCCCGGTGTAGAAGCCAGATAGGCAGATTTCTGACAGATAATCTCTTTACCTGCTCCCAACTGAATCGGAACAATACTTCCTGGAAAATTCGTTCCAAATGCAATCATTCCCGGACCGCCCTGTGCAATATAAGTGTTGCTGAACATTGCCTCACCGGAGATTGCTTTAGAGAACATCTTGCCAATTCCGCCGCCCCTGGTCTGCATCTGCATATTGTCAGACATCCAGACCATTGCGCCATTTTCACACTCCATGCTCTCTCCTGCTTCAAGCTGAATCTCCACTACCGGAAGATTCCCTCCTTTTACCTCATACCTCATAACCATTCTCCTTTTTTTGTATTATCGAATGCTTCCGCAGCACTGCTTGTATTTCTTGCCGCTGCCGCAAGGACATGGATCATTAGGATATACCTTGGCACTCTCGCGCCGCTTTGGAGCATTCGCAGCAGTGTCGTCCTTATTGGTTCCCGTCACCTTGGCAACCTGCTCACGCTCTACCTTCTGCTGAACCTGTACATGGTATAACAGTCGGACGGTATCCTCCTGAATCGATGCCGTCATCTCATCGAACATATCAAAGCCCGCCATCTTAAACTCAACAAGCGGATCTCTCTGTCCATATGCCTGAAGCCCGATACCCTGTCTGAGCTGGTCCATATCATCAATGTGATCCATCCAGCGACGGTCGATGACCTTGAGCAATACCACACGCTCCAGTTCACGGAACTGCTCCGGCTCCGGAAACTCTGTCTCCTTGGCCTCGTAGAGCATAACTGCTTTTTCCTTGAGAAGCTGCTTGAGCTCCTTGTTGTTCTTGACAGAAGCAATGCTCTCCTCGGTAATCCGCTCTAATGGAATGGTCGGCAGAATCAGTTCATTCAGCTCATTCAAATCCCATTCGCTTCTGGATACTTCGTTGGAGATACAGGTATCTACCGCCTTCTCCACCTGATCCTGAATCATCTTAAAAATAACCTCACGCATGTTCTCCCCGTTCAACACGCGCATACGCTCTGCATAGATAATCTCTCTCTGATCGTTGTTGACCTGATCATACTCCAACAGGTTCTTGCGGACACCAAAGTTGTTGCTCTCAATCTTCTGCTGAGCCTTTTCAATTGCCTTGGTGAGCATGCTGTGCTGAATCTCCTCGTTCTCCGGCACTCCCAATGTATTGAATACAGAAAGCATACGCTCGGAACCGAACAGCCGCATCAGATCATCTTCCAAAGAAATATAGAACTTTGATTCTCCCGGATCTCCCTGACGACCGGAACGACCGCGGAGCTGATTGTCAATACGGCGGGATTCATGGCGTTCTGTACCGATAATCTTAAGGCCTCCGGCCTCTTTTGCCGCGTCATCTAACTTGATATCCGTTCCACGTCCTGCCATGTTGGTTGCAATCGTAACCGCGCCATGCTGACCTGCCTGTGCGACAATTTCTGCCTCCTGCTCATGGAACTTGGCGTTCAATACGGTATGCGGGATTCCTTCTCTCTTAAGCATTCCGCTGATCAGCTCGGAAGTCTCAATGGTAATCGTACCAACCAAAACCGGCTGTCCCTTGGCATGTGCCCTCTTCACATCTTCGACAACCGCATGGAACTTCTCCTTCTTGGTCTTATATACGGCATCCTGATGGTCGATACGTGCGACCGGACGGTTTGTCGGAATCTCGATAACATCCATACCGTAGATATCACGGAACTCCTTCTCCT
>JBGVFC010000140.1:0-22040 GCA_045120755.1 Agathobacter sp. | reverse complement strand
TTACTAATCGGTCGAGGGCTTGACTAATGTGGTATGTCCGGAGGACATATCGCAAGGCGACATGCTTGTAAAAGCATGTTGGTTGAAAAGAGTATAAATTCTGTATGAAGTTTTGAAGGTACAAACCTTTATGGCCTAGTGGCTCAGTTGGTTAGAGCGCCGCCCTGTCACGGCGGAGGTCGAGGGTTCGAGTCCCTTCTGGGTCGTTTTTATATATAGTTATGTGGGATCTTAGCTCAGCTGGGAGAGCATCTGCCTTACAAGCAGAGGGTCACAGGTTCGAGCCCTGTAGGTCCCACTCTATTTTCTTCATGTGCCGATGTGGCTCAATTGGCAGAGCAGCTGATTTGTAATCAGCAGGTTATCGGTTCGAGTCCGATCATCGGCTTTGTACAATTTCATATTGATATTGTATTATATATATTATGGGTAGATTCCCGAGTGGCCAAAGGGGACAGACTGTAAATCTGCTGCGTAAGCTTCGGTGGTTCGAATCCACCTCTGCCCATTCTTCTTATGAAGAACTTAATAATATCGCGGGATGGAGCAGTCTGGAAGCTCGCCGGGCTCATAACCCGGAGGTCACAGGTTCAAATCCTGTTCCCGCAACTCAATTATTTATTGTGCCTAGTTAGCTCAGTTGGTAGAGCGGAGGACTGAAAATCCTTATGTCTCTGGTTCGATTCCGCAACTAGGCATTTCAACCGTAGCAGTGCTGCGGTTTTTTTGTTGTATAAGAAACCGTATTTTTCCATAAGAAAAAACCTTGTAAACATCAGGCTTACAAGGCTTTTAGTAAGAGCAGATGACGGGAATCGAACCCGCCTCCCCAGCTTGGGAAGCTGGTATTCTACCGATGAACTACATCTGCATATAAATTATCATAGCACTCCTATTATCAAAAAGCAAGGAATGTTATATTTTTTCGTGACTGAAAAGTCGATGGATTAGTTAATAAAAAGACAATGGATAGATGATAAGGAATGAAAATATGGAACAAAAAGTGATGAGTGCAAAACCGAAAGGGACCTTAGCTGCATTGCTTCTTCTGGCATGGCCGACTGTGCTGGAGCAATTGCTTTCCACGGTTATTCAGTATATTGATACGGCGATGGTCGGACATCTGGGGGCGGATGCGACTGCAACGGTGTCGTTAAGCTCTACTTATTCATGGCTCATTAACAGTATTATTTATGCAATTGGAATTGGTTTTCTGTCCTATATTGCGAGAGCGGTCGGGGAAAAGAATCAGGCGAAGATTGAGAAGGCTGCCGGGCAGGCGGTTTCGGTGGCATTTATTCTTGGTATAGCGCTTACGACTATTACGGGAATTATTGCACCTTTTATGCCGGTCTGGATGGGAGCGGAAGAACACATCAGACATGATGCGTCGGTGTATTTTTTTCTGATTAATGCGCCGCTGCTCTTTCGCTCGTTTATGTCCATCTTTGGCTCAGTAATTCGTTCCACCGGAGATACGAAGACACCGATGCTGGTGAATGTTTTCGTGAATGTGATTAACACGGGACTCAATTATGTGTTTATCTATCTGTTGGAATATGGGGCAATTGGCGCGGGAATTGCAACCGCAATTTCTTATACAATCGGTGGAATCCTGATGTCGGTTGCATTTGTAAAACGACCGATTCTCAATTTTAAATGGAGCCATGTAAGATTTGATAAAACCATTATGTGGGCGTGCCTGTCTATCGGAATTCCAATTATGTGTACGCAGATTGCTTCCTGCAGTGGTTATGTAGTGGCAACAAGTTTTGTCTCGGCGATGGCAACGACCGTGTATGCTGCGCATTCGATTGCAATTACGGCGGAAGAACTTTTCTATATTCCGGGCTATGGTATGCAGGCGGCAACTTCCACGCTGATTGGCAATGCGATTGGGGAGAAAAACAGGAAAAAGGAACACAGTATTATCAGATGGTCGCTTGTTGTCATTTTTACAACCATGTGTGTGACAGGGTTATTGCTTTTTGTCGGAGCAGAATTTATGATGGGACTTTTTACAGACGATGCAGAGGTAATCCTGATTGGAACGAGATTGCTCCGGATTGTTGCATTTACAGAGCCGGTATTTGGAAGTGCAGCGGTTATGGAAGGAATTTTTGACGGAATGGCTTACACGAAATATCCATTTGTGGTGACATTGATTTCGCGGTGGGGAGTGCGGATTGCAGGTTCATTTTTGTGTGTGCGGATATGGGGAATGGGCATTGATGCCATCTGGTATTGTATGATTGGAGATAATATTTTAAAAGCGGTATTGCTGATGTTGGGACTGATTCGTATTTTGCGGCGGCAGAATAGCAGGAAAGAGGGAGTCGGAGTATGAAAATTGCAGTATGCCAATTGGATATTCAATTTGAGGAAAAGGAAGAAAACATAGAACGGGCAAGAGAATTTATGGAAGCGGCGGAAGAGCAGGGGGCAGAATTGATTCTTTTTCCGGAGATGAGCTTTACCGGCTTTTCCATGAATACACAAAAGACCGGAGAGTATTTATGTGTAGAAGACTGTGCTGTTGGGACGGGGGAAGATGGAAAAAATGCGGCATGTGCGAAAGCGGGCGGTATTTTTGGCGGGACATCTGTCCGAATGAAGGAATTTGCACGGCGGTATCATCTGGCGATTGGATATGGATGGGTGGAAAAAGGTACGGATGGATATGTGGAAGGTTCGCTTGCGAAAAATCATTATACTGTAATTGATGAGAATGGCGATATTCTGGGGGATTACGTCAAGCTGCATCCGTTCCGCTATTCCGGAGAGCATCGATATTTTGCGGCAGGCACGGATACGCAGACCTTTGTTTACCGGGGAATCTGTTTTGGAATGAGTATCTGCTATGATCTGCGGTTTCCGGAAATATATCAGCAGATGTCGAAAACGGCGCATGTAATCTTAGTTCCGGCAAACTGGCCGGCGGTGCGTACTGCACAATGGAGAACGCTTCTGATGGCGCGCGCAATTGAGAACCAGAGCTATATGATTGGAATTAATTGCTATGGCACACAGGAACAGCAGTATTACTGTGGTAATAGCTGTGTGGTTACGCCGCAGGGAGAGATGGAGTTTGAAATCTGCGACGCGCAGGGGATGCAGATTTATGAACTTACGGATGATGTGGAGAATATGCGGGCAGAATTTCCGGTCAGGCAGGACCGGCGTCCTGCGCTTTACCGGACTTTTTATTAGACGATGGTATATTATGTGGGGAAACAATTGATTTTTTTAATAGACGATTGTATATTATATGAAGTGAATTGATTTTCGGAGGGAATATTTTATGGCATGGTATGATGAGGCAGTATTTTATCACATTTATCCGTTGGGACTTACGGGTGCACCGAAGCAGAATGATTACGGGGAGCCGGTACATCGTCTGAATACTTTGATTCCGTGGATTGGACATATCCGGGAAATTGGATGTAATGCTTTATATATAGGACCATTGTTTGAGTCTGTGGGACATGGTTATGAGACGACTGATTACAAAAAGCTGGACAGCCGTCTGGGAACAAACGAGGATTTGACAAATTTTGTTGCAGAATGTCACAAACAGGGCATACGGGTAATACTGGATGGCGTATTTAATCATACGGGACGTGATTTTTTCGCATTTGCGGATATTAAGAAAAATCGCGAAAATTCCCAATATCGTGATTGGTACTGTAATGTCAATTTTGGCGGCAATAACGAATACAATGATGGATTTTCGTATGATAACTGGGGTGGATATAACCTTCTTGTCAAGTTAAACCAGCATAATCCGGCAGTGCGTCAGTATATCTGTGATGTTGTCAGATTCTGGGTAAGCGAATTTGATATTGACGGATTAAGACTGGATGCAGCAGATGTGTTGGATTTTTCGGTTATGCAGGATCTGCGCAATGTTGCCAAAGAGGTGAAGCCGGAGTTCTGGCTGATGGGAGAGGTTATTCACGGGGATTACTCCCGCTGGGTGAATGAGGGAACCCTGCATTCGGTAACGAATTATCAGTTGCACAAGGCACTGTATTCCGGCCACAATGACCACAATTATTTCGAGATTGCACATACCGTAAGAAGATTGTACGAGATGGGCGGCAATCGTCCGGATGGCTTGAAGCTGTACAATTTTGTGGATAATCATGATGTAGAGAGGATTTACACGAAGCTGTCGGATAAGGCACAGTTTTTCCCGGTACATGTCTTGTTGTACACTTTGCCGGGAGTTGCATCTATCTACTATGGCTCCGAATTTGGAATCGAGGGCAGAAAGGAAAAGTTCTCGGATGATTCGCTTCGGCCGGCATTGAATCTGGACGATTATGCAGATGCGCTTGAGAATAACGCATGTACACGGCTGATTGCGGCGTTGGGACATATCCGCCAGAATACGAAGAGTCTGTCTTACGGTGATTACAGGGAGCTTCTTCTGATGAACCGCCAGTATGCGTTTTCCAGAACTTATGAGGGGCAGACGGTTATCGTTACGGTGAATAACGATGACAGTGATTATGTGATGACTCTGCCGGCAGGGAATGCCTCCGCGTATATGGGAGCGTTATCCAAAGAGAAGGTATCTGTGGTCAATGGAAATATCTGTGTGAATGTCAAGAGAACCTCCGGCGAAATCTGGATTCCATGTGAGGACAACCGGGAAGAACAGCAGGAGCAGCCGCAAAGAGCAGAGAAGGCCAAGAGTGCGGAAGTGAAGCAGGAAGCATCTCAGGTCAAGGTCACCAATGAAGAGGAGGCAAAGAAGGAGGAAGCCTTGCAGACAGAAGCTCCACAGGTCAATGTTGCGGATAAACAGGAGAAAGAACCGGAGAAGAAGGCAGAAGTGGAGAAGGTGGAAGAACTTAAGGTTAATGTCACCGAAAAACAGGAAAAAGCTTCTGCAAATTCGTTTGAGATGACCGATGAGATTCGGACAAAGCTTCAGAATCAGGCATTTGACCAGATGACGATTGAGGAACTTCAGATTGCAGTTCGTGACCGGATGGCACAGAATGGGCCGGTTACGGATCAGATGATGAAGACCATTACGGACAATATCTATCATGATTCGCTGGTAAACTGGATTCGGAGTTTTCATTAAAATGCAAAATACACATTATTGTTATATGCTGCGCTGTGCAGATGGCAGCTTATATACCGGGTACACGACAGATCCAGAGCGAAGACTGAAGGAGCACAATGCAGGGAAAGGTGCCAAGTACACCCGGACGAGAACACCGTGTGTTATGGTGCATTGTGAGGCTTTTCCTTCGAAGGAGGAGGCAATGCGGCGCGAATATGAGATTAAGCATCGTCTGACCAAGAAGGAAAAAGAATTGCTGGTAAGTAAAAAATGAAAAATGTGTAAAATTTACCCATAAGAGATGGAAAAATCCTTATCTTATGGGTAAAATAATGTGAGGTAACTTTATTTGGAGGAAATACATGAAGGATAAGTTTCATATAGATACACAGATGATGAACTCTGAGAGCAGAGCAGCCATCCGGGAGCGGCGGCGCAGGCGAAGACGGCGGCAGCAGCTTCTGCAATACCTGGCATGCGTGGTGATGATCATTCTTTTGGTGATTATTGTCGTGGTGATTGTGGAGGAAATCCAAAGTCACAAGATGCCGGAAGTGGTAGTGACGGAGGAGCCGGATTTGGTAATTTCAGAGACAACGGCAGAGCCGGAGCCGGAAGCGGTCGTGCAGGTTGGAGTCGGCTGGAATTATCCGGATGAAGACGGCTGGTACACGGTAGGGGATGTGAAAATATTAGCGGGTTATACAGCGGAAGCGACAGAGAATACGGCATATCTGGATGAGGGGATGTATAACAGTGAATATATTGTATTGATTGATGAGACAACAAATACCATTTCTGCCAGAAGGAATGCGGATGTGGTCATCAGTCCGGCTTCCATGACCAAGATTCTGACGATACTGGTTGCAGCGGAGCATATCAGTGATTTAGACGAGCCGGTCACAATTACCAGGGAGATGACAGACTATTCGTATATCAACGGCTGCAGTGCGGTTGGCTTCTATGATGGGGAGCAGGTACCGGTTCGCGATTTGTTCTACGGAACCATCCTGCCATCGGGAGCGGATGCGGCATATGCACTTGCGGTCTATACCGCAGGCTCGCAGGAGGCTTTTGTCGAGCTGATGAATGAAAAGGTGGCAGAGCTCGGATTGTCCGATACCGCACATTTTTCCAATTGTGTCGGTATCTATGACGAAGAGAATCATTGTACGGTGACGGATATGGCGATGATTCTCAAGGCGGCGGTTGAAAATGACTGGTGCAGGGAGGTATTGTCAACCCGGCGCTATACTACGACGCAGACGGAGCAGAATGAAGAGGGAATATTTATCACAAATTCCTTTTTGCTGAATGCAGCCAATCAGGAGTCCGGTGGGGAAATACTCTGTGCAAAGACCGGATATGTGGATGAATCGCGCTATTGTGCTGCAAGCTATTATGTTTCTGACAGCGGCAAACCGTATATCTGCGTAACGGCGACTGCGCCGAAAAAGGAATTAACGATTGAGGATCACGCAAATCTGTATAATACCTACGCAGAATAAGGAATAAAGGTTTTAACATGAAAATTATTATTGTTGGAGCAGGAATTGCCGGCTTAAGTGCGGGGATATATGCGCAGAAAGCCGGATATGATACCGTAATCTATGAGAAAAATGAGGTTGCCGGAGGCAATTGCAGCGGCTGGTACCGCGATGGATATGCCATTGACAATTGCCTGCACTGGCTGACCGGAACAGCGGAGGGAACCAGCCAGTACCGGATGTGGCAGGAGCTTGGAGTGTGGAAAGATGCTCCTAAGATTGTAGAGAGGGATGCTTTTTACACCAGTGAGCTGAATGGACAGAAGATTACGCTGTGGAGAGATGTGCATCGGGCAAGGCAGGAGATGTTAGCCCTGTCCGAGGCGGATGCGGCGGAGATTCATGCCTTTTTTGATAGTGTGAATCTGGTACATAATATACTTACCTCGGGATTTACGCCGTATAAGATGCTTCGCGCTTTTACCGAAACCCATATGGAGCTGTCACATGCCAGGGTATTGCGCGCGGTCGACCGATATGCGAAGATGAATATGCGGCAATGGGCGAATCGGTTTCATCATCCGCTGCTTAGGCAGTTCATTTTGGATTTTTCTGTGGAGGAGTATGAATCCTACTGGCTGATTATGGCGTACAGCTTTTTTGCGTATCGGAATGGGGATATCATCGAGGGTGGCTCGATAGAACTGGTGCGGCGGCTGGTGCAGAATTATAAAGAGGCGGGCGGCAGGCTGTTTTTGCATACACCGGTAAGTCAGGTTCTCATTGACAGGACGCAAAAAGGCGGTGCATGTGCATCCGGAGTGCTGCTTTGCAGCGGGCAGAAGGTGGATGCGGATTATGTGTTGTGCGCCTGCGATATCCACTATACATACAGGACTTTATTACAGAATCAATATACACCGCGGGATTTGCAGAAGTATTACCGTGGACAGAAGGACTTCCCAGTGTACAGTTCTTTTCAGGCTGCATATGCGGTGGAAGGACTGTTGGAGGAGGTGGATGATACATTGGCTTTTTCCTGTGAACCGTTTATGGTGGCGACACAGAGTTTGGCGCGTATCAAAGTGAAGAATTACCGCAATTATGGTGACTACACGGCTCCGTCGGGGCACACGGTGATCCAGTGCAGCTTCACACAGTATGCGAAGGATTATGAATACTGGGAGAAATTGTATGGTTCGCGGCAGCAGTATGAGGCGGAAAAAGAAAAAATTGCGGCAGCAGTACAAAACAGGATTCTTGCCCGTTTTCCGGAGTACCGGGGGAAAATTCGTCTGCTGGATACATGGACACCGGTTTCCTATGCGAGACGAAACCATGATTATATGGGCGCATATATGAGATTTATTACGACGCCGATGACGCATTACGGATTCTTAAGCGGCAAGGTTCCGAAGCTTAAGCATCTGTATCTGGCGAATCACTGGATGACTTATCCGGGAGGAGTTCCGACTGCGGCATATATGGGAAAAAGGGCAATCATGGAGATACAAAAGAGTCTGAAATTTTAATATAAAAATGCAAAGGAGAGCACATATGAACAAAGTAAAAAAAATTGTAGCCGGCGTTGCGGTGGGTGTTGTAGCAGTAATATTAATCGCATCCTCCGCATATACGGTCAAGGAGACAGAGTCGGTTGTTATCACAACTTTTGGCAAGGCGAGTCTTGTGGATGAGAAGGGACTTCATTTTAAGATTCCGTTTATCCAGAAGGCAACGAAGGTGGATACCACGGTGCAGGGTATCAAGATTGGATATGGAGAGGACAGCGAGGGCAATGTGTATAGTGTGGAGCATGAATCGATTATGATTACTTCCGACTATAATTTTATAGATTGCGATTTCTATATTTCCTATCAGGTGACCGAACCGATTAAGTATCTGTATAATTCGGATGAACCGGATGAGATTGTTAAAAATATTGCAATGTCCAGTATCCGTTCCACGGTATCTGCGTACAGTGTGGATACTGCCATTACAACCGGCAAGGCAGAGATTCAGAGCAATGTGAAAGCAATGATTGTCAAAGAGCTGGAGGATGAGGATATCGGAATTACGCTGGTGGATGCAAGTATTCAGGATGTAGAGCCACCTACGGATGCAGTAATTGAGGCATTTACAGCGGTAGAGACCGCCAAGCAGGGAAAAGAATCTGCAATCAACGAGGCGAATGCATACCGCAACGAGCAGATTCCGGCGGCAGAAGCGGAGGCTGACCGGATTATCCAGGAAGCAGAGGCGACCAAGACGGCCCGCATCAATGAAGCAACCGGACAGGTATCCCGTTTTAACGCAGAGTATGAGGAGTATCGGAACTATCCGCTCATTACCAAGAAGAGAATGTTCTATGAGACCATGGAGGAGGTTCTTCCGGAGCTTCAGGTAGTCATAGATAACGGGGATGGCAGTGTGATGAAGTATTATCCGATTACCGAGCTTCAGAGAGGTGCTTCGGGTTCTGCCGGAACTTCAGGCAGCACGGGAACCTCAGGCAGCACAGGAACTTCATCAGGCACAAATTCATCAGCTAATTAGGAGGTGTACATATGAAAAAGGGTAAAATTATTCTCATTGCGGCAATTGCCGTATTTGCAATTATCGTAGTTTCCAATTCCATGTACACTACGCAGGAGAATGAATACTCCGTTGTCAAGCAGTTTGGAAAAATTGTTGCTACGAATGACAGTGCCGGACTCCGTTTCCGGATTCCGTTTATCCAGTCGGTGAGCAAGGTGTCCAAGGCATTACAGATTTATGACCTTCCATCCTCCGAGGCAATTACCAGTGATAAGAAGACCATGATTGTGGATGCCTATGTATTGTGGGAAGTAACCGATGCCAAGGCATATACCTCGTCATTGAATGCAAGTACAACGACTGCGCAGGGACGAATCGATGTAATTGTATATAATGCGATTAAGACAACCATTTCTTCCATGACACAGGAGGAGCTGATTGCAAGCCGTGATACCTCTGTGAAGATTGATGCGACGGACACCGAACTGGATGATGTTGAGATTAATGATCTGGTGGAAGATGATGGAAACAGTGCGGATGATGTTGAAGTTATCGTAATTTCGGACAGCCTGCTGGAGTGTGTCGGCAATCAGTGTGACCAGTATGGAATCCGGGTGAAGGATATCAAAATCAAGGTACTGGATCTGCCGGATGAGAACAAGGAAGCTGTTTATACACGAATGATTACCGAGCGCAACAATATTGCTGCTGCTTACAAGGCGCAGGGCGAATCCGAGGCGCAGATTATCCGCAACACCACCGATGCGGAAGTAGCCGTTATGATTTCTGAGGCACAGGCAAAAGCAGACATCACGGTAGCAGAAGGTGAGGCGGAATACATGCGTATTCTTGCAGACGCATACAACGATGAGGACAAGGCAGATTTCTATCTGTATTCCCTCCAGCTTGATGCACTGCGCGAATCGGTTACCAATGGCAATACAACACTGTTTTTGGATAGTGACAGCCCGATTGCACAGATTTTTGAAGCAAATTAACAGACGGAGGGAAAAATGGAAGTATATATTATCCGCCATGGCGAGACAGTATGGAATGAAGAAGGAAAATTACAGGGTTCAAAGGATATTGAACTGAATGAGAACGGACGTGAAGTGGCAGGCGAGCTGGGGCGCCGTCTGGAAAAAATTGCTTTTGACCGTATCTACTGTTCGCCATTGATTCGGGCATACGAGACGGCATGCCTCATCCGGGGACATCGGAATATTCCGATTATCCGCGATGCGCGGCTTAGAGAGATATGCTTCGGAGAGATGGAGGGTGTGAATAAGCGGGAATGGATGAAGGAGGACAGTCCGTATCGTTTCTTTTTCACGGAGCCTGCTCGCTACATACCGCCCCGGAATGGAGAGACTTTAGAAGCACTTCAGGAGCGCACGAGGGAATTTTTGCAGGAGGAAATCGAGCCGAAGCACGATGAATGGAAGCGTATCATGATTGTCGGACATGGGGCTCTCAACAAGGCTTTGATGTGCCATATAGAAGGGCATGGAACGAAGAATTTCTGGGGCAACGGATTGCAGAATAATTGTGAGGCAGATATTTTCGAATTTGATGGAAACAACTGGATGCGGTGCTGAAAATTCTACAAAATAATATTTATTCTTCCACCGTTTCCGGTCATCTGTGTGTAGACAGAATCGTAGGCATTGCTGTTGAGGCGGCGTGCAATCTGTTGTGTCTCCTTTAAGAAACCGCTGTTCTCCTTGGAGAAAACCTGTTTTATCTTATCAATCTTAGAGGAGGACAGAAGTGAGGAGTTCACCTTCATGCTTCCGTCAGACTTGATGGAGATGCCGATATCTTCTAACTCGTCACTGTATTTGGTGGCGAGTTTTTTTAATTGCTTTGCATATTTGTTGATTTCGGATGCATCATTTTTGGAGGAAGAGGAGATGGCATTGTTGTAGGTGTCTGCAAAGGCAGAGATTGAGTTCTTCAGGTTGTCTAAATTATCTTCCTCGGATAAATCAAAGGAAGCGAGCTTTTTGACAGCGCGTGAGAGCGCGCGGGAATCTTCATAAGACAATTCGGTTGAAGTCAGCTCCGTTCGTCCGGAGGCTTTCCGGACATTCCGGTTCGCCTTGTAGAAGCCACTTAAATAGAAATCTGAAGATAAGGTTATTCCTGTTGATGTTGCAGCCATATGTTTTTCTCCCTCTGGGTGTGCGTTTGCTTATATTGCATATATCGTCATGCTGGCGGGAAAAGTTTAGAGATTGTGAACAGCATAATGTCCGTGCCTGCCTTGAAACAGGATAGTAAAAATGGTAAAATATCCCCAATAAACATGTACATTGATTATTGGAATGTAGAGGAGATGCTATCAGAATGTTTAATTTTACGAGCGATTGTTTAATCGGAATTGAGGAACTGGATAATGACCACAAGCATTTGTTTGACCTGCTGAATGAGGCGATGGAGCTGGCGCAGATGGAGTATGTGGAGGATAAATATGACCAGATTAAAGAATTGTTAGGAGAACTTGACGATTATGCGGCAAAGCATTTTGCGCGGGAAGAAGCATATATGATGAAGATATGTGACCCGGAGCTGATTATGCAGAGAGTCCAGCATGAGCATTTTCATCAGGAGGTATGGGCGCTGCTGTACCGGAATATCGATGACAATGAGGAACAGACAGAGGTGCTCCATGAGATTCTGTCTTTTCTGACAAGATGGTTGTATCAGCATATTATTTCGAGCGATGCCCTGATTGGCAAGCTGGAGCCGCTTGAGGCATGGATGGTTCAGGAGAATCCGTGTGAATTTTTGGAGGAATACCGGATTGGCAATCCTCTGATTGACCATGAGCATGAGACACTTTTCCAGATAACGGGAAAAGTATATGAAATCCTAAAGCAGGGGGCTACGGAAGCGGATGCGGATGATATCATTGAGATTCTGAAAGAACTTAGGGATTACACGGCAGAGCACTTTTCGGATGAAGAGGAGTATATGGAAAGTATCCATTATGAGGGACTTCCGCAGCAGCAGAGAGCGCATAAGTCCTTTATCGCATCATTGGATGACATTGACCAGAAGAAGATACAGACGGACCCGGCAGAATATGTGCAGAGTCTGATTGAATTTTTGCTGGGGTGGCTGATTAACCATATCCTGAAAGTCGACAAGCTGATTCCGGCTCCGGAGGCATGAATATCTGAATAACATCAAGCGTTGGATAGCAGAAATGTTGTCCGGCGCTTTTTCTTTACCGTAAAGGTGAATTTTGTAAGGGAGTACTTGACAAGTGTGTACATAGAGTGTATATATGTATATATACAATACATATACACCATATGTACAAAGGAAACGCGGGAAGCAGAGGTAAGGAAGCATGATTCAGGTAAAATCTGTTACAAAAAGATGTCATCCGTTTACACTTTCAGGAATTGATTTTGAAATTCCTGCCGGATATATCTGTGGTCTGGCAGGGCAGAATGGAGCAGGAAAAACGACGCTGCTGCACCTTTTGCTCGGGTTGTATGAGCCGGATGAGGGAAAGATTCTGATTGACCATATGGATTATGCTTCGAATGAGAAGCTGATTCATGATTGCACCGGTGTGGTGCTTGTGGATGAATTGTTTGATGCCTCTTCGACCATCCTGCAGAATGCCGGTCGGTATGGAAAGTATTTTTCACAGTATGACAGAGGGAGGATGGAATCGTATCTGGAGCGTTTTCATCTTGATAAAAATAAAAAGTTCGGCAGACTCTCAAAGGGAGAAAAGCTAAAATGTCAGTTTGCATTTGCACTTTCCCACAATGCAAAGCTTCTGGTGCTGGATGAGCCGACTGCGAATTTTGATCCGGATTTCCGACAGCAGTTTTTACAATTACTAAAAGAATTTATATCCGATGGGACAAGGAGCGTGATTCTTTCGACACACCTGACGGAAGATTTGGATAGTCTTGCGGATTACCTGGTTTATCTGGAGAAGGGGCGGCAGGTTTTTGCCGGGGATATTGAGTGTTTTCGGGAGTCTTACCGGATTGTGGATGGGGAGAAGTATAAGATCAATCTTCTTCCGAAAGAACATATCCTTCATATGGAGGAGCGGGCGTATGGCACGAGCGCACTGGTTTTGCACAGCAGACGCAACCGGTACGATAAGACTCTGACTGTGCGGCAGCCATCCATTCAGGAGTTTATGTATTACTATGCAAAGAGAGGGGGAAAAAGCATATGACACGGTTTGTGATGCAGGAATATCTGGCAGGCTTTTGCAGAAAAGGTGAATGGAGACAGAAAATAAACATCTGGTTCCCATTACTGGTGGGGATGATTTATTTTGCGGCGGAATTTGTGATGAACGATGGTACCTTCAGCGCCGGAAATGCAGTTCTCGTATCCGGAATCTGTCTGCCTCTTTTTTTTATCATGGCTTCTTTGTTTACACATCCGGTGCAGTTGCCGAAGATGATGTATCTTTGCCCGATGTGCCAAAAGGAGAGAAAAGCATACATCCAGAAATCCTACTGGTTCCGATTTGCTGTCCAGATGGGGATTTCCGTTATAGGCGTGCTTATCGTGTTATGTGTTTCTTCTCTGGATTTCTTTTTGGCAGGGATGATTCTGGCGAATGATGTGATGCTGTCGAGCCTCGTGTATCCGGCGCGCAGAAGTAAGGATACCGACAGTAAAATGGAATATATCCTGTTTTGTGTGTTGATACCGCTTTGCATGCTCTCGGTGGTGGTGCTGCTGGCATTTGCAATCGGAGAGGAGACGGGCATGCTGGCGAAAATAATTCTGCTTCTTTTGTTTGGTTTCATAGAATTGCCGCCGTTTGTGAAGTATCAGAAGTATATCCGTCTGGAAATGGAGGATGCACTTACATTCGAAGGAAAGCCGGTTGCAGAAATGAGGGATGAACGATGAAAATCACAATACTTCCACAGGGGACACTTGCTATTTACGAGCAGATTGTAAACCAGTTAAAGAATGCCATTGTATCAGGGGAACTGAAGGCGCAGGAGGCGCTTCCTTCTATCCGGGCACTGGCCGCAGACCTCGGAGTCAGCGTCATTACGACCAAACGGGCATATGAGGAGCTTGAGAAGGAGGGACTGATCCGCTCGGTAGCAGGAAAAGGCTTCTATGTCTGCGAATATAATACCGATTATCTCATGGAGAAACAGCTTATGATGCTGGAAAAGCGGCTGGGAGAAGTGATTTATGAGGCGAAGCAGGCGGGAATAAGCTGCGAGGAACTTACGGAAATGGTACAGACATTGTATGAAACTTCAGCAGAATAGAAAGAGGGAGAGTATGGGTACACCGGTTTTGGAAATGGAACATGTAACAGGAAAAAGGCGGGGATTTCGGCTTTCGGACATTAATTTTTCCATGCAAAGCGGATATATTTATGGGTTGATGGGGAAAAACGGTGCCGGAAAAAGCACGCTCTTGAAAACAATTGTCAATGAAAATGCAAAATATAGCGGAACCATACGTGTGCAGGGAGAGGATATCCGCAAAAACCATGTACATGTGATGAATCATATCGCCTTTGTGTCGGAGGAGCACCCGTTTTTTGAGGACCGCACTGCCGGACAGAATGCACAGATACTGGGATTGCTTTTGGAATCATTTTCCATGGAAAAATTTGAACAGGCAATGGAGAAAATGAATCTGTCATGTGGAAAGACTTACAAAAAAATGTCACGCGGAGAAAGGCTGAAATTCCAACTGGCATTTGCAATGGCATATGAACCGGTATTGTATCTGATTGATGAGGCAACCGCAGGGATGGACCCGGTATTCCGTGTGGATTTTTTTGCGATGCTGCAGCAAATCATCAAGGAAGAAAAAGCATCCGTTCTGATGACAAGTCATATGGAATCCGAGATGGAATTAAAGGCGGATTATGTTGGAATTATGGAAGAGGGAAAACTGGTCTGTTTTGGTGAAGCTTTGGAGGTACTTCCGGCTTTGGCAAAGCGGGGGCAGGAGTGAAAGAGAGGAACGGTGGAAAAATGAAACAACTAAGAATCAACAGGAAGGAACAGGAATGTCTGATGCGGTTTTTCAAAGAACAGACAACCTGGTGTCCGGAGCATCTGGGGTACACAATTGCCGGATGGTTTTTGATGGGGAGTGGCATGTTTGTGATTGTTTTTCCATGGCAGGCATGGGAAGGCGTTTCTTCTATGCTATGGTTTCAGGCAGGCATGCTGTTACTCATGGGAAGTTCGATATACATGTTCCGATATGACCGGTATAAGGAAGACGGAAAAAGCCGGCGTATTGGGAGAATACTCGCATTTTTGCCGGTGTCCAAAGCACAGTGGTGTATTTTCCGCATGAGAAAGCTGTTGCCGGTCTGTCTGATTCTGACAGCAATCGGCGTGGTCTGCCAGTGCGTGTTCGCGCTTATTTTCTATCATGAAATCGTTATCTGGAACCTCTGCGAGCCGTTGTTTTTCTGCTTTGTGCTTCCGGTCGGGGTTCAGGGGCTTGAGATGCTGTGGGATTTGAAGCGGGATTCGGTGTAGTAATAGGAATATTGAATTTTTATCACTTGACTGTGCTTTTTGTTTATACTATTATGCAAGTATATACTTGCGCGATGGAGAGAAACATGTATGATGAAACGCAAAGAAAAATAATTGATGCAATGATGTCTCTGATTATGGAGAAAGGATATGCTTCGGCTACGACGAAGGATATTGCCCAAAGAGCGGAAATCAATGAATGTACGATTTTCCGCAAATTTAAGGGGAAAAGAGAAATCGTAGTGGCAGCTATGTCTTTGCCGGAATATAATCCTTGTATCCGGGAGGACGATTTTTCTTATACCGGTGAGCTGATACCTGATTTATGTTCTTTTGCAGAGGTGTATTTGAGAAAAGTCACACCGAAGATGGTCAGGATTTCGTTGGGGCTTCGTTCCCCTGATTTGTATGAGGTGACCAGGGATGGAATTCGGGAGATTCCGGATACCTTCAAAAAAGTATTGGGCTCCTATTTTACGGAAATGCGCAGACAAAACAAAATTCATACAGAAGATATCGAGAGTCTTGCGGTGGCGTTTTTGTCCATGAATTTCGGATTTGTATTTTTTAAGGCATCCTTTGGGGATGACCTTACGGAGCTTACCGCAAAGGAATATATAGAAAACAGCGTCAGACATTTTGTGAATGGAATCCGGGTATAGAGAGATGGCACGCGTTATGGTGCCGTTTCTTTTTAAATGAAATGCAAGTGAACACTTGCAAGAAAATTCTGTAACTAGCAGGGCAATTATTGTAGAATAAGGGGGACATCATGAATATCCATGAGAATGTACATTTAATACGAAAAGAATTTTTTGTGACACCCACCGTGAAAAGATATATCAATATATATCTGATTACAGGCAGGGATTGTTATCTGATAGACAGCGGGGTTGCCGGTTCGGAGGAATTGGTTGGGGAATATCTAAGGTCAATCGGCAGAAATATGACCGATATAAAAGGCATATTTCTGACACACGCGCATCCGGACCATGCAGGAGGAGCGGCTTCCATAAAGCGGTTAGCCGGTTGTAATATATACGCGCCCGCAAAGGAAATCAACTGGATTGAAGATATTGACGCGCAGTTTCTGGAACGGCCGATTCCCAATTTTTATCAATTACTTGCGGAATCTGCTCCGGTGGACTGCCCTGTTCTGGATGGGGATGTCATTGATTTGGAGGAAGGGTTACAAATACGGGTAATCGAAACGGCAGGACATTCGCATGGTTCGATGTCCTATTTCCTAAATGGGGAAACGGTATTTACAGGGGATGCCATCCCACAAGCAAACGATTTGCCGATTTTTGTGGATTATGAGGCGAGTATGAGAAGTCTCGACAGGATAAGTGCGCTGTCGGAAGCATCCTGTTTCTGTCCGGCATGGAGCGATGTGTTTGGCAGTGAGGAATTGGAAAAAATAATTGCAGGCAGCAGAAATCTTCTGCGGCAATTGAGGGATGCAGCCGTTTGGGTAGAAAAGGAGTTTGCCGGAATGGGCGAAAACGAGAAAATAACTGAGATAATGAAACGTGCCAATATTTTGCAATATGCAGGGAATCCGCTGGTTGTGAAGAGTATAGAAGCGTGCAGACAAGTGAACTTATAGAATGTGCGGATGCTTCGGAATGTCTTAGGTTTTTGCGTGATACATATAAGATAGGAATCATTGCGAATCAATTATTGGGAACAAAAGAGCGTTTGGAAGAGCATGGAATTTTACAGTACATTGACTTAGTGATTGCTTCTGCAGAAGAAGGTGTTGCAAAACCGGACAAAAGAATATTTGAGATTGCTTTAGACAGGGCTTGCTGCAAACCATATGAAGCTGTCATGATTGGAGACAGAATTGATAATGATATTATCCCGGCCAAATCAATAGGAATGCGTACGATATGGATTCAGCAGGGATTTGGTCAGTATTGGAATATTACGCAGGAAAGCGAAAAAGCAGATTGTGTGGTTCAAAGTTTGTCGGAACTATGTAAAAGAGATGTGTTGGCGGTGAAATAATTGACAACTTTCAGTAATGTTGAGTTTCGGGATATGTTTCTGACAGCGAAACATTTGAAAGGATGTTCATAGAACAAAAAGTAATGACAATGTATTGACGCGGCATTTGGCGCGTATTATGATGAAAGAAAAAGGAGGTATGCATGTATGGCTACTAATTTGAATGTCGCAATTGCACCAAAGGATTCTACTTTTCAAGTAAGAATTAATTCGGAAATAAAGAAAACAGTTGAAGATATATATGCTAAAACAGGTATGACTTTAACAGATGCATTTAATACTTTTCTTCAACAATCAATTAATGTTGAGGGGTTACCGTTCATTGTAACAAAAAACAGTAAAGAAGCATTGAAGGAGCAGGCGTTGGCAATGTTGATGCTTGATTTGAAAAGAGCAGAGAAAAGAGCAAATGAGGAAGGCTGGATTGATGCGGATGATTTAGAACGCGAATTGGGGGTACTGGATTGAAGAAGATAAAGTACTCTCCGGATGCTGCAGATAAATTGCGCGCTTTGAAAGCGGAGATTTCTGCACAGTATGGGGTAGATAAAGCAAAGCAGATTACGAAAGCAATTACGGAGGAGATAAAAGGTCTGGCATTGTTTGAAAAGAAAGGTCCTGCTGTAGTAGACTTATTCGATGTTGTAACAGATTATAGGTATTTGTTTGTAAGTAGAAATTATGTATTCTATCGTATTGAGGAGAAATATATCCACATTATTAATATCTACAACGAAAGGGAAAATTTTATGTGGCAATTGTTTGGTATTGACACTACGCCACAAGAGACGATTGAATATTGGGATGAATAAAACAGAAGCTTTGAAGTTGACGGAGAAAATTATGGATGCAAAAAAGAAATTTGATGGTCGGGCGACGGATTATACAACAAGCAGACCAAGTTATGCATTGAAACTAATAGATTAATGATTGTAATACTCCTCGTATGTTTGCTTAAACCAATGCCAAAACTACTTTCTGCTTGTAAAGTAATTTCAATTATTGCCGTTGTTACATCTTTTGCACCGCTTATGTTTGGTTTATCTACATATTCTGTAATTGGTGGAATAATTTCTGCGTTGTTGGTTGCAGAGTGTTTCGTTTTGATAAAACTTAAATAATGTCCCCTATAAATCCCCTTTTCGAGTTGATTCACGGAAAGGGGATTGTTGCGTTTGTCTATTGACTTATGTATGATTTCGTACTATACTCCTTTGAGTACGATTTCGTACATAAGGAGATAGGCGATGAACACAAGTAAATTTGAAAAACTCCAGCGTATCAATTGGCTGGCCTCTGAAATGGACGGTTTATATCACCAGGCGTCTTTGAAGATTGGTCTTAGTGATAGTGCGTCCCGCATTTTGTATGCACTCTATACGGGTGGCGGCTTCTGTCTGCTCAGCGAAATTTATAAGGAGTCTGGCATCAGTAAACAGACGGTTAATTCTGCGCTGCGCAAATTGGAGGAGGAAGATGTTGTCAGGCTTGAACAGCACCATGGCAAGGCAAAGATAGTTTTTCTGACTGAAAAAGGGAAAGAAAAGGCAAATGACACAGTATCCAAAATACTCGAAGCAGAAATTGGTGCATTTGAAAGCTGGTCGGAGGAAGAAATTGACACCTACATTGGTCTCACAAATAAATATGTGGAAACCTTCCGTGAACAGGTAAACAAACTCGAAAAGGAGACAAAATGAGGATTCAGCTTTCAGATCATTTTACTTATGGAAAATTGATAAAGTTTACAATGCCTTCTGTTGCCATGATGATTTTTACATCTATTTACAGCGTGGTTGACGGCTTTTTTGTGTCCAACTTTGCGGGAAAGATACCCTTTGCGGCGGTGAATCTGATTATGCCGTTTTTGATGATTGTCTCCACCGTTGGATTCATGTTTGGTACAGGCGGTACGGCATGGGTTGCAAAGACCTTTGGAGAGGGCGATGAGAAAAGAGCAAATCAGTTATTTTCCCTGTTTACTTACACAGCATTTATTTTGGGTATTATTTTAGCGATTGTCAGCTTTCTGTTTCTGCGGCCTATTGCTGCACTTCTTGGTGCGGAGGGGGTGCTTCTGGAAAACTGCGTCACATACGGCCGGATTATTCTCTGTGCCCTTCCCTTTTATATATTACAGCTTTTATTCCAAGCTTTTTTTGTAACCGCTGAAAAGCCACAACTGGGACTAATTGTTACAGTTTGTGCCGGTGTTACCAATATGGTTCTGGACGCTGTATTGGTCAGGCTGCTTCCACAGGAATACAAGCTTGTAGGAGCTGCAATCGCTACTGCTACAAGTCAAACGGTGGGCGGTGTATTCCCGTTAATTTATTTTTCCCGAAAAAACAGCAGTACATTAAGACTTGGCAGGACCAGGTTTGATGGCAGGGCAATTGGAAAAGCATGTGTCAATGGTTCTTCGGAATTTATGAGCAATGTTTCTATGAGCATTGTTGGCATGCTTTACAATATGCAGCTTATGAAATATGCGGGAGAAAATGGTGTTGCCGCCTATGGCGTTATGATGTATGTGAGTATGATTTTCTCCGGGGCATTTATCGGTTACTCCATCGGTACAGCACCGGTAACCGGCTACAACTACGGCGCACGAAATTGCGATGAACTGAAAAGTATTCTGAGAAAAAGCCTAACTCTGATTGGCGGTTTTGCCGTCTTAATGGTTGTTCTTTCAGAACTCAGTGCAGTACCTTTGGCAAAGATTTTTGTAGGATATGACGCAGAGCTGATGGAGTTGACTGCTTCCGGGTTCCGCATTTTTGCGCTGTCTTTCCTGCTGATGGGATTTTCCGTTTTTGGTTCCGGCTTTTTTACAGCACTCAATGATGGACTGACCTCTGCATTGATTTCTTTCTTGCGAACACTGGTATTTCAGATTGCCTCTGTACTGCTCCTGCCGTTAATTCTTGATATTGACGGTATCTGGTGGTCGATTGTTGTGGCAGAATTGATGGCAGTTGTGCTAACGATGCTTTTCCTGAAGGTCAAGCAGAAAAAATATGGTTACTAGGAGAGAAATGATAAGGAAGGGCTGACTCGAAAGAGTCGGCTTTTGTTATTCGAAGAATAATCCCATAAAAACCTGAGAATTCTAACTTCACCTACTATTAACTTGCAGATACAGAGAGCCGATATTTAGTTATAGTAACGGATTTTTAGATTATTATTTTTTCACAAGGATGGGAGGTATCTACATGGATGTAGGAACAATTGCGAACAGCACAGGTGCAGCGACAAATAATTATGCTGCACGGGAGGTTAAAAAGGCTGACGAAGAAAAAAAGTATGGTGTATCCGGTAAAACCATCGGTCAACCGAGGCTTAGTGAAAATGCCAAAGCGTATTATGAGGAATTAAAATCAAAATATCAGAATATGGATTTTATTCTGGTGAGCAAAGATATGAAGGAGATGGCAAAAGCGAATGCCGGAAGCTTTGCGAATCCTTATAAAATGGTAGTGCTGATTGATGAAGAAAAAATTGAGCGTATGGCAGAGGATGAGCAGTATCGCAGACAGTACGAAAGTGTGATTGCGTCTGCACAGAATAAGCTGCCGGAATTGCAGCAGTCTCTTGGAACTGTATCGAATGTAAAAGGTTTTGGAATGCAGGTCAATGATAATGGTGCGGTTTCCTTTTTCGCGGTTATGGATAAATCTTTTAAGGCACAGGCTGAGCGTATAGAAAAGCAGAGAGCGGAAAAGAAAGAAGAAAAGAAGGCTGCGCAGAAAAAAGCAGAAAAGCAAGAGCGGGAAGAAGCATTAGAGGAGAAACGACTGCAAAAGCGGGAAGAACAGGATGTTGTTCTTTCGGCAAACTCGATAGAGGAACTAAAAAAGAAGGTCGAAGATTATAATTATCTGTATATGGCAGACTCGGTAAAAACGGATGCGGAAAAGTACCTTGGAACTACAATTGATTTCAAGGGATAGGCGAAACTGGAATTTTAAATTTTTCGCAACAAGGAAGGAACAAATCAATGAAAAACAAAAAACAGACGATATGGATGATTCTTTGGCTGGTGCTTGCAGCAGTATGCCTGATTTATGGAATGATAGTCGGAGCCGTTGGCTCAGGGACACTGTTTTTCGTGGTGTGGCTGGGACTCGGCTTTGTTTTTATACTGTTTGCAATCGCGGCAAAAATAGGATTATGGGGGAAACTGCCGAAGGTTTTGCGGAGGCTTGTGATAGGAATGGGCTGCGTGGGGCTCTTATTTTTTGGCGTTGTGGAAGCCTGCATCCTAAGCGGATTTTGCCAGCGTGGAGAGAAGAATCTGGATTATATCATTGTTCTGGGAGCACAGGTTTATCAGAATGGACCGAGCGCAGTGCTCAAATTCAGATTGGACGAGGCCATCGAATATCTGAATGAGAATCC
>JBGVFC010000139.1:0-2248 GCA_045120755.1 Agathobacter sp. | reverse complement strand
TACCTTTTTGTGCAGGCGTCCCTGAAGATACCCCTGCCGCTCAACAAACTGTGTGACAGTAATACTTTCCGTTGCGACCAGATCCATCACGTTCCGGAAAAATGAATAGTTCATCACGGTGTCCCACTCATCACCCTCCAGAAAATCTCCTGCGTAATGCCAGATTTCCCCGACGATCAGCACATCCGGCTTCACCGCTTTGACTGCCCTGCGGAAATTTTTCCAGAAGTCATGGCTGATTTCATCCCCCACATCCAGTCTCCAGCCATCGATATCACATTCCTTAATCCAGTACGTTGCCACTTCGGTAACATATTTCTCCACCTTCGGATTGCGCAGATTGAGCTTCGGCATACCGCCATAGTATCCAAAGCACTTATAATTCGGAATCTCTCCCCATTTGCCCCGAAGCGGAAATTCATCCACAAAATACCAGTCCAGATACTCGGACTTTTCTTCCTTCTCCATGATATCCTTAAATGCAAAAAATTCGCGTGCCGTGTGATTGAACACCGCATCCATAATTACCCACATCCCCCGCTCATGGGCTTTTTCGACCAGCTCCTGTAAATCCTCCTTCGTGCCGAACGACGGGTCAATCTCATAATAGTCTATGGTGTCGTATTTATGGCTGGAATTGGATTTAAAAATCGGTGTCATATAGACGATATCGATTCCCAGTTCCTTTATATAGTCCAGATGCTCAATAATGCCCCGCAAATCTCCCTGCAGATTATCCGAAGCCGTGACCGGAGCCTTGTACCACAGCTTGTCATCCACCTGCTTAGACGAAGCAAAACGGGACGGAAATATCTGGTAAACCGATTTATTGGCAGCCCACTCCGGTATCTCAAACATCTCCTCCTCGCGCAGGTTCTGCGGACAGTCAAACATACGGTCCCTGTCCGTAATATATGTATCCGTAAATTCATAATTGCCGTAATATGTACGGTTGCCCTGCCTGTCTACCAGTTCAAAAAAGTACCGCAGGCAGATTAAGTGCATCTTAACAACAGCCTCATAGTAATCATGGTATTCGGAAGATGCAATCCTCGTCATCGTAATGGTCTGTCTCGTATCACAGATGCTAAGAGGGATGTATTTATCCTCATGATGCAGGATTACCTCCTGCATGTCCCCCCTTTTTACCTGTATGCGGATGACAAAACAGTCCTTGTCTATTGCGTAACAGAACCGCTTGTCCATATCATGATGTATTGCTGAATATTCCATAGGCATCCTCACTTTTCATGTTCTGCTGCACGCTCAAAAACGTGCATTATCTGTATTCTATCGCACTTTCGGGAACAAATATAGCTTTTTTTCATAATTTTTATTCATCAGTAAATTTAAATGAATTTTGCTATTCTGATTGCAGACACGCTCTCGCTCGAATCGCAACATAGCGGTACTAAATTCGTTGAAAAGCACTCATTAAGTACCGATGTTGCTTAACGGTCTGCAATCAGAATAGCAAAATTCATTTTTCCAAGACCATTCTCTTACCTTACCTGATGGTCCTGATTCTCTGTTTTGGTCATCTTGGACCACCAATTTGACTTATTCGGTGGTCCTATTTCTCTGTTTGGGGCATCTCGGACCACCGAATTGACTCTTACCTGTTTCCCCGATATAATGAAATAATAGGTACTATATAAAATAAAAATACATTAAAAATTCCGAGAGCACATGAACAGCAACGGAGGGCAATATGAATCAGAATCTGAGAGAATCTACCATACATGGGACCAACGATTATCCCTTTGTCATATATTATATGCGCAATTTCCGGACTGCTTTTTCCGTCTCCCTGCACTGGCATGAGGAGGTGGAAATCATCTATGTAGAGCGCGGTACACTGCTTCTTACAATTGACAAGGAGCACTATACTGCGGGTGCGGGCGCCCTTTTTATGGTGAACAGCCAGACGATTCACACGATGAGTGTGGAGGAGCTGGATACCGTGTACTACACGCTGTTGTTTCCGCTGTCGTTCCTGCAGTTTCACGGCAAGGATGCGGCTTCGCGCGACTACCTGATTCCGCTGTCCGAACACACGATGCTGTTTCCGACTGAGATTACCAATCTGCCTCTCTATACGGACATGCTGGCGGATGTGAAGGAGCTGATTGGTTTGTACCATGAAAAACCGAATGCCTATGCGCTTTCCACGAAGTGTGTGCTTCTCCGGCTGATTTGCCGTTTCTGTTCCACCGGATACATCATAACCTCTTCGTATGTATCGCCC
>JBGVFC010000138.1:0-4827 GCA_045120755.1 Agathobacter sp. | reverse complement strand
CCGGATCCCATACCTGTCCATAGTCATATACAAACTGCATGTCTCCATACACAACATCAACACTGTAACGAATCTTATTCCCCGAATTCTGCACAGATGCATTGACATCGATGTTCATTGACGTCTCACCGGTTCCTGTTGTGATACTCCCTGCTGCTGCCGGGGTACTGTCCGGTGCAGAGCCACTCCATGTTGCTTCTCCTGCCCATGCAGTCGACGGAGCTGCCAGAAGTGACAGTGCGCATAACGCGCTTGTTACTACCCCAATCCATTTTTTCTTCATAATGTAGTCTCCTTCCTTGGAATCATAATTAGTCCGTTAATTTAACCATTAGTATAACACCATTTTACCACTTATGCAAGACGGAAACCATCGTGGTCGTCCCCCGGCTATACAGGGTATCCGGCTCAAATGCATAGATATATAAGGTAATATCTTTATCTTCGTTGGCAAACTTCGACGCCGCCGCAAGCTGCTCTACATATTCATCCGGATAGATTAGGCCGCTCCGATACAGAATCTTGTCCGTTTTTGTTTCTCTGACCTCACACATCAGATATGCTTCACTGTCTGCCGGATTTGCAAAATAGACAACCAGCGAACCATCCTCCTGCTGATACAGATTGGCTGCGATTCCGAAGCGGTAACCAAAATCCGTGTCCACCTCGCCATACAGATAGCTCTCCTCCGCAGCAGGTGCTCCTGCTATTGCATTCGCCTCATGCTGCAACGGCTCGCGCTTCTTGAGCTGACTGCCAACCAGAAACAGCACACCTCCCAGCAGAAACAGCAATACAACAATTCCTATGAGCAGATATGTCCTTTTGCGCCCGGTCTGCACTTTCAGTCCCTGGTTTCTTCGCTCTTTTTCCATAATATCCTCTCGCTTTACACTCCGGCTACTCGATTACGACAATCGTGACCGGGAGTTCCGTCTCAATCATTGATTTATTATTTGTCTTCTCGTCATATGGTGTCAGACTGACGTAGCCACTGTATTCGCCCGGGGACAAATTTGCCTGCGCAAAGTCATTCAGATACACACAGGCAATACCGTATCCCGGATCCACGGCGCCGGATTTTGCCAGTGAGACCCTATAAGTCTCCGGATCATAGTCCGCCTTTGCTTCGCATGCAGCCTGCGCAACATTCGTTCTTCCAGTAGAACCCAGAACCTCCGTGGCGACCGCATCGGAAAACTGAAGTTCAACCACCAGTTTATGGTCATCATACTTCGGATTTTCAAAATTCAGTTCACACGCACCGGTCGAGAGGCTGACGAGAATTTCCTCATCAAAAGTAAATGCGATTGTATGCCGGTTATCGGAAACCGTATATACTTCCTGCCCTCCATCACCGTCCTGTCCTCCGGAGGCATCCACATCTTGGTCCGGGTTCTTGTCGTTCTTTATCTGGTTCGGGTCACTTGCTACCGGATTATATACCGGTTGTTCCCCTATATTCGGAATAACCTCTTTTACTGCTGCCGTCATGACCATTGCACCGCTCAATAACACCAGTATCGGCAAAATCGGAATCGCCAGAAACCGGATTTTTCCTGCTGCATAGCTCTTGAAAATATGGCCGCTGTTGCTACCTGCCAGACCGCCGATATTGTAGTCTTTGCCCTTGCCCTGCAGGGAAACAATCGCGCCGCAGCAGCCGATAACACCTTCATTGACTGCCGCAATACCTCCGATATCGCCCTCACCTTTTATCACGCAGTCTATGGTCAGGTTATATACCTGTCCTCTGAGATAGCCGAAAAAACCCTTTTTCGGAAAGTCATCCCCCTTGATGACAAAATTATGTACCGTATGTCCATTGCCGTCAAAGATTCCCCGAAACGCATTGGCTCTCGTTTTTCCAACCGGAATCCATGCCTTTCCCTGCAAATCGATGTCTTCGTCCAGCCTTACTCTCGCATCAATCAGGCGTTTATCCCCGCTGTTGACCATCTCCGAGAAACGTACCAAATCGTCGGCGCTGCGAATCACCAATACCTTCTTCGCACCCTGGGTTTCTTCTACCCGCTGCATCCACTTTCCATCCGCAAACTGAAGGAGCCCACGCTGCCTGTTGACTGCCCAGGTCTGCTCCATATCAAAGCCTGCCTGTGCAGCTTTCTTTTCATCCAGCAATTGCTCTTTCACAAGTGCCCTGTCACTGTCCCACAGGGCATCCTTCTTTTTCTTCCTATTCTCAGAATCGCAGAGGAAATAACAGTTTTTCCCAGGATTTGAATATGGATTGCCTGCAAAACCTCCGGTCAGCCCCCGCGCGATATCTTCACAAAAGCTATTGGAGATATTTCCTTTACTGTCTCCCGCAAAACCTCCTGCGGTTGTGTTTCTTCCGTTAAACCGAAGTACACAGTAGCAGTCTTCAATCCTGCCCTGTTCGGTATTCGATGCAACGAAACCTCCTAAAAGTCCCATTCCATTCTCCTCATCTAAACAACATCAATATAAAAATACCTATGATGCAAAAGGTATTTATGCAGCAAAGCGCCAGTGTAACCGCCACCATGCGGTTGGTTGCCTTCATGCTGCTCTGTGTCGCCAGCCGATCCATAGAGGAGTCCAGATTGCGCACAATGTCATCCGTATATCTGGCAGAACGTCTGGTCTCCATGCGCATCTGTTTGGCAAGATAGTACTGCATATCCTCAATCTGCTTCTCATACGACAGTTCTTCCCCGTCAGTGCTGATATTGTCCAGACATTCCTGACAGACGACTCCGTCCACCGATTTGTTTTTTGCGCACAAAATACACACCTGATCCTCTGTGGGCAAATCCCACATTCCGTCAAGCCTTTTCAGATAGCGTTTTCCGAATTCAGACAGCCGAAGTGCCTCTCTGCCTTGAAACAGCGTCATCGCCTGCTGCACCTGTTCCGCCTTCTGATAGTCATAACGCTTAGAATTCTTAACAATTTCAATGATTGCAGCTTTTTCGATTTCTTTTCGTTGCATACCAATTCATCCTTACCTGTAACTTCACAGTCACCCTTACTTAATTGCGATTGCCTCAATCTCAAGCATGACATCCTTCGGCAGACGCGCTACCTCCACACAGCTTCTCGCCGGATATGCTCCGGTAAAAAATGTCGCATATACCTCATTGATGGCTGCGAAATCGTTCATTTCCTTGATAAATACCGTTGTCTTGATGACATGCTCCATATCGGTTCCCGCTGCCCGAAGCAGATTTGACAAATTGGCAAATGCCTGCTTTGCCTGTGCCACAGAGCCTTCCGGAATCTCTCCCGTCTGTGGTACGACCGGAATGATTCCTGAGGTATATACCATTCCATTGACTTCAATTGCCTGTGAATACGGTCCGATTGCTGCCGGTGCCATGTCTGTACTGATTACTTTTTTCATAGTTCATTTCCTTCCTATCTCATATTGATTTCGAATCGTCACTTCTGTCTTATATTTTTCGTAACAGTTCAGCCCGCGCCATTCAATTGGTTACGGCTGATCTGTTACTATTTTCCGAATCTTGCCGGAGGACAAATCAATCCTGCGCTCTTTATACAGATGTCCTACCGCGCGCTTAAATGCGTTCTTGCTGAGTCCTGTTTCCCTTGCAATAACCTCCGGACTTGCCTTCTCCGTAAAAGGAAGCACTCCCGCATACGAATCCAACAGTTCCAATATCTTCTCTGCATCGGCATCCATCTGGATATATGCCTTCTCGCGCAGGGTAAGATCCAATTTGCCATCCTCCTTGACACCTGTAACCTTCGCCTCTATGACATCGCCGATGCGCAGGCTGCTGTGGTCCTCATGGCTCGGGATTCGCGCAGAATAGCGGTCATCCACCGCTACAAAGGTTCCAAAATTATCGCTGAACTCATACACACGACCGGTTACCACATCATCTTTGTGATACGGGGAATCCTTGTCCAGCAAATGATAGATTCCCTTCATGCTGGCACACAGCCGCTTGCTCTTATCAATATACAGGGTTACCAGAATTTCATCTCCCGGCTCTACCTTTTTGAGCATCTCTTTGTATGGTAAAAACAGGTCTTTTTCCAGTCCCCAGTCCAAAAACGCTCCTATCTGCGTAATTTCCTTGACCTTCAGAACGGCATAGCCGCCGAGTGTAAGCTTCGGCTCGTGTACCGTTGCAATGAGACGGTTTTTGGAATCCTTGTACAAAAACACCCGAAGGGCATCTCCTAAACGCAGCCCCTCCGGTACCTGTTTTGCCGGAAGCAGCACCTTGTCGGCCGTGTCCCTGTTCTCCCCAAGATATATGCCGAAATCTACCTTCTTAATATAATACAATTCCTGATATTCGCCTAATTTCATACCTCTCTCCTATTTTGTTCTTAACTGCTTAACCCGGTTACAATTTACTGCATTCGCAACAATTCCACTACGGCATACGGCTTGCCGTCGTCCCCGGCAAGCAGCACAGTAAATGTATCCTGCTGCTCCGATACCGATATGCAGATGGTATCTCCCAAATGTGCCTCTCTTCTATATTCTACACGAAGCTGTCCAACCGTAAAGCCCTCCGGCAAAAATTCCATTGCCAGCATGACATATTTTTCGTTGTTCATGTGCTGGTTGGTGTCGATAAAATCCTTCGGAACCACAAGGCTTCGAACCTCTTTCATATCCTGTGGAATGGAAATCTTGCGTCCCATGCGCTCCATCGGCAGAGCCGGTTCCATACCATAAGCATCCGTAATCTCGTCGCTCACCTTAATCGGACGACCGCTTTGTGTATCCATGAGCACCCACATGGAATTGGCATACGCCAGTCTGGTTCCATCCTCCGCATCCATACAGAAATTACGATATCC
>JBGVFC010000137.1:0-9782 GCA_045120755.1 Agathobacter sp. | reverse complement strand
AAAGAGCGTCCGAAATTTGTTTTAAACAGGAAGCCTGTGATAGCTTCAGCAATCTTTCGATCAGCGTCCTCATGCACTTCATCAAATATCATCATTGCTTTGCCATAGTGATGATGATTACAGTAAAATTCAACCTTTTTTAAGAGAAGATAGTATTGCTTCGGAAGATGATGCTCCGGAACGATGATGGGTTCATCGGGTTTGTCCATAATACCTGCAAAAATAGCTGCGTCATAAGAGGTAATAATGTCAACCATGCCCTCAACATACGCTTTATTATTTGTACGATTCTTAGTAATGGTAGATTCACGAATGAGCTTTGTGGACTTTATTTCATCTTGTTTTCCATAAATGGAATCTTTTAATTTATATATTTGGTTTGTTATTGGTTTTATGTCATTTTCATGGATACAGACACCTAATAAAATAGGATTCTGGGTTGAGTCGGTAGGGCGAGGGTATCCGCTTTCATCAATGAATGTAAGCATAAAATAGGTTGCTCCTTTGTTTAATAGTAGAAAATATTATACAACAATAATGTTCCACCGAAATTATAGGGGTTGATGATGGGGCGCAGACGAGAATAAGATGAGTTACTTGCGCATCACTGCAAGCAAAACCGTGCCCGCAGTAATGCAAAGTACGCCAACAGCCGCCTTTTTGGTTAATTTTTCATGAAATACAATCCACGAAAATGCGATGGTTACCAGAATGCTTAACTTGTCAATCGGAACAACCACGCTTGCCGGACCTCCCTGCAAAGCTCTGTAATAGCACAACCACGAGGCGCCGGTTGCAATTCCCGACAAACCGATAAAAGCAAGCTCCTTTTTCTCAATCTGCCGGACAGTATGTTGTTTTCCTTTTAGGAAAACCATAAGCCATGCCATGAGCAGGACGACGGTTGTGCGGATTGCAGTACCGAGGTTGGAATCAATATCAGCGATTCCGATTTTGCCGAGTATCGAAGTCAGACTTGCAAAAACAGCAGAGAGAATCGCATAAATGAGCCAGTCCTTGTGGGAGCCGGGCTCATTTTTTGTATCCTTCTTTTTAACGACCATCAGCAGAGTTCCGGCACCAATCAGAACAATGGAAACAGCCTTTTGCCAGGTCAGACCTTCGTGAAGAAAAATCAGTGCCAGCAAAATGGTGAGCACGGTACTCGATTTATCAATGGGAACGACTTTGTTGATATCGCCTTTTTGCAGGGCGTGAAAATAGCAGATCCACGAGGCGCCGGTCGCAAGCCCGGACAGTATCAAAAATACAAAGGTTTTTGTGCCAATCTGTGTGATACCGGACCATGCACCCGTGATAAATACCATAATCCACGAAAACAGCAGTACTACCACGGTACGAATCGCGGTTGCTGCATCGGAATCTGTTTTCTGTATGCCACATTTGGCAAGAATTGATGTAATTCCGGCAAAAAAAGCCGAGCCTATTGCATAAACAATCCACATATGTATCATCTCCTCGCTATTATCATACCACGCAACCATTATTTGGCAATACCCGAGAAGATAAGAGTTCTTGATTTTTTTTGTGTGACTGTTGTTACAATATACTTACATAATTCCCGAGAGGTTATGTAAGTATATCAAGATAACTTCGGTAGAATAATGAAAATATGGAGGTGATTGTATGGCTATTGTAAGCGATGAACAGGTCATTAAGGTATTACGGCAATACAATCCGTGGTGGCGTAAGTCCGAAAAACATTCTTTATGTTTCTTTTGACAATCCGATTGTAAAACTCGTCAATGTGGAAACCGTGCTTTCTATATATGAGTCCCTTTACCCTATTCAGGGAACAAAGTATATTTTTCTCGATGAAATTCAATACACGGATAATTGGGAATTGTGGATGAAAGTCATTTATGACAGCAGAAAGGATATTCGTCTGACTGCAACAGGCTCGGCGATTTAATGGACAGGTTTGCTCCGTTGGAGGGGCACTTTAATCGCTATCTGATGATTGGAGGCTTTCCGGAACTTGTATTGTCTGATGACGATATTTATGCTCAGCGAATGCTTCGTGAAGATGTGGTTGATAAGGTGATCAAGCGTGATGTGCTTACCCTGTTCAATATCCGAAGCCCGCTTTTAATGGAAAAACTATTCCTATATCTTTGTATGAACTCCACAGAGATGTTCAGCGTAACTACGGCGGCGAAGGAGTTGGAAAACACATCGGTCAGCACAATTGACAGTTATATCGAAGCATTGGAAATGTCTAACCTTATTTATCTGGCAAAGCCGATGGATGTGGGAAGTAAGGGAGCATTAAAAGGCAAACCGAAAATATTTATTGCGGATGCAGCTATTCGTAATGCGGTGTTGATGATAGACGATGTGTTGTCCGATGAAAAGGAACTCGGAGCAATGGTAGAAACCACCGTGTATAAGCATATCGTGTCCTTTTATCAAGGCAGTACGGCACAGCTCGGTTATTTCAGAAAGGCAAAGGACAATCAGAAAGAGGTTGATGTGGTGGTGGAACTTCCCCGTGAAAAAATTCTCTGTGAGGTTAAATATCGCAATAATTCCCATATCCCTGCAACGGATGCGATTGTGGAACTCTGCAAGGACGAAAAATCAAAGGTTACAAACGCTTTTCTCATAACAAAGCAGTTAGATGATTTTGGTATTGCAAAACATGAGACAGCAGTACCGATTTTTCGGATACCTGCCATCGCATTTCTGTATCTATTAGGAAAAGCGGAAGCAGACGGACAAAACGGAAAAATGTAACGAGTCTAACATAAAAAATAGGATGGATACCTTTTTTGCTGGTTTCGTATATTGAAAAAAATACTATAATAATGGTAGTATAAAATAAGATTAACACTATATTGATTGGAAAGTGAATGTTGAAAATGTCAAATATTTTAGAAAGAGATGGATTAACATTAAAATTATTAGAGAGCTTATCCTATGAATCTAAACTTGGAATCAATTTGAAGAAAAATTTGCATTATTTCGATAAAGAGAGATTATTCGAGGAATTGATTGCAATTAACGCATGGTATGATGAATTTGTAGAATTACATGAATTGGCATTAGATTACCGAATTAAGAGTGTGCAATCAGCAATGTTAAAATATGATCGACAGATTAATAACTGGCTTCATAAATATGTTTATAAGAAAACGTATGATAATTCAGTTGGTTTTGCATTGCGCAAAATGTATGAAAATGCTAAAATTTTTACAGAACAAGATTTTAAGGAGGCGATGGAACATGTGTTACTTGGTAGCGAAGAAAATTGATGAAGTTGGTTGTATTGCATTAAAGACTACACATGGAAAACAGCTTTCAGAATTTAAACGTAAAATTGAAGCGGTAGTAGGATATGATAAAATCCAGCTTGTTACAATTAGTAGACCATCAGCATATGGTGAGTATGAACCATATAGTTTTGTGGATACAAAAGAGGAATTTGCCAAGATTGTAGAAACAATGTGATGAGACTCGCAAGATTGGCGCAGATGGACAGGCAGAATTGAGCTTCTCCCATGCATCTGATTATGTGATTGTCATTGGGGATAATCGTACGGAGGCAGAGACAACTACTCCAGGGGCAGGAACTGACACACCGGGAGCAGGAACGAACACACCAGGGGCAGGAACAAATCCTCCTGCAACGCAGGTTACACCGACGGATACGGCAGTGTATAGAAAAAGACAGTAAGTATTGAGATTTTTTAAAAAGGTATTCATTTGCGATTGCAGATGGATACCTTTTTTGGTTATAAAAATTTTACAAAAATTTTGTTGCAGGATTTCAGATGAAAACATAAAATATAGTTAGAAAGTATATCTAGGCGAAGATAAGCCATACGAATGAAGGAGGTGTTTATATGGCAACTTCAAGTATTACTAAGAATTTTGTTATATCAGGTCAGAGGCAGGTTGAGATGTTTGCTGATGCTATTGAAGCATCTGCCAACGATCAGACACCTTCCATTAAAGTTAATGCTACTTTCTTGACAGATCCAAAAGATATAGCAAAATTTATGCGAAAAAGGAAAAAAGCGATTGAGGGAAGTAAGTAAATACACGGTTTTCAACATTCGTGAGTACTTGAACGGTAACAATGAAGAACTCGGAGAGAGCGACTTATGTCAGATTCTTTCCGAGTTTTCATGTGAGAAAAATCCGGATGTTGAACGATTTGTAAAAGAACAGTCAATAGAATTTGCAAAAAAGCAACAATCTGTCACCTATTTGGTGTTTTCAACAGAAAATGCGGAATTTGTAGGTTATTTTGCAATTACCATAAAGCCGATAACGGTAAATGCAGAGGCATTTAGTAATACAATCAAGAAAAAACTTGCTAGAGTCAGTGAAATGAATGAGCAGAATCATACATATAATATGGCTGCCTATTTGATTGCACAGCTTGGCAAAAATTATAGCAATGGGGCGAATGAACATATTACAGGAGAGGAATTGTTAGGCTTGGCGATTAGACAAGTTCAACAGTTACAGTATTTGGCTGGGGGCATGGTAGTTTTCCTCGAAACATTAAATGAAGAGAAATTGCTATCTTTTTATCGAGATAAAGGTTTCCGGCAGTTTGACAGCAGATTATCGGAATCTGCTATTCATGAACCACATGAGTTGATTCAGCTTTTAAAAATATTAAAGTGATATAAGAGAAGAATCTAAAGAAAATGGCAGGCTATTATAGTAAGTATTGAAAATTTTAAAGAGGGTATCCAGTTGCGGTAAAATATTGCAGATGGATACCTTTTTTGTGGTAGTATCATACCACACAACCATTATTTGCCAATACCCGGTGACTGAGATATAGGATTGCGCGCGGCCGGTTTTCGAATTATAATTGGACAGGGAATAGAAAGAAAGGCAGCCGTAAAAGTATTATGAAGAAGAATCTAAAGAAAATGGTAAGCTATTACAAGCCCTATGCAAGTATGTTCTGGGCAGATATGTTTTTTGCAACACTGTCGGCAGGGGTGGCACTTGCGATACCGCTGGTCGTGCGCTATGTGACATCCACGCTCATTTATCTGGAGCCGGAGGTGATTATGCACAGGCTCATCTATATCATGGTCTTTCTGGCAGCGCTGCTTGCGATTGACTGTTTCAGCAAATATTTTATCGGTAATTATGGACATGTCATGGGTGCGAAAATCGAATACGACATGAGGGCGGAGTTGTTTGGTCATATGCAGAAGCTTTCGTTCTCCTTCTATGATGATGCTAAGGTCGGACAGCTTATGAGCCGGATTACCACGGATTTGTTCGATATCACGGAGCTGTTGCATCATGGGCCGGAGAATGTTATCCTCTCACTGTTAAAAATTACGGGAGCGCTGGTCATCCTCGTCAATATCAACGGCTGGCTGGCACTTGCGGCTTTTGTGGTGCTGCCGGTGATGTTTCTTTTTGCATATAAATTGAATAAGAGAATGCGGCGGGCATTTAAACAGAACCGCGTAAAAATCGCAGAAATCAATGGACAGATAGAGGATAATCTTTCCGGAATCCGTGTGGTCAAATCCTTTGCCAACGAGGATATCGAGAATCAGAAATTTGCCGTTGGCAATGACGGATTTTTAGCAGCGAAAAAGAACAGTTACCGCTATATGGGAAGCTTTCAGGCGGGTGTCGGTGTATTTACGACACTGATTCAGGTGAATGTGATTCTTGCCGGAAGTGTGCTGATTGCCTATCAGAAGCTGGATATCAGTGATCTGGTCACGTTTTTGCTCTATATCGGTGTGTTTACGGATCCAATCCGTACACTGGTAGATTTTACGGAGCAGTTTCAGAATGGCTATACAGGATTTGAGCGCTTCCGTGAGATTATGGATATCGAACCGGACATCAGGGATGCATCGGACGCTGTCGAGCTTAGCAATGTAAAAGGGGATATCAGCTTTGAGGATGTGTCCTTCCAGTATCGGGACGGAGCAGACAATGTGCTCAACCATGTGACACTTGAGGTTCCGGCAGGCTCCTATATGGCACTGGTCGGTTCTTCAGGCGCGGGCAAGACTACGCTTTGCTCCCTGATTCCGCGTTTCTATGATGTGACCGGAGGCTGTGTGAAAATTGACGGCATGGATGTCCGCAGGGTTACCTTGCAGAGCCTGCGCCGGCAGATTGGAGTGGTGCAGCAGGATGTGTATCTGTTTGCGGGAACCATCTACGACAATATTCTCTACGGCAGACCGGATGCGACGCGGGAGGAGGTCATTGAGGCGGCAAAAAATGCCAATGCACATGAGTTTATTATGTCGCTGCAAAACGGATATGAGACGGATATCGGGCAGCGCGGCATTAAGCTGTCCGGCGGACAGAAACAGCGGATTTCCATTGCGCGCGTATTTTTGAAGAATCCGGCAATTTTAATTTTTGATGAGGCAACCTCTGCGCTTGACAATGAAAGCGAGCGGGTGGTGCAGGAGTCCCTGGAGAAGCTGGCGAGCAACCGCACCACTTTCGTGATTGCACACAGGCTCACCACGATTCAGAATGCTGAGAAGATTCTGGTGCTGACGGAGGAGGGCATTGCAGAATCCGGTACCCACGAGGAACTGCTCGCACAGGGTGGTATCTACGAGAAACTCTACCATGTCCTGCGGACATGAAAACTTTAAAATTAAGTCGAGGTTTAATATGAAGATTTTACTTGCGGCAATCAATGCAAAATACATTCATTCCAATCTGGCGGTATATTCCCTGCGGGCATGCGCTGGAGAATACCGGCCCTCCGTGGAACTGGCAGAATATACGATTAACAACCAGAGGGATGATATCCTGAGGGAGATTTATCAGCGAAAGCCGGACGTGCTCTGCTTTTCCTGCTACATATGGAATATAGACTATGTGGATAAGATTTCGCGGGAATTTCACAAACTGCGTCCGGAGGTTCCAATCTGGGTAGGTGGTCCGGAGGTATCCTACGAGGTGGAAGATTTTTTGACAACCCATACGCATATTACCGGAGTCGTGATTGGAGAGGGTGAGGAGACATTCCGGGAGCTGTGTGGATTCTATCATCATGGAGGAGAATTGGAACAGATTGCAGGAATCGCATTCCGCAAAGCGCCGGATAGGAAATTGGATGCGACAGAGGATGAGCACGTTGGCAGGGATGCTTCGATTGTGGTCACCGGAATGCGTCCGGTGATGGATATGAACCGGATTGTGTTCTGCTATGAGGATATCGAGGATTTTTCCAACCGGATTATCTATTATGAGAGCAGCCGCGGTTGTCCGTTTTCGTGCAGCTACTGTCTGTCCTCGGTGGACAAGGCACTGCGGTTTCGGGATATCGAACTGGTGAAGCGGGAACTGCAATTCTTTCTGGATCATAGGGTGTCACAGGTAAAATTTGTTGACCGGACCTTCAACTGCAACCACGCACATGCGATGGCAATCTGGCAGTATATACGGGAACACGACAACGGAGTGACCAATTTTCATTTTGAGATTTCTGCGGATTTGATGAACGAGGAGGAACTCGCACTTATTGCCGAAATGCGGGCGGGACTTATACAGCTTGAAATCGGTGTACAGTCAACAAATCAAATCACGATTCAAGAAATACACCGGACAATGCGCATTAACCGCCTGAAGGAAGTCGTACAGGACATTCAGGAGAAGGGCAATATTCATGAGCATCTGGATTTGATAGCTGGTCTTCCCTATGAAGACTATGAGAGCTTTCGCCGTTCCTTCGATGAAATCTATGCGCTCAAGCCGGACCAGCTTCAGCTTGGCTTTCTCAAGGTGTTAAAGGGCTCCTATCTATATGCACATGCACAGGAATATGGCATCGTATATCATGAGGACCCGCCCTATGAAGTGCTGTCTACCAACTGGCTTTGTTTTGATGATGTACTTCGCATCAAGCAGGTGGAGGAGATGCTCGAGGTCTATTATAACAGCGGGCAGTTCGAGGTTACGATGAAACTGATGGATGTACTGTATGACAGCGCCTTTGATTTTTATCAGAGACTTGGAGACTTTTATGCCAAAAGAGGCTATTTTTCCATGAGCCACACCAGACTGCGCAGATGTGAGATTCTTCTGGAGTTTTTGCAGGAGGAATTTTTGCAGGAAAAATTTTTACGGACAGGCGGGAGGCAGGCAGCTTCGGATGAGGCGGGAAAAGAAAATCTCATGGAGATGATTGGGGAAGCACTGGTCTTTGATTTGTACTATCGGGAAAACTGCAAGAGCAGACCACATTGGGCAACGGATGTGACCACCTTAAAAGAGATGACGCACCGTTTCTGTAAAAACGGCAGGCAGTCCCATATTGAGCCGTTTCATTACCGTTTTCCGGACAGGACAACACGGACAATCGAAGAACTCCCAACGCGGCAGGAGAATCTGGTGTGGGTGCTGTTTCATTATGATGACAGGGATCCGCTTACGCATCAGGCGCGCATTGAATTTCCGGAGATTTTTCAGTTGCGGTAGATGTGAAAACAAGATATAATGAGCGAAGGCAATGAGCACTGGGGAGTATTTCGCTTTGCATAATAATGAAATAATTTGGAGGAACTTATGAAAAAAGGAGCTATTGTTACCTACATCCGTATGTTTGCGCTGGCGGTTTTGTCAGGTCTTGCCATCGGTGTGGGTGGAAGTGTGTATCTGTTGACGGAGAATAAGATTGTCGGGGCGCTGATGTTTACGGTGGGACTTTATACCATCTGTACGCAGCAATTCAATCTTTTCACGGGTAAGGTAGGCTACCTGGTGGAGAATAAGCCGTCTTATCTGTTTGATTTGCTGATTATCTGGCTGGGAAATTTTGCCGGAGTATATTTAATGGCATTGTGCATGACATTTACCCGTGCGGGAGAGGGGCTCGCAAAGACTGCACAGGCATTGTGTGAGGTTAAGATGAACGATGGGCTGCTCAGCCTGTTTATCCTTGGAATCTTCTGCGGTATGCTGATGTTTGTCGCAGTGGACGGCTACAAGAAGACGAACGGCAATCCGGTGATTTTGTTCCTGTGTGTGGCAGGCTTTATTCTCTGTGGATTCGAACACTGCATCGCAGATATGTTCTATTTTTCGATTGCGGGAATGTGGTCGTGGGAAGCGCTGGGAAGAATCCTTCTCATTACACTGGGCAATTCGCTCGGAGGTATCCTGATTCTTCTTGTAAAGAAGATTCCGGACAACAGCGCTGCAAAGTAATCGCCGCAGGGATTGTATGCAGATTCTGTTTTGAACGTGTATCTGATGATATGGAATATCGAAAAAGACCGGAGATAGAATTTATTTCATCTCCGGTCTTTTTGCGTTAGTGGCGGTAGGCAGTCGGCGGTTTGCCGAATTCGGACTTGAATTTTTTGTTAAAATAGCTGCAACTGCTGAACCCGCAGGAGAGTGCAATCTCTGTAATTGACAGCTCCGTTGTCTGCAGAAGATTGACGGAACTTTCCAGCCGCAGGTGTGTCAGATACTCCGTCAGGGTGACATGAAAGGTCTTTTTGAAATAGCGTGAAAAATATTTTGGTGACATATGAAAATGCTTTGCGATAGTCTCCAGATTCAGGGTTTTGTTGTAATTGTCGTTCAGATATCCGAGAATTTCGCGGTGCAGCATATTGTAGGGCGATACATACGAAGAGGTTATGATGTATCCGGTGGAACAGAAACGGCAAATCAGCCGGAGAAGCACACACTTCGTGGAAAGCGTATAGGCATTCGGCTTTTCATGGTACAGGCCAATCAGCTCCTTCACATCTGCCAGCATGTCCGCATAGAGAGGCAGATTGGTA
>JBGVFC010000136.1:0-2176 GCA_045120755.1 Agathobacter sp. | reverse complement strand
CGCTTCGGGGTTATCAGATATCCCATCTCCAGCTCGGTCTGTTCGCCGTACTCGCGGTGCTCTAAGCCTGCCCGTCCAATGATTTCCCCCGTATTTCTATCACAGACCAGCCACATGCCGTAGCCATAATACCGGTACATGCAGTCGATGTAGGAGCGCTCATACGCCTCCTCCTTGTCTCTGTCATAAAGAGGTTCCAGATAATCGGTGATTCCCTCCTGTGCGTACAGCTCAAACAGTGCATCCATGTCCTCCAGCGACAATTCTCGCAGGCAGCACCTTTCGGTATGCCGTATCGTCCACGGCAGATGATGATACCGCTGATACACTTTATTCAAAAAATCGTCATCGATTTCCGAAAGTCCCTCCGCCACCATCCATGCCCCGTCAAAGGAAGGAGCCTGCGGAAACGGTGCTCCTGTATAGGGAAGTGTTGCCATTCCAAGCTGATTTGCTGCCCGATACTGTGCCTCTGTGGTGACAATCATCAGGCATTCGGACTCTGCCGCCCTGCCTTCTACGGCTTCCGCAATCTGCTGCCGCAGCAGGCTTTCATCCGCCGCAACATTCTCCATGCACTGCACCGCATATTGGGAACACTTCAGCCGCCCGACAAATTCCGCTTCTCTCAAAAGTTCCTCTTTTACATATAATACCAGCCGGAGTACCATGTCATTCCTCCTTCGCATCAAGAGTTGGTCTGAAATAAAATTGCCCCAACCATAGTGGATGAGGCAAAAGATTAAATCCAGATATCATTTTATCGTAACCCCCAAAATAACTTTGCGTATTCCAATTGCAGACACACTCTCGCTCGAATCGCAACGTAGCGGTACTAAACTCGTACAGAACACTCGTTAAGTACCGACGTTGCTTAACGGTCTGCAATTGAAACAGCAAATTTATTTTTGAAATATCGACAGAAAAAGGATATCTTTATCACAATCATTATCTTATACGGTCTCCGGCTGTGGATATTCTACTCCGAAGGTCTCTACGGTGACGGTCTGCATTACCTGGTCCTGAAGCGGGCGGTCTCTAAAGTCCGTCGGTACTTCTGCAATTTTGTTGACCACATCCATGCCTTCTGTAATCTTACCAAATGCGGCATATTCACCGTCTAAGTGCGGAGCGTCCTTGTGCATGATGAAGAACTGGCTTCCTGCGGAGTCCGGAATCATGGTACGCGCCATAGATAATACACCCGGTGTGTGCTTCAAATCATTTTTAAAGCCGTTGTGTGAAAATTCTCCGCGAATCTCGTAGCCCGGACCGCCGGCTCCTGTTCCTTCCGGATCGCCGCCCTGGAGCATAAATCCGTTGATGACGCGGTGGAAAATCACTCCGTCATAAAAGCCCTTCTGTATCAGGCTGATGAAGTTGTTGACGGTATTCGGTGCAATCTCCGGGTATAACTCCGCCTTCATTACATCTCCATTCTCCATAGTAATTGTTACGATTGGGTTCTGTGCCATTTTTTTATCCTCTTCTTTCTATTATTTTACATATTACGCGCGCAGCGCCTCGACCACCTTCGGAAATTCCATAAAATGTGAGGCTTTTACGAGAATCGTATCGCCTTCCTTCACATAGGAAAGCAGCGCCTGTGTCATTTCTTCCCTTGTCCTAAAATAAAAAATCATAACGCCCGCATCCTGCTGTTCTGCAGCCGCGGCATACTCCTGTGCAAGCTCTCCCGCGCAGAAAAGCGTATGTATCTTCTGCTGTGCAACACAACGTCCGACTTCAAGGTGAAGCGCACGCTCATCTTCTCCAAGCTCGCCCATATCTCCGAGTACCGCGATACTTCTCCCCTTCGCATGGGAAAGCACTTCAAGGGAGGTCTTCATGGACATCGGGTTCGCGTTATAGCAGTCATCGATAATCGTCATCCCACCGGTACGGATAAAATTGGTTCTGCCTGCAATGGTCTGTGCTTTTGCAATGCCCTGTGCAATCTGCTCAAGGCTCATACCAAGACTAAGACCTACCGCAGTTGCGGCGAGCGCATTGTAGACATTGTGCTCCCCCGGTATCTGAATCTGCGCCGTAAACTCACCCTGCGGGGTGTGAATTACGGCCTGCATGCCGTCAAAGCCGAGATTCTGCACATCCTTCGCATAGATGGAGATATCCGGCTTCTCCCCGATTCCATAGAATACCGGTGTGCTGCCAT
>JBGVFC010000135.1:0-35819 GCA_045120755.1 Agathobacter sp. | reverse complement strand
CAGCTATGACAGGGATATGGAGAGGGAGGTTGTTGTCGGTGTATATCGTCTGACGATGAAATCCAACTCCGACAATTTCCGCCAGAGCTCCATTCAGGGCGTCATGAAGCGCATCAAAGCCAAGGGCGCAACCGTAATCATTTATGAGCCGACGCTGGAAGACTGAACAACATTCTTCGGAAGCAGGGTGGTGAATGATCTTGACGCGTTCAAGGCGCAGTCGCAGGCGATTATCGCGAATCGTTATGATGGTTGTCTGGATGATGTGCAGGAGAAGGTTTATACGAGGGATTTGTTCCGGAGAGATTAGTGTAAACAAGCTGTGACATTTTATGTGAAAAACCACTTTCACAAAATATAAAAATGAATTGAAACTTCCGTAGTGGTATGCTATTATTTTTATACGGAAAATCCATGACAGGGCGCGGCGCGTTCGGAGAGGCCGTTTGGCATCTCCGAAGCAAAGCGAAGTGGCAGCCTCCCAGGCTTATTGTCTGACTGGATAGTCAGAATACATAAGAGGAAAGGAGGTGCGTGATTCTTGCCTTTCTCAGTAAGAGGAACAAGAAATAAAAAAATGCCTAACCTGTCTGACCACAGGTTAGGCGGTGCTCGTAAGAGCATATGACCACGCTTGGGAGCATCCACTTTTTGGAATGGATACAATCCGTACTGAAAGGCACTTGCTCCAACAAGTGTCTTTCTTTATGTTTAATCTAACACAAATCGCTACTGCTTTCAAGTGGGTTTTTGAGTTGACGCGTCTCCTTTCTTAAACGGTCTGCAGAGCGAACTGACTGTAATAATCTCTTGCAGCCGCTTCGGTTAAGTGATATTTCTTTTCTAAGCGGGAGAGGATATCCTCCATTGGAACTTCATCTTCCTGCCATGCTTCGATGGAAGCACGGATACCGGCTACTTCAGCTGCCTCCGCTCTAATTTCCTCTGCCCAATCATCCATTCCTTTACACATATTGCCCTCCTTTTCTCCCTTCGAAATCGGGATTTTGGTGCTGGTGCATGCATTGATGAGCTGCACCGTATCTGCTTGTAAGTGTTGATAGCTTGTGTCTTTGGCAATCTCTTTGATTGCCTGTTTGTCGTTTGAATGCGCGATGAATTCCGCCGTAGTTTAAGGAATCATAAATCATGTTCCGGACCGGCATCGCATAGTGGATGTCTGTCTGGTTTTCGATACCGAGGATGAGGTAAGTAGCCATGCCGTTTTCCATTAGCACGCATTGTTTCAATACATCCCGGTATTTTTCTTTGACTTCCCTGGAGGATTCGTCAAAGATGATGCTGATCTCTGTCGGATCTTTTTCAGTTAGTGATTCTGCCTGTATGACCGGGGTTCCGCCGAAAAAGTAGTAATATATGTGTTCATTATAACATGGCATCTGTCGCTTGCAACCGGAAAATATACACTTTCCCATCCGGTATGGTATTCAGCTATTTGTCCTTGGAAATTTTGGCGAATTGACGATGAATTGACCAAGTAGAGAATTGAAAATGTATTGCTGTTGTATGTACAAGTTGGTATAATAAGAGCAGGAAAAGGAAACCCTAAGATTTATGAAGGAGTGTTGTATTATGGCAGCAAAATCAGCTAATTTGTATGCAAGAATAGAGCCAGATGTCAAAGAGCAAGCAGAAAGTATTTTATCTGCACTTGGTATTCCAGCATCCAATGCAATCAATATGTTTTATAAACAGATCATTTTAAACAGAGGACTTCCATTTGAAGTTAAGCTTCCAACTGCAAAGCTTGTAAATGTGACAGAACTTACGGAAGAAGAATTGAACGCAGAACTGGAGAAGGGATATGCGGATATGGTAGCAGACAGAACCAAGTCTGCCCGTCAGGCATTTGCGGATATCCGTAAAGACTATGGCTTATGATTTATGAAATAACTATTACGGAACAGGCAGAAGCCGATTTAAGAGGAATATATGAGTATATTGCATTTGAACTTCTTTCCCCGAATAATGCGGCGGGACAACTTGATAGGTTAGAGGAACATATCATGGAGCTTGAAGAATTTCCAAAGAAATTCAAGCCTTATGGCAAAGAACCGTGGTATAGCAGAGGATTAAGAGTAATGCCGGTTGACAATTATTTGGTGTTTTATATTCCGGACAAAGATGCAGGGGTTGTAACTGTAATTCGTGTGATATATTCAGGGAGGGATGTTGATTCACAGCTAAAAGATCACACCGTAATGCAAAAGAAAATACAAAAACAGCGTTAAAGAGTAAGAGATGAAATTATTACATAAAAGCTGTAAGCCAACAATCATGAATTCCATAATTGTTGGCTTACCTTCGGCAGCTTGATTGTTGCGGTTCTTGCCTTTCTCAATAAGAGGAACAAGAAATAAAAAATGCCTAACCTGTTACCATCAGGTTAGGCGGTGCTCGTAAGAGCATAAACCCTTGCTTGGGAGCATCCACTTTTTGGAATGGATACAATCCGTACTGAAAGGCACTTGCTCTAACAAGTGTCTTTCTTTATGATTAATCTAACACACATCGCTATTGCTTTCAAGAGTTTTTTGGAGATATCATCTCATAACTGTGATAGAATAACGGATAGTGAAGGAATTTTGATGAGGGTAAGCTTCAGAAAATCAGGGAACGGAAAAATGAGGTGCAAAAATGTTTGATTATTTGGTGGTTGGCTCAGGATTATATGGAGCGGTGTTTGCTCATGAGGCGAAGGCAGCGGGTAAGAAGGTGCTTGTTATAGACAGGCGTCCGAATATTGCGGGAAATGTATATACAGAGAAAATCGAAGGAATAAATTTTCATAAATATGGAGCGCACATTTTCCATACGAACGATAAAAAAGTCTGGGAATATATTACTCGTTTTGCGGAGTTTAACCGTTTTACCAATTCTCCGGTAGCTAATTATAAGGGTGAACTTTATTCCATGCCTTTTAATATGTACACATTCAATAAAATGTGGGGCGTGGTTACGCCTGAGGAGGCGGAAGCGAAGATTGAGGAGCAGAGAGCAGAAATACAGGGAGAGCCGAAGAATCTGGAGGAACAGGCAATTTCCCTTGTTGGCAGAGACATTTATGAGAAGCTGGTAAAGGGCTATACGGAGAAGCAGTGGGGGCGCGACTGCAAGGAACTGCCGCCTTTCATCATTAAGCGTTTGCCGGTTCGCCTGACCTTTGATAATAATTACTTCAATGCGCTTTATCAGGGGATTCCAATCGGCGGTTATACGAAGATGGTGGCAAATCTGTTAGAGGGAATCGAGGTGCGCCTTAACGAAGATTATCTTGAGAAGAAAGTGGAGTATGACTCTATGGCTGCGAAGGTGGTTTACACCGGTGCCATTGACGCGTATTTCGATTATTGTCTCGGAAATCTTGAGTATCGCTCGGTTCGGTTCGAGAATGAAGTTTTGGATATGCCGAATTTCCAGGGTAATGCTGCCGTGAACTATACGGACCGTGAGACACCGTGGACACGCATCATCGAGCATAAGTGGTTTGAGTTTGGCAAGGATGATGATGGAAATGATTTGCCGAAGACGGTTATTTCCCGTGAGTACAGTTTGGAGTGGAAGCCCGGAGATGAGCCGTATTATCCTGTGAATGATGAGAAAAATAGTGCGCTTTACGCGGAATATAAAAAGTTGGCGGAGAATGAATCCAAGGTAATCTTTGGCGGACGTCTGGGAGAGTACAAATATTATGATATGGATCAGGTTATTGCTGCCGCGCTTGAATTAAGTGAAAGGGAATTTCGATAGTTGTCCCGTTTTTCTCGTTAGTCTTGCCAACCTTGCGACATTGTGTTACTATTTTTGTAGAAAAAATGGCGTTGTGTGAAGTGCCGTGGGGACTTGGCATTGCCGGAATGAAGCATAGAAGAACAGAATCACAGAAGCGTGGATGATAGGAAATACATGAGGGAGAGCGGAAGTTTATCAATAAGGCAAATCATATACATAGTTCTGACAGTTATCTGGATGGCGGTGATTTTTATGTTTTCGGCAGAAGATGCCGATGAGTCAGCCGCAGAGAGCAATGCGGTTGGAATGATGGTGGGAGAGGTAATATATTCTGATTTTGAGGAGTGGCCGCAGGAAGAGCAGAAGGCACTGGCAGTCAAGTGGGATTACCCGGTGCGGAAAACTGCACATATGACGGAGTATGCGATTTTGGGATTTCTGCTGGTCGGAATCTTTGTGAAAAAGCCGTGTAAGAGGTTTCTTCCGATTGCGTATGCCTATGGGATTGCGGTTGCATATGCTGTGACGGATGAACTCCATCAGTATTTTGTGCCGGGAAGAGCCTGTATGCTGACGGATGTTGGATATGATGCTTTGGGGGCGCTTGTCGGGGTTCTGTTGGGCAGCGTATGTTTTATTGTATCGGAAAAAGTATTTTCCCATACGACAAAGCCCTCCGGCAGGATGCCGTAAGAATGGTTGTTTGGGTGGCTTTCATGTGATATAATAGAATACTATGAAAAGCCTTAATGTAAATTTTGATGAATCGAATATGGTGTCCATTTTTACGGGTGAACAGTTCTATGAATCATGGAAGGTTTTTGTGCGTGAACTGCTTCAGAACGCTTATGATGCGTGTTATGCCAGACAGGCGCTTGAATGGAGCTGGGGTACGGAATTTTTGGAATTGGAGCAGGCACAGGCATTGAATTCCATGCGCCATTCCTATCTGCCGCGAATTGTAGTTTCCTATAATTCATCCACGGGGATGTTCTATGTTGAGGACAATGGGATTGGTATTAATGAAGCGGATTTGGAGCTTTATGTTGCCAAAATCGGAAGCTGCTATTATACGAGCGAGGCATACCGCAGACAGAGACTGGATTATGAGCCGGTTTCCCAGTTTGGGATTGGTTTGTTTTCCTGCTTTCGGGTGTCCAGAGCGGTTCTGATTGAGTCGAAAAAGGCAAAATCCATCAATACCGCATGGAATATCGATGATAAGCAGTCGCTTGAGCCGATTGCAGCAAAATGGTTCAAGGGCAAGGATAAGATTGAATATATTACCTCGAATCGCAAGTTGGTCGGAACCAGAGTGACGCTGGCTCTTTTGCCGCAGTATGCCAGGCATATCACGATGAATATGCTGGTTGAGTGTATTGAGCATTATATGATGAGCCAGCCGATTCCGATTGATATCTATTTTGATAAGCAGAAAGTGACCCTGGACCGGCCGAAGATGAAGGCTGCCCCGTTTACTTTTGTGGCGGGAGTGACACTGCTTTTGGTGGATACGGAGCTGCTGGAAGGATATATTTTGCTGTACCATTCGCAGCATAAGCATCTGATTGGGGAATCTGTTTTGTACCAGCAGGGTTTTCGGGTTGTGGAGGATGTGGATTCGGTCGGCCTGAAGCCGGTGTGGCTTAGGAATATGGCATTTTGTCTCAATGTCAAGAAGAAGTTTCTGCATCTTACGCTGTCAAGGAATATGGTGATTGATGATGCCAACAGAAGGCAGTTAAGAGACCTGATTGGGCAGATGATTGTGAATTATTATTCCGATAATGCGATTGGTCTGACGCAGTATATCCAGAAGGGGACGCATCCGATTCTGACGGATTCGGAGTGCGAGATGCAGATGCTGTACCGCTCAGTCTTTGTTCAGGTATATCGCCGGGAACAGCAGGTTGAGATTGCGGCAGATACCATTGTCAATGGATTTATGGGCAAAAAAGTCAGGATGGCATATATGACACATCAGCTGTTTGAGTATTATAAGAACAGCTATCCGATGGACTTTAAGAATTTTTTGAATCATTATGATATTGTGATTTTTGAGCAAAGCAGGGAGAGTTTTACCCAGTTGATGGCTCCATATATCACAAAGCAGGAATATATTGTAACGGAGCTGCCGGGAATTGTATATATTGAGGTACAGGCAGATTTCCAGACGCGCAGGAAGGTAGCCCCTTATAAAAATAATTACAGGCTGTATCCGGAGAGCGCGGTGGATCCGCTTGTATTTTGTTTTGTGACCAATGAGCAGAGCGGCGCACTGAAGCTGAATCTGAATCGCAATCACAGGAATGTCCGGCTGCTGGAAGCTGCTTCGTACAATCCCAAGGTGTGCTATTTTAAGGAAGTGCTGATGGAGAATATCAAGCAGCGGATTATCAATTCCAAGCACGGATGGGATAAAATTATTGATTTTGGAGGCTCTTTTGTGGATGAGTGGACGTCGCCGGAGCTGATTACGGTGCAGTCCATCTGGTGTCTTGAGGATGATTTCGCGCAGTCGGTCAATCAGTTTATGGAGAAGCAGTTTAATGCGGCAGAGCTGACGTTTTTAGGGCTGGATGAGTGTGTTTTTTACAAGGATGATTTTATTGACTGGTGGTATTCGCCAAAATAGAGATTGCGAATGGCGCGGGCTGAACTGTTACAAAATAACAGACAAGAATAGGAGTTAGCATGAGACAGGATATGGATGATATTTTAGATTTGAATGATGACAGTGATTTGGAGCCGGATTTGTTGGAGAAAAATCCCCAATATCGCGATGTGGATAAGTTGGAAGCTGATTTTGAGGAACTCAACATGCTGATAGAGGATGACGAATTGCTGGGAGATCATAGTGCCAGCCGCCGGAGGAACAGGGAGCGGAGAGAAAGAGAACGCCGGTCAGGCATCAGGGAAGCCTTAAGCTGGGTATTTACTTTGGGATGCGCGGTTTTGGTTGCGCTGTTTTTGAAAAATTTTGTCATTATCAACGCGACTGTTCCGACCGGCTCGATGGAGAATACGATTATGCCGGGAGATGATTTGCTGGGATTTCGCCTAGCCTATATATTTTCCGAACCGGAGAGAGGGGATATCGTTATTTTCCGGTTCCCGGATGATGAATCCCAGAAGTTTGTGAAGAGAATCATCGGTATGCCGGGAGACAGAGTTACGATTTGTAATGGTGGAGTATATCTCAATGGTTCGAGTGAGCCGATACAGGAGCTTTACCTGAAGGAAGAGTGGCTGAAGGGCGCCGGACCGTATGTTTTTGATGTGCCGGAGGACTGCTATTTTGTCATGGGTGATAACCGCAATGATTCCTACGATTCCCGTTACTGGCAGAATACCTATGTCTCCAGAGACCAGATTATCGGCAAGGCAGAGCTGGTATATTTCCCATTTAAGCATTTTAAGGTGCTGGATTAGGCGGTGAGTTTTTATGATAACCATTTTTTCACATATTTTTTCTTTTGATAAGATGCCGGAAAATAAAAGGCGCGGTGCCTACGGTATGCTGTGCGGCATCGTCGGCATCGTATTGAATCTTCTTCTGTGCGCGGGCAAGTTTTTTGCCGGAATTGTGAGTCATTCGATTGCAATTACGGCGGATGCGGTGAACAATCTGTCGGATGCTGCTTCGTCCATTGTTACACTGGTTGGGTTTAAGCTGGCAGGACAGAAGCCGGATTCGAAGCATCCGTTTGGTCATGGGCGCATTGAGTACATATCCGGACTGATTGTTGCGGCAGCTATTTTAATCATGGCGTTTGAGCTCATCCGTGACTCCGTTACGAAGATTATCCATCCGCAGGAGACACAATTCAGCACGCTGGCGATTGTTATTCTCGCGGTATCCATCGGTGTGAAGTGCTATATGGCTTTTTACAACAGCAAGGTGGGAAAAAAGATTGGTTCCACCACGGTACTGGCAGTGGCAACGGACAGTATGAGTGACTGCGTGACAACCGCAGTCGTGCTGATTGCGGCTCTGGTTGCACATTTTACAAATCTGCAGATTGACGGATATTGCGGTGTGGTTGTCGGACTGATTATCTTCTATGCTGGTTTGTCTGCGGCAAAGGACACCTTGAATCCTCTGCTGGGGCAGCCTCCGGAGGAGGAATTTGTACAGCAGATTGAAGAAATTGTGCTTCATTTTGATGAGAATGTGATTGGACTGCATGACCTGATGGTTCATGATTACGGCCCGGGGAGAAGATTTATCTCCCTTCATGCGGAGGTTCCGGCAGAAGGCGATATCTTAAAGCTGCACGATATCATTGACAATCTTGAGATGAAGCTTACCAATGAACTTGGATGCTCGACCACGATTCATATGGATCCGGTTGTGACGAAGGATGCTCATGTCAGTGAATTAAAGCAGCAGGTGAAGCAAATCGTATCAGATATGGATGAGAAGCTGACCATGCACGATTTTCGCGTGGTTGTGGGAGAGACACATACGAATATTATTTTTGATATTGTTATACCATATGAGTATCCAAAATCAGATGAACAGGTTGTGGATGAGATTCGCCAAAAGATTCAACAGAAGTTGGGCGAGGATCATTTTGCAGTAATCAAGGTAGATAAGGTGTATGTTCTGTAAGGAGGACAAAGGAATGTCAGAGAAAGAAACATGCAGCAGTGCATCAGGCTGCGAACGCGGCAGTTGTGAGGGCTGTCCGAGTAAACAAGGCGCGCAGAAACAACAGAGCTTTCAGGTGGCGATGAACGAAGCTTCTGATATTAAGCATGTAATCGGAGTAGTCAGCGGAAAGGGCGGCGTAGGAAAATCATTTGTCACGTCGTCGCTGGCAACGGCGCTTGCGAAGAAAGGGTACAGGGTCGGTATTCTGGATGCCGATATCACAGGACCTTCGATTCCGAAAATGTTTGGATTACATGGTCAGGTGGTTGGAGATGAGAGTGGTATGCGCCCGCTTGAGACGCCGGAGGGTATCCGGATTATGTCCATCAATCTTTTGATGGAGAATGAGGAGGAACCGGTCATCTGGAGAGGACCGGTGATTGCAGGTGTGGTCAAACAGTTCTGGAGTGAGACGGTATGGGGCGAGTTGGACTATCTGTTCGTAGATATGCCTCCGGGAACCGGAGATGTACCGCTTACTGTATTCCAGTCACTTCCGGTCAATGGGATTGTGATTGTCACTTCCCCGCAGGAACTGGTGCAGATGATTGTGAAGAAGGCGTACCATATGGCACAGGCAATGGATATTCCGGTGCTTGGTGTTGTGGAGAATTTCAGTTACCTCGAATGTCCGGACTGCGGCAGGAAGATTTCCGTATTCGGAGAGAGTCATATCGACGAGGTTGCGGCTGAATTGGGGGTAGAAGTCCTCGGAAGACTGCCGCTTAATCCTTCCTATGCAGGTATGGCAGACGAGGGGCGGTTCTATGAATTGGAATTGCCGCAGCTTGATTATGCGGTAGAAGTTCTGAAGAAAGCCGTTGGAGAAATGGTTTAACAATTGTATCAATCATAAAAAGTCCGGCACTCTCGTGTCGGACTTTTTTGTGTAGTACTGTTTTTAATTTTCGGAATTGGTTGGTTCCATTGTGGCTGTGTCCGGAAGGTCCGGTGCTGTATATGTGTACTCGTTGGAGCTGCGGAAGATGGTATTGTTGGAACCTAACTGGTTAACCACCACCGTATCGCCGTCTGCCAGCTTCGATTTGCTGACCTTCAAGGTAAAGGCATTCACAAAAGTGGTTGGAATCTTTTCTCCATTGACATATACCTTGCTCCACTTGGTGAAGTTGGTTCCTCGGATGATGACCTTTGAGCCATCATAGGAATCAAATATCTCGTCCAATGTAACATCATCAATACCCATCACAATATCCGTTGCAGGGTACAAATCCTCGCCGTCGTAGCAGTAGCGGTTTCCGTAGAGAATATCGTACTGGAGCTGTTCAAGGCCATTGAGATATTCGGTATCATCGGAAGCGCTGGCCATGGTCTGATGGTAGTTCATGATAGTGCCCTCGTGGATACCCACGCGATTCAGCGTATCTGCAAGAAGCTGGTAAGCGTGCAGGTCGGCATCCTCTTTTGGCAGTCCCATATTATTCCAGGTGACGTATTTGGTCTTGTAGATGTCGCCGGATAACATATCCTCGTCGGTCAGTCCCATGGTAGGAAGATGGTCACCGAAGAAGACGATGATGGTATCTTCCTGTAATTTTTCAACAGCGGCAATCAAATCTGCCATGAAGGTATCTACCTTATTGAGCTGATTTACATAATAGGTCCACTGGTTGGTGGTCGCCTCATCCGCAGCACCGGATACCATGTATGAAGGATTTTCAATAATCACCTCCGAAGGATAGTCCCCGTGTGAACTTACGGTGATGGTGTATGTAAAATCAGGCTGCTCCGGAGTAGAAGTCAGAGTCTTTATCGTCTCGGAAACAAGAATATTATCCGCAGCCCAGTTTCCCTTCGGTGTATATTCCTGAATGTTCATAAGCTCCTTGCTGGTAAAGGAGTCAAATCCCATCATGGAAAAAGCATTCACGCGGCTGTAAAAGTTGCCGCCGTTGTTGTGAACGGCATGTGTCTTGTAGCCGATGGAAGAAAGTACGGAAGCAATGCTCTCGCAGTTGGTCTTTTTCAAAATCGTCTTGTACGGATACTCGCCGGTTCCAAAATATTTCATGCTCATGCCGGTCAGCATCTCGAACTCGGTATTGGCAGTTCCGGCTCCTACAACCGGAACGGTAAGGTATCCGGTGGTAAAATTATCTTCCAGATAGTGGAAGGTCGGAATTGGATCAGTATTGTAATCCAAGAAATTAATCTCATCCGGATCACAGAAGGACTCTAACAATACGCAGATGATGTTTGGCTGCGTGGTAGCTGTTTCTTCAGCGGAGTCTGCAACCTGTTCGCGGATGGAATCGATGGTTTCTTCGGAGTAGCCGGAAGGCTTGCTCATTCCGCGGTCAACCACGCTGGAAGAAAAACCGTACACAAAACCATAATCCTCATAGCCCTGTGCAATATTGGAAAAATAGCTTTCGACAATGTGGGTGCTCTGTACCACGTTCGTGGTAAGCGGAAGCACAAGCATCAGGAAGGCAAGTACACAGAGAGGAATACCGATTTTGTGAAGGCGGCCGCTAAAGCGAGGCCCCTTGACAAATAGGAGTACGCAGGCTGCAACAAAAGCACAGATTCCGATTACGGCGAGTGTTGCCTGCTGTGCGGTAAAATAGTTGGAATCCTTCATGCTCAGAAGATCCGAAATACATTTTAAATCGGTAAAACCAAATGGTGTTACCCGGTTTGAGAGTACACAGCCGTTGATTACACCGAGGATAATCCAGAAACCGGAGATAATCACGCGCCAGAAGGCTCTCCTGCGGAACAGGTATACCAGTGTGAGGGATGAAAACACAATAAATGCATTATATAAGTATGCAAGCGTGTGTGTCCCTACAAACGAACAGGCGGAGAAGAAATCCCGTCGGGAAATTGCCTCCACCAGAAATACGATGGCACATGCAAGCAGCGCATGAAATAACAGCGAATATTTATTCAAAAAAGCAATCATCTTTTCTTTTTTTGAGAAAAATTTTACATGGATTTTATCTAATAATTTCTTCATCTTTACCTCCTTGTCACATCCTCATAGTTTAAGGGCAAATGTGCAAAAAAACAAGTGGAAAGATTTATAAAAAATCCTTAAGATTTGCTGTGTTTTTAGTCCGATTTGATAAATTTGCGCAAATAAAAATGTGCGGTAAAAAACCGCACATTTCTTCATATATATAATAGTTTCCGGAATTATTTATTAGAACGTCTCCAGATTTTCATTTTCTCAGCTTCTGCAATCAGCTCATCACGGAAATCCGGATGTGCAATGCTGATGATTGCCTCTGCCTTCTGCCAGGTGGACAAGCCCTTGACATTGACCATACCGTACTCGGTTACGATATAGTGGGTGTTGGCACGGGTATCGGTTACGATAGAGCCCTCTGCCAGAGTCGGGCGGATACGTGAGTGCATCTGGCCGTTCTTGTCAGTAAAGGTAGAAGAACAGCAGATAAAGCTCTTGCCGCCATTGGAGAGATATGCGCCGAGTACAAAGTCAAGCTGTCCGCCTGCACCGCTGATGTGCTTGAGACCGGAAGACTCAGAGCTGATCTGTCCGAATAAATCGAGGTCTACGCAGTTGTTGATGGAAATGAAGTTGTCCAATGCGCTGATAGAGCGGATGTCGTTGGTATATTCTACCGGTGCGCTCATAAGAGCCGGGTTCTCATCCATGTAATCGTACATCTTCTTGGTTCCGGCACCGAAAGCATAAGCCTGACGGTAACGGTCGATGTTCTTGTACTTACCGGTAATCTTGCCTGCCTTGGCAATATCTACAAATGCGTCAACGTACATTTCTGTATGGACACCGAGATCCTTTAAGTCGGACTCTGCAATCAGGGAACCAACGGCATTTGGCATACCGCCGATACCAAGCTGGAGACATGCTCCGTTCGGAATCTGGTCAACGATAAGCTGTGCAACCTTCTTGTCAACATCCGTAGCAGGTCCGCCTGCACCGAGCTCTGCAATCGGAGGATTTGAACCTTCGACAATATAAGTAACGTCGGAAATATGTACACCGACTTCTGTGCCGCCGAGACAGCGAGGCATGTTCTCATTTACTTCGACAATGATGTGCTTTGCAGTCTCACATACAGCTCCGAGGTGGGAAGCGTTCGGACCAAAATTGAAGTATCCATGAGCATCCATTGGTGCTACCTGGAACATTGCTACATCATCCTTGGTATCCAGATCACGGTAATAGCGCGGCAGCTCGGAATAACGGATTGGTGCGTAGTAAGCGCATCCGCGGGAGATCAGCTTTCTCTCATATCCGCCCATATGCCATGAATTCCATGTAAAATGCTCACCGGCATCCTCTCTCTCAAATACAGCAAGCGGTTTTAACAGAATACCGCCACGGAGATTGATGTCCTTCAACTCGTCGGTACGCTTCGCAAGCGCCTTATCCAAAGCATCCGGGGTGCCGTTACACCAGCCATAGTCAACCCAGTCACCGGATTTGATAATCTTGACAGCTTCATCGGCAGAAACAAGTTTCTGCTTGTACTCTTCTACAAAACTCATAGAAACCTCCTTAAATGAAATGTATATATTTGCGGATAAACCGCATATGTCTTGCGTATGATACAGAAACAACCTTATTATAATACAGTCACTGTATGAAAGTCAAAGTGAATTATTGGTAATGGCGCGGTCTGAACGGTTGCGCTTCGCTTTTCCTTACTTTTCATCCACTACCTGAAAAATATAAAATTTCAGATAGTAGCTTTCGTCTGCTGCCCACAGGATTGGATGATCCGGAGCCTGCGTGCGGAATTCCACCTGCCGCAAGCGCTTATGGGCGCTCTGTGCAGCCTGCGCAATGGTTTTGGCAAAAAGCTCCTGTGTCATAAAATGGGAGCAGGAGCAGGTAGCGAGATATCCGCCGTCCTTCACCAGCTTCAGCCCGTTCCGATTAATCTCACGATAGCCTTTGATAGCATTTTTGGTGGCTTCGCGGGACTTGGTAAATGCAGGCGGGTCGAGAATGACCACATCATATTTTTCGCCAGCCTCGTTCAGGCGCGGAAGTTCATCCAGTACATTGGCACAGCGGAATTTTACGGTATCGCCAAGCCCGTTTCGCGTAGCATTGTCCGTAGCCTGCTTTACGGCGAATTCAGAGATGTCCAGTCCGGTCACTTCGGCAGCACCGGCAAGACCTGCATTTAAGGCGAAGGTTCCCATATGGGTAAAACAATCCAGCACGCGTTTGCCGCGGCAGAGTTTCTGGATGGCAAGGCGGTTGTACTTCTGATCGAGGAAAAATCCGGTTTTCTGACCATTCACAACATCGACCAGATAGCGGACACCGTTCTCAACAATCTCCACATTGGTGTCAAAATCACCGCCGTATAGGGAACCCTTATACGGTGCCAGCCCCTCCTTTTTCCGGACAGGTGCATCGGAACGCTCATAAACGCCGCGGATAATAATATCATCTTCTTTTAATATTTCGATTAGACATTCAATAATCATCGGCTTCAGCAAATCGATGCCGAGAGCGAGTGATTCAACGACGAGAATGTCACTATATTTATCCACAACTAGACCCGGTAACCAGTCTGCTTCACCGAAAATAATGCGGCAGCAGTTCAAATCCGGGCGATTTGTGGTGCCGGTTCCGATTGGAACGCTATCTTTGTCGAGTATGGTGTCGTTGCCGCCGTACATCACAGATTTACGGTATTCCCATGCAGTTTTAACTCGTAATTTAATAAAAACCCTGTCGATTTCCTGATTTGCATGGCGGGTGAGAAGACGTATGCGGATTTTGGAATTCTGATTGATAAAGCCGCGTCCCATCGGGTAACCGTCGAAATCGTGAACGGTAACAATGCTTCCGTTCTTAAAAGTACCGGTGATGGTGTCGATTTCGTTGTCATAAATCCAAAGTCCGCCGGCCTTGAGCGTGCGTCCTTCGCCTTTCTTTAATGTAACGATTGTCTGATTGTCCATAGAATATGCTCCTTTTACTGCGGTGTGGTTTTGTCAGGTTTATTTACAATAAATATTCCGGCACATACGAGGATGAGTGAGCCGATTGTAATAAAACTGATAGTTGTATCTTCATTTAATAATATAGACGAAAGCAGAAAGCCAAAGACCGGATTCATAAATCCGAATACGGCAACCTTGGATACCGGATTGTATTTGAGCAGAATGCTCCATATCGAGTATGCCACGGCCGATACGGTGGCAAGCCAGAACAGCATGGCAATGGAACGCCCGCTGAAGCTGTGCAGCTGTCCTCCGGCCAGCAGGCCGCACGCGCTCATGATGATGCCGCCCAGCAGAAACTGGTATCCGCTCAACATAACGGGATTGTGGTCTTTGGAATACTTTTTCATGTAGACAGAGGAAAAAGCATAGGCCACGGTTGAGAGGAAGATGAAGAACTCACCGTTCCAGTGGACTGGTGCGTCGAGACTCAATCCGTTTAGGTTGACACACACAACTCCGAGAAAACCAATCACACATCCCAACAGCTTGCGGAGTGTGAGTTTTTCCTGATGAAAGAGCAGGGCGGCGACAAGCACTGCGACAAACACATTCATGCCTTCGATGATGGAAGCCTTCACTCCGGTTGTGTGGGCAAGCCCGATATAGAAGAACAGATATTGTGCCACAGTCTGAAGCATACACAGCCACAGCACGCGCGGCATTGCCGATACAGTCGGAAAAAGTATCCTACGCTGCGCCACACTCCCAATCAGTATGGTCAGAATACCAGCGAGAGTAAATCTTAAACCTGCATATAATATTTGCGAAGCGGTATCGCCGGAAGCTATCTGCATCCATTCATAGCCGAGTTTGATACAGGGGAACGCACTTCCCCATAATGCGCAGCATATCAGTGCGCCAATCCAGACGATCGGCGTCTTCTGTAAAAAAGAATCTGGTTGTTTCATGATGGTATCCTGTCTGACGAATTTTTCCTTTGCATAACTTATACATTCCCCATAGTTTAACATAATTTTGATAGGAAAAAAACATTTCTTGTAGTAAAATATAAAACAACAGTTCAGCCATAACCAACCTTGTGGGCGAATCATGCTTGCATGAATGAGCACATCGGGTTGGTTATGAGCGGAGCGCCCGATTATGAGCAATCCGCTTGCGTGAGCAAGCTTTGAAGCCCGAAGGGCGAGATTGCGAATGGCGCGGGCTGAACTGTTACATAATAGGGGGAGCGGATATGGTAACGATAAGTCTATGTATGATTGTAAAAAACGAAGAAAAAATTTTGTCCCGCTGTCTGGATTGCCTGAAAGACCTGATGGATGAAATCATTATTGTGGATACCGGATCGACTGACCGGACCAAGGAGATTGCCAGACAGTACACGGAGCAGGTGTATGATTTTTCCTGGTGTGAGGACTTTGCGGCAGCCCGCAATTTTTCTTTTTCCAAGGCAACGAAGGAATATATCTATGCACCGGACGCGGACGAGTATCTGGATGATTTCAACCGCAAGCGATTTATGATGCTCAAGACGGCATTGCTTCCGGAGATTGAGATTGTCACAATGAAATATATCACTCCGGCCCAGTATAATACGGTGCAGAATGCTGCTTCGGAAGCCAGACCAAAATTATTCCGCAGACTCCGTACTTTTACCTGGATTAATCCGGTGCATGAGACGGTTCGGCTGGATCCTGTGGTGTATGACAGTGACATTGAGATTCTGCATATGCCGGACAGTATGCATGGTAAGCGGGATTTTTCCATTTTTCAGCATGCCTATGCTAAAAACGGCTTTTTGCCGAAGTCCATTACGACCATGTACGCCAAGGAGTTGTTAAAATGTGGAACGGATGAGGATTTCGCAGAAGCAGCACCGTTTTTCGAGGGCTTATACCAGCAGGAGCCGAGTGAGGAGCCGACCTGTGTTCTGGCGCATCACTACCGGATACAGGGAGCAACCGACAAATTTTTCTCCATTGCTCTCAAAAATGTTGCGATTCATGGCTGCAGTGAAATCTGCTGTGAGCTTGGAGCATACTATCTGTCAAAAAAAGATTATGAGGAGGCAGCCCTGTGGTACTACAATGCGGCGCATGAGGTGACTCCGGCGCTCGATATCGATGCGGGCGGGGGAATCCCGCTTGCGGCATTGGCAGAGTGCTATGACAGATGGGCAGACGAAAAACAGGCAGCACTGGATTCCATACCGCAATCGGCAAGAGGTAATTTCGGTGCAGATGCAGAGAAAATTGAGGCGTATCGCAGGCAGGCAGAGGATTTCCGCAAGCGGGCGAATGAATGGATGCTGCCGGAGGGAGATCATGATGACGGAGATAACTAGAAAGCAACAGAAAAAATCAAAGGATAATAATGCTTGTCCATATGCAAAAAAATGCGGTGGCTGTGATTACCAGCAGCTGTCGTATGCGGAGCAGCTTGCCAAAAAGCAAAGCTATATGAAGAAGCTGCTGCAGCCATTTTGCAAGGTTGCTCCGATTGTCGGAATGGAGGACCCTTATCATTACCGGCATAAGGTTCATGCCGCTTTTGACTGCACCCGGCAGGGCAAAATTATAGCTGGCTGTTACCGGAAAAATACCCACGAGGTTGTCGATATTGAAAACTGCCGGATTGAGGACGAGGAGGCAGATGCAATCATCCGCGAAATCAAGGGGATGCTGCGCTCTTTCCGCATCAAGACCTACGATGAGGATACCGGTTATGGTCTGCTTCGCCATGTGCTGGTGCGCAAGGGCTATGCGACCGGAGAAATCATGGTGGTACTTGTGCTGGGCTCGCCGATTTTTCCGTCGAAGAACAATTTTGTGAAAGCTCTGCGCACCAAATTTCCGAATATCAGCACCGTGGTTCTGAATGTGAATGACAAGAAGACCAGCATGGTGCTCGGGGAGCGCAATATCACCATCTATGGTAAGGGATATATTGAGGACAGGCTATGTGGCTGTACCTTCCGCATCTCGCCGGCTTCCTTCTATCAGGTTAATCCGAAGCAGACCGAGCTGCTCTATCAAAAAGCCATCGAATGTGCAGGATTGTCCGGCAAAGAAACCGTGATTGATGCCTATTGCGGAACAGGAACCATCGGTCTGATCGCCGCCCAAAAGGCAAAACAGGTCATCGGAGTGGAACTGAATCAGGATGCAATCCGTGACGCAATCGCGAATGCAAAGCGCAATCAGATTCAGAATATCCGCTTTGTTCATGCGGACGCCGGAAAATTCATGACGGAGATGGCCGAGCGCCGGGAAAAAGCAGATGTTGTGATTATGGACCCGCCGCGGACAGGAAGCGACGAGGCGTTTTTGTCGTCTGTCATTCGCCTTGCCCCGAAAAAGGTGGTCTATGTGTCCTGCGGACCGGATACGCTGGCGCGTGATTTAAAGTACCTGACCGCACATGGATACCAGGTCAGGGAGTGTACGCCATTTGACTGCTTTCCGATGACAAGCCATATTGAATGTATCACACAATTGGTCAGAAAAACTGCAATGCACATGTAGAAATTTGAAGTTGTTGAGATTATGTGTCTGGATGGGAGGAAACTTTTCCATCTGAATTATGGAGCAAAACCTAAATTTTGGATGGAAATGTTTTGGCATCAAATTCTTGTATTAACAAGTGTTTTTGAGTATACTAAAGTTAAGATATGCCATGAAGCAATATATCCCGGGTGATGTACTGTTGTACACGAATCTTTTGGAGCTGTACTGTACCAATATGGTGGATGAGGAATACAGAGAAAATGTCTGTGAGTTTATGTGTCTGGATACAATGGAGCAGCGGTTCCGGGATACGAGGGTACTCTTTTGTGAGCATCAGGGCAAACAGGCTGAATGGGAAAGGATTATACTCGCTCCGGCAAAATGGGATTGCAACGGTAAGCTGGAAAAAGTGGTGTTTGCTGTTCTGAATATTACAGAGCAAAAGCAAAGAGAAGAAAAGATGCAGTACAAGATTGAACATGACGAACTGACCGGGACGCTGAGCCGGACGGCATTTAACAGGGCTACAGAAATACTGGAGAATTCAGAAGAGCCATTTGCATTTGTGCTGTTGGATATTGATAAGTTTAAAACCATTAATGACACCTACGGACATGATGTGGGAGATGCGGTTCTGTCTTGTCTGGTCTCTGTTCTGAACAGGAAGATTGGCTTGTCAGGCAGGCTTTTCCGTCTGGGTGGAGATGAATTTGCTATCATTATGAACCGCCTTACACTGGAACAGGCAGATTACGTGAAGCAGCTTATAGAGGCTGTCAATGTGCTGACTACATCAGGAGTAGATGGATTGCCGGAATTTTCAATCAGTGCAGGTGTTACTTTTTCAGATAGAGGTTATCATGAAATGTTGTACCGTAATGCAGATCAGGCACTTTATTATACTAAGGAAACGGGACGCAGAGGCTGCACTGTTTTTGAGGATATAAAGTGATATAAAAGAAACAGAGAGCAAGAAATTTAAGTGCAGTTATATTCATCTTTGATTCTTCTTATATATAATCAGCAGTCCCTTCAGCAGTAACTGGTCATCCACGATAATCTCTTTTTTGCAGCAAGGGATGACCTTGGAGGCAAGTCCACCGGTGGCGATGACAGGAGTCTGATAGCCAAGGTCTTCCCAGATACGTTCTACCATGCCATCGATGCAGGAGGCGTGACCGTAGAGAATACCGCTCTGCATGGAATCAACGGTCGTGCTTCCAATCAGCTTGCGCGGCTTTTCGAGGGCAATCTGTGGCAGATGGGCAGCGCGTGAGGACAGTCCGTCTAAGGAAACACGGATTCCCGGCATAATCATACCGCCGAGAAAACGCCGCTTATCATTGATGACGGAAATTGTGGTTGCGGTTCCCATGTCAATCAGGATGAGCGGAGCGCCGTATTCTGCAAGTCCGGCAACTGCACCGACCAGCAGGTCTGCACCGAGCTGGCCCGGATCATCCAGCTTGATATCCACGCCGGATTTGATGCCCGGTTTTACCTCCAGCATGGAACACTGCAAAAGCTGTTCGGCAGCTTTTTTAACATTCTCTGTGACAGGAGGGACAGAAGAGGATACAATTCCTCCGTTGAAATCGGATGGAAGCAGACTATGAATGTCCAGCAGGGTTTTGAATGTAATTGCATATTCGAGGGAAGTCTTTTTCGTGTCCGTATAGATGCGTTCCTCAAAAATTACTTCATCCGTCTGTTCATTCATACAGCCTATTACAATGTTGGTATTTCCAATATCAATGGTCAGAATCATATATGTGCTCCGTTTCTTCGTTTTGTTCGCATTTTATCATGTATTGCCTATTTTCGTATAATTGTAGCATTCGCGGCTATATTTTTCAATCGTAGCTTTTACAGTCCCCTTGCGCGCAAAAGAGCAGTTATGGTATGATATACTCTACAAAAATGTAGATGGCATAAGAGGCACGGAAGATGGAATTGTTGAAGGTTTTTGATGCGAAGGATTACGGGGATTGTACGGGAACGGTGGAAAAACACTCTGTCCGCGCGGTGATTCTGCAGAATGGAAGAATTGCAATGCAGCAGGGAAGCAGGGGCGAATACAAGATTCTCGGTGGCGGAGTTGACCGGGGAGAGACGCTTACGCAGGCGCTTGCAAGGGAAGTGCGCGAGGAAGCGGGGCTGATTGTAAGAACGGATACCATTCGTCCGATTGGAGAGATTTTAGAACTGCGGCGCGACCGTTTTGAAAAGGACAAAAAATATATCTGTCATTCTTATTTTTTCTTCTGTGAGATAGAGAAGGAGCATTGTGCGTGTGAGATGACAGAGAGTGAAATTGACAAGGGATATCATCTGACATGGGCGCAGTTTGACGAGATTATTGCTGCCAATCAGAGGATTGCGGATGAGCCGTGGCTGACAAGAGATGCAGAATTTATCAGAATGTTACAGTCCGGAGAGATTTCGCAGAGAGAAAATGTCTCCCAACCATAAGAAATGTATTACCCAAGCGTTAGATTTGATGCTTTGGGTTTTTTTTTGAAAAAAGATATGCTATACTAGATAAAATTGCTAAGAAAATATATACGATAGAGAGGTTATTTCATGAGTGATAATAATACTGTAACACCGGAGCAGCCATTGGATCCGAATATGACAATTGACGTAGTGAATGATGAACTGGAGGCATTGCTTGTCAATTATGCGAAAGAGCAGAATGTAGACGCATTGAATGCGCTTGTGAAGCATATCCATGACTGCCGTATTCTGGTTCCTGCCACTGTGAATGAGGAGAAGAAACCAATTCCGTGTTTCATCCGCAATCAGAACGGACAGCTTTTTCTGCCAATCTACACCTCCAAAGGACAGATTCCGGCGCAGCCGAAGTCTCCGGCGATTATGAATATGCCGTTTATGGCAGCCAATAAGCTGGTGATGAAGGGCGAGCAGCAGTGCGATGGCATTGTAATCAATCCATTTACCAACAATCTGATTTTTAAGAATGAACTGATTAAGCGGATTGATGAGGTAGAAGAGGTGCAGAAGAAGATCCCGAAGCCGCAGATGTTAAAGCTGTCACCGAAGGAATATGTCTTGTTTGAGCGCAATCAGTTCGAGTACCGTTTCTTCCCGAAGAAGCTGTTTGAACTGGGGGAAGAATTTGTGAATACACTTTGTGCGGACAAAGAAGGTTATATTGATACACTGTATGAGGAATCCTACCAGCAAAAGCGTCTGTATGGATTTTTGGAGGAAGATTTTTCCGTCATGCCGATGACGATTTCCGATGAACTGCTTATGATTCGTGTCGATATGCCGGCAAGGGATATGAATGTCAATTCCTGCGAGCGTGTGTATATTTCATGGAAAAAAGCAGACAAAGCAGGCCGCTATTTTACCGTTGAGAGGTCACAGCAGGGATTGCAGCTTGGTGAAGTTCTGGCAGAGGGCAGACATGTTCTTCATGGTCCGGCACCGGTGGAAGGTGCAGAACTGCAGACATTAATCGATATGGTCAATGAGGATAATACACTTACTTCATAGGAGGGATGCATATGAGACAGTTTTTGAAGAAGATTCGCGCAGATTTTATTTTGACATCGCTGTTGAGCATTCTGCTCGGCATTGCCATCATGGTTTGGAAAGAGAATGCAATGGAAGCCTTTGTGATGTTCCTTGCGATTATTGTCATCTGTATCGGATTTGTGCAGATTGCGGGCTTTATCTTAAGACCGAAGGATGGCGGCAATATGGTTGCACTGGCAGCCGGTATTCTGATTATGGTTGTTGGTATGTGGGCAATTTTTTTACCGGAGCAGGTGCTTGCGTGGATATCTGTAATTTTCGGAGTCTTGCTGCTGGTACACAGCGGACGGTCACTGAAGGAAGCTTTTGACATGAAGAAGCGCAGATACAATTACTGGTGGGTTGCCGTGATTTTGTCCGTAATCGGTATTCTGTTGGGGATTCTTTTGATTCTGAACAAGATGCTTGTCTGGAACTGGATTGCTGTTGTAATCGGAATTGCACTTATTTTCAATGGTGTAGCGAATCTGTGGGTGATTAACAGAGCCAACAAATCCGAGAAGCAGTTTACACAGAATGATGTGATTGATGTAGATGTGAGGGAACCTTAAGAAGAGGAGATGACGGAGAATTATGCGGAGAATGGAATTTAAGATGGAGCGTCCCGGTCTTACCAAGGTTGGCGACCATCTGAAGATTACGGAGAGCAAGCTCCCGACCTCCTACTATTACACCATCGAGCATGCGATTGCCATGTCGGGAAATTATGCAGTCAGTGAGCGGCTGGAGTCCCGAGAGGGAGATGTTGTGGATGTCAAAGAAACAGAGAAAGGTTTTTTCGTCACAATGGAGTTTGACGAATAGAGTGGTCTATGAGAGTAACGATTGCAAAGGGACAGACCTTATATCAGGCATTGGAGCAGAACAATATCATACTGGACAGACCTTGTAATGGTCGCGGAACCTGCGGGGGATGTGCGGTAGAGGTAGATAGAATTGGCAGGGTAAAATCCTGCCAATTTCGTCTTCCGGGGACCTATGAGGTGAAGCTGAAAAATACGATACAGTTCCATACAGTCATGGCGCAGGAGGAAATACTGCCGGGGGAGGAGGCTCTGCGGAAGCAGAATACGATATCCATCGCAATTGATATCGGAACCACGACAGTGGCACTTATGGCGTATGGTTATGGGAAAAAATGTGTCCGTTCCTTTGTTAACCCACAGCGGAAGATGGGAGCGGATGTGATGAGCCGTATTCAGATGGCAAATGAAGGACATGCGGATGAACTTCGGGAGCTTATTATGAAGCGGTTGCTGGAGTCCATGGAAGAACTGGTGGATGAAATTCTTGCGCCGCAGACGGAAGTGACGGACAGCGAACCGGTGGTGTGCCGCGCTGCAATTGCAGCTAATACCACAATGGGACATATATTGTGCGGTTTTTCCTGCGAAGGGCTTGCGGCAGCTCCGTTTTCCCCAGTGTCACTGGACTTGCAGAGGCTGCACTGGGAATTTGGCACAGAGCGCAGAATCCAATGTGAGGCAATGGTTCTTCCGGGGATATCTGCCTTTGTCGGGGGAGATATTGTCAGCGGTTTATATACACTGGATTTCGTGAAAAAGAGAGAGCCTGCGCTGCTTTTAGACCTTGGAACGAACGGGGAGATGGCACTGTGGACGGGGAGTAAGCTGCTTGTCACCTCTGCTGCAGCAGGACCGGCATTTGAAGCAAGTGATGTTGCCGTCTATGTACATGCCGCCGGCATTATGAAGGTTCTTCGCGAATGCCTTGCGGCGCATATTATAGATGAACATGGCACTTTACAGCCGCCTTATTTTGAAAAGGGATATCCGGTGGTCGTCAATGAGGAAGGCGGCAGGGAAAAAATCGCATTTCTGACACAGGATGATATCCGGGATATTCAGATGGCAAAGGGAGCAATTCGCGCAGGCATAGAGATTCTTCTCTGCCGCGCAGGAATGGAAATCGGACAGATCAGACACATATATCTGGCAGGCGGAATGGGATATTATATCGATACAACGGATGCCGGAATCGTGGGGCTTCTTCCGAGGGAATATCAGGGACAGATGGAAGCGGTCGGCAATTCTGCTTTGAAGGGGGCGGTCCGTTTTTTAAGCGAATTGGAACAGGCGGAGCCGGAAATGTCCCGAATCAGGGAGCTTGCCAGAGAGATTGTTCTGGCGGATGATGCAGACTTTATGGAACGATATGTGGAGTATATGAATTTTTAAGTAACAGTTCAGCCATAACCAAGCTTTGAAGCCCGAAGGGCGGGATTGCGAATGGCGCGTGCTGAACTGCTACATGAGCCCGGAGGAGGTACAGATGGACGATTATACGGTGATAGACCTTGAGATGACGGGTTTATCTGCCAAAAAGGACAGAATTATAGAGATTGGCGCCGTCCGCGTGCGGGGTGGACTGCAGCGGGAGACCTATTCCTGTCTGGTGAATCCTCACGTTGCGATTCCGGAGAGGATTACAGAATTGACGGGTATCACGGATGAGATGGCAGCAACCGGGCTTGACACAGATGAAGCGCTCGGGCAGCTTCTTGCATTCATGGGAGAGGATGTGATTGTCGGTCATAATATCCGGTTTGATTACAGTTTTATCCAACAGTGGGCGGTCAATCACAGGAGAAGTCTGGAAGTAAGTGCATGCGATACCTTAAAAATTGCGCGCGCGCTGCTGCCGAAGGAGCAGCCGAAGAAATTGGAAGCCCTGTGCACATTTTTTGATATACCAAGGCAGAATGCGCACAGAGCACTGGATGATGCAATTGAGACGATGCGGGTGTTTGAGCAGTTGAAGAAGCTGGCAGGGGAGGAGCAGACGGAACTGTTTGTGCAAAAAAAACTGGAATACAAAGCCAAACGGCAGACTCCGGCGACACTGCATCAGATTAAACAGATTCGGGAATATCGCAGGGAACATCAGATAGAGGATGAGATTTGCTGGGAGACGCTTACGAGAAGCGAAGCGTCCCGGCTGATGGATTTTTATTATTCTTCCTTTGGCAGATAGTTCTCTAATTTGCGCACAAGGGAATCTCTGGTCATGGAATGTAGTTCTTTGGCAGATTGTATCAGCTCCTCGATACCGGCAGTGTTGTGTTGCGCCTGATAGAGCTGCGCAAGCCCGGTATAGATGTCGGAGGAATCCGCGTGGATGGAGACACCGAATTGGAGAACCTTCATGGCATCGGCCTCCCTTCCGGCCTCCAACAGCTCGTGGGAGTATTGCGACAGAGCAGGAACCAGACGGGTGAAATTGTCATCGCATTCGCTGAGCACACTGAAGTTGGCCTGTCCGTAGGTTAATTTTAAGTCGGTATTTGTATAACCGGTCAGATTCAGAATTTTTTTATCGGCAAGCTCCTGAATGGTATGCTCGGCTTCTGTACCAAGGTCGAGTGGAAATTTTTCCAGAGGTATGGTAATATAATCCAATTGACTGATATCCTGTTTGCGGGTATAGTTAGCCTGACGTTCGCGTTCCCAGAAGTCATCCTGCACCTGTTGCTGTGCATGGGTATTGCGAACTCTTCCAACGGTGAAGATAATCATAAGAATAATAACGCATATAGTAAATACTGGAATCATTGGTACAAAATTCCTTTCTTGTCTGATGATTTGATTTTTCTATTATAAACGATTTTTACAGAGAGGTGAATACATATGTATAATTTTAATAACTCAAAAAGGAAGAGATGGGTTGCAGTAGTAGTAATTATTCTGGCAGTGGTGCTTTTGGTTACAACTGTGCTGGCGGGACTGTTTGTATAACGAAATTTAGTAAGTGTGCATGGATTTGTCAAAAAAATTTATGTCTTTATGTAGACTTTCGTTCATATTCATTCTTGCAAACACATAGTTTTATGCTAAAATAAATAATCGGATAACAAGATAGTTGAATATATGAGGTTGATTATGGGAAAGATGACAAAGCTATTGTTGGCAGCGGGCGCTTTTCTGGTTGGCGGCACCGTGTTAGCGGGAGCAGACACCGTCAAGGCTGATACGGCAGAAGAGCAGAAAATTGCAGATGGAATCTATATCGGCAGCATAGATGTAGGAGGGATGACCGATTCGGAGGCACAGGCAGCAGTGGATGCCTATGTTGACAGCATTATGGGAACCACCTTTACCTTAGAGGGTTCGAATGGCAGTATTGAGATTACTGCGGCTGATATGGGAGTATCTGTGGATGTCAGTGAAGATATTGCATATGCACTTACGATTGCGCATTCCGGCAGTCTGATTAACCGTTATAAGGATACCTGTGATTTGCAGACGGCTGACATGGTTCTGGATATGGATTTAAATATTGATAAGCAGGCAACCGCATTATATATTTATGAACACTCGGATGTCTTAAGTGTTGAGATGAAGGACAACCGGCTTGCACTGGAGGGCGGACAGTTTACATTTGTTGAAGGACAGACTGGCTACGAGGTCAATGTGGTTGATTCCGTGTATGCGATTGACGATTTCCTTATCAATGAATGGGATGGACAGAACAATACCATTCCGCTGGTGATTGATGAGATTGAACCGCGGGGCACCCGGGAAGAATTGTCACAGGTGAAAAATCTGCTGGGAACATGTACAACAGATTTCGGCTCCTCTTCAACGGGCAGAGGACAGAATGTAAGCAACGGATGTTCCAAACTCAATGGATTGACAGTTTATCCGGGAGAGGAAGTGTCGGTGCATGCTACAATTAGTCCGTTTACTCCGGAGAATGGATATGAGCTTGCGAGTGCATATTCCAATGGTATGGTCATTGAGTCCTTTGGCGGTGGTATCTGTCAGGTGGCAACCACTTTATATAATGCCGTGATTAGAGCAGAATTAGATGTTACCATGAGATATAATCACTCCATGCTGGTAAGTTATGTGGAGCCATCCGAGGATGCTGCAATTGCAGGCACCTACAAGGATTTGCGGTTTGTCAATAGCATGGATACCCCGATTTACATTGAGGGATATTGCAGGGGAGGAAAAATTACCTTTAATATCTATGGTGTTGAGACCAGACCGGAAAACCGTACCATTGAATTTGTAAGTGAGGTATTATCGCAGGAGCCTCCTACCTATCAGTTTAATCTCGATGCCGCGCAGCCGGTTGGATACTGGCATGTAGTGCAGGGAGCACATCTGCAGACCAATTCCCGTTTGTGGAAGGTGGTAAGAGTGGATGGCGTAGAACAGAGCAGAGAGGTGTTTAACACCAGTTATTATTCTGCCGGCAAGAAGATTATCAACATCGGAACGGCAGGGGCAACAGAAGAGCAGTTAGCCACCCTGAATGCGCTGATTCCGACGAATGATGAGGCTGCGATTAAGGCAGCAGTACAGGGATTTGCCAATCCGGTAGTACCGGAGACTCCGGCTACACCGGCCGCTCCAACGGAGCCGACAACCCCGGTAACTCCGACCGAACCGGTGACTCCGACTGAACCAACGACATCGACAGAGCCGGTGACACCGCCTGCAACGACCGAACCAACGGAGCCGACGTCATCGTCGAATACAGAGAATACACCGTCGGATACAGCGGCATCTACACAATAATTAATAAAGTAACTGTGAAGGAACGAAACAGTTACATGATAAACAGGCTGTCCATAGGGCAGCCTTAACCGTATATAGGGAGATGTCTCCCTGTTACAGGAGGAAGGATGAAGAGGGGAAAATTATCACAATCGGTTTTAAACCGGTCGGTACTAAGACAACTGCATACCAGACGGGCAGAGGTTATGACAGGCGCCGGAATTGGTGAGGATTGCGCTGCTTTTTCTGCAAATGGAGATGATGTGATTGTATTATCAACGGATTCGGTTGCCATAACCTGCGAACAGTTTGGACGCTATGCCGTGATTACATCACTGAATAATCTGGCAAGCTCCGGGGCAGAACCGATTGGTGTTATGGTAAGTCTTCTGCTTCCGACTTCGACGAATGAGGATGAATTGCGAAAGTTTATAAAACAGATTGATGAGGTATGTCAGCAGGCAGATGTTCAGGTCATGGGCGGACATACCGAAGTGACAAGAGCTGTCACACAGCCGGTTATTACCGTGACCGGGGTGGGAAGGGCAGCAACCGGTGGACCGGTGTCCACATCCTGTCTGAAGCCGGGGATGGATATCGTCGCAACAAAATGGATTGCGCTGGAGGGAACGGTAATTCTTGCTAATCAGCGGGAGACGGAACTTTGTGAACATTTTTCACATCCTTTTATTGACAGGGCGAAGCAATTGGAAGTATATCTGCCGGTATGGTCGGAGGCTGCAGTCGCCGTTAAGTCTGGCATCAGTGCAATGCATGATGTGTCAGAGGGCGGTATATTCGGAGCACTCTGGGAGATGGCAGAATGTGCTGGTGTCGGACTTGAGGTTGACTTGAAGAAGATTCCAATCCGGCAGGAAACAGTGGAAATTTGTGAATTTTTTGATATCAATCCGTATAAGCTCCTGTCAGGCGGCTGTATGCTGATGGCGGCGGAAAATGGCACTTCAGTGGTACGCGCGCTGCAGGAACAGGGAATTCCGGCTGTAATTATTGGCAAGGCAACGGACAGTAATGACCGTGTTCTTCTGCAGGGGGAGGAGCGGAGATTTCTGGAGACTGCGCAGATGGATGAGATACACAAAATACTTATATAAGAAAGGAAGCGTATTATGAGAGAAAAAATTTTAACCTTTATAGAGAAAAACAGCAAGATTGATCTCAGTGAGCTTGCAATTGTTCTTGGCGTGGATGAAGCAGCGGTAATGAATGAACTGGAAGCCATGCAGGAGGAACACATTATCTGTGGATATCCGACACTGATTGACTGGGATAAGGCGGGAATCGAGAAGGTCACCGCATTGATTGAAGTGCGCGTAACTCCGCAGAGAGATATGGGCTTTGACAAGGTGGCAGAGAGAATTTACCGTTATCCGGAGGTGAATTCCGTATTTTTGATTTCCGGCGGCTTTGATTTTATGGTTACCGTTGAAGGAAAAACCCTTCGCGAGGTATCCCAGTTCGTATCGGACAAATTGTCGACCATTGATACCGTGCTGAGCACAAAGACCAATTTTATTCTGAAAAAATACAAAGATCACGGCACTGTCATGGCAGTTCCGGCAAAAGACGAAAGGATTATGATGGTATAATGAGAGACCCTTTATCAAAAACAATAGTGACAATACAGCCGTCCGGAATCCGTAAGTTTTTCGATATTGTCAGTGAGATGAAGGACGCGATTTCCCTGGGAGTCGGAGAGCCGGATTTTGATACTCCGTGGCATATCAGGGATGAAGGCATTCATTCCCTTGAGATGGGTAAGACCTTCTATACCTCCAATGCAGGACTGAAGGAACTGAAGGTAGAGATTGCCAATTTCCTTAAGAGAAGATATGAACTTACCTATGATCCGTCCGATGAGATACTCGTTACCGTCGGTGGAAGTGAGGCAATCGATATAGCGATGCGTGCCATGCTGGATCCGGGAGATGAGGTTTTGATTCCGCAGCCGAGCTATGTATCGTATCTGCCGTGCGCCGTGCTCGCCAATGGTAAGCCGGTTGTCATCGAGCTCAAGGCGGAGAATGAATTCCGACTTACCGCAGAGCAGTTGGAGGCAGCAATCACGGATAAGACCAAGCTGTTAGTGCTTCCGTTCCCGAATAATCCGACTGGTGCCATCATGGAGAAGAAGGATCTCGAGGCGATTGCGGAGGTTGTAATCCGCCATGACCTTTTTGTGCTGAGTGATGAGATTTACTCGGAGCTTACATATCTTGAGAAACATGTATCCATCGCATCGCTTCCGGGGATGTGGGAGAGAACCATCGTGATTAACGGTTTTTCCAAATCACACGCCATGACCGGATGGAGATTGGGATATGCCTGCGGACCGCAGAAGATTATCCAGCAGATGTTGAAAATACACCAGTTTGCAATTATGTGTGCGCCTACGACCAGCCAGTATGCAGCTGTGGAGGCAATGAAGAATGGTGACAGTGATGTTGCACATATGCGCGATGAATACAATGTAAGGCGCAAGTATCTGCTGAAGCGGTTCCGGGAGATGGGGCTGGAGTGCTTTGAGCCGTTTGGTGCATTCTATATCTTCCCGTGCATCAAGGAATTCGGGATGACCTCGGATGAATTTGCGACCGAGCTGCTAAAGGCCAAGAAGGTAGCGGTGGTACCGGGAACCGCATTTGGTGATTCGGGAGAGGGGTTCATCCGTATCTCCTATGCGTATTCACTGGAGAATCTGAAAATTGCACTGGGGCGTATCGAGGAATTTATTACGGAATTGCGCGCCAGATAGTGGCCGATGGGAGAGAGCACTGTTGCGATGTAGGGTGTCGCCGGTGCTTTTTCCTGTTTTTTGGCAGTATTTAGAATCAGGAAGGACAATAGCATGGCAAATTTAAATATTGTATTATATGAACCGGAGATTCCGGCCAATACCGGTAATATCGGGCGAACCTGTGTGGCAACCGGAACACGCCTGCATCTGATTGAGCCGCTGGGATTTTCGCTGAGCGAGAAGGCACTAAAGCGGGCAGGAATGGATTACTGGCAGGAACTTGATGTGACCACCTATGTGAACTGGGAGGATTTTTGCACGAGAAATCCACAGGCAAAGGTCTATTATGCGACCACCAAGGGGAGGCATGTGTATTCGGATGTCTCCTATGAACCGGATTGTTATATCATGTTTGGCAAGGAGAGCGCAGGCATTCCGGAGGAGATTTTAAAGGAGAATCCGGATACCTGTGTGCGTATTCCGATGATTGGAGAGACACGCTCCCTGAATTTATCCAATTCCGTTGCAATTGTGTTGTATGAGGCATTGCGGCAGAACCGGTTTGACCATATGAAGCTTGAAGGAGAGCTTCACCGCTTAAGCTGGGATGAATAGATAGAAAAGGACTGGGTGACGCATGGGTATTGTAAAGGCAAGCGGATTGGTATATGAATTTATCCGCAGGGATGAAGAGAATAACGTAGAAGCGATTGCGACCGCGCTGGATCATGTGGATCTGGATGTCCGTCCGGGGCAGTTTATTGCCATCATAGGGCATAATGGCTCAGGAAAATCAACGCTTGCGAAGCATATCAATGCGCTTTTGATGCCGACCGAGGGCAGTATATGGGTGGATGGCATGGATGTGTCCGAGGAAGACAACGCGATTCCTATACGCCAGAGCGCGGGCATTGTCTTTCAGAATCCGGATAACCAGATTATCGCCAGTGTTGTGGAGGAAGATGTTGCCTTCGGACCGGAGAATCTGGGTGTCCCGACGGAGGAGATTAAGGAACGGGTGGCACTAAGCCTTCAGGCAGTCGGGATGAGCCACTACCGGCTGCATTCGCCGAATAAATTATCCGGCGGACAGAAGCAGCGGGTGGCGATTGCAGGTATTGTGGCGATGGAGCCGAAATGTATTGTATTTGATGAACCAACGGCAATGCTGGATCCGCGCGGACGGCAGGAGGTGCTAAGAACGGCACGGGAGCTGAACCGCAAAAAGGGCGTTACCATCATCTGGATTACGCATTATATGGAAGAGGTCATCGATGCCGACTGCGTCTATGTCATGGATCATGGAAAAATTGTTATGGAGGGGGCACCGGGACAGATTTTTTCCCGTGTGGATGAATTGAAAAACTATTGTCTGGATGTTCCGCCTGTAACTTTGCTTGCAGATAATCTGAGAAAGGACGGGCTGGATATTCCGGCAGGAATTCTGACAAAAGAGGAACTGATTGAGGCACTGATGCCGGTTATCCACCGTGCAGATATGCATATCTACGCGCAAAATACCTTGAAAAAGAAACTGGCAAGTGAAGTATACCAAAGCATTTTGAATAAAAAGAATCCTCCGGTTGATGTTCATAAGGCAATGACGGAGGGGATTGTCTTAGACCATGTGGATTATGTTTACAGCGAGGGAACGGCTTATCAGGTTCAGGCGCTGTATGATATTAATCTGCAGATTGCAAAGGGAGAATTTGTTGGACTTATCGGACATACCGGTTCCGGCAAGTCTACGTTGATTCAGCATCTCAATGGATTGCTGAAGGCAACGTCCGGCCATATCTATATGAATGGGGAAGACATCTACGACAAAGGCTATCATCTGCGGGAACTGCGCAGCAAGGTCGGGCTGGTATTTCAGTATCCGGAGCATCAGTTGTTTGAAAATACCGTCTTTGAAGACGTATGCTTTGGACCGAAAAATCAAAAACTGGACCGCAAGACCGTAGAACTGCGGGCTTATGAAGCCTTGAAAAAGGTTGGTTTTCCGGATGACTTGTTTTACCAGTCGCCGTTTGATTTGTCCGGCGGACAAAAGAGACGGGTTGCGATTGCGGGTGTGCTTGCCATGAAGCCGGAGGTGCTGATACTGGATGAGCCGACGGCAGGACTGGATCCGGCGGGGCGCGATGAAATTCTGGAGCTGATTGCCAATATGCACAGGGAGCTTGGAATTACGGTTATTCTTGTCTCACACAGCATGGAGGATGTTGCAAGATATGTGGACCGGATTGTGGTGATGAATCAGGGACAGATAGAGCTTGATGGTGCGCCAAAGGCGGTGTTCCGGCATTACAGAGAGCTTGAGGAGATGGAACTGGCGGCTCCGCAGGTTACGTATCTGATGAATGACCTGGCGGAGATGGGATTGCAGACCGATACAGACGCAACGACTGTCGAGGAGGCAGAGATTGCGATTCTGCAGTCAGTAAAGTAGAGGAAATCATATGTTACGCGATATTACAATTGGACAGTTTTATCCGGCAAAATCGGTCATTCACCAGTTGGACCCGAGGGTAAAGTTGTTTGCCACACTAATTTATATCATAGCCCTTTTTTCCTATCAGGGTATCGTTGGATTTGGAATTATTACACTGTTTTTGTTCGGGGTAATCTATCTGTCCAAGGTTCCACTGGGGTATATTGTAAAGGGGCTTAAGACTATTGTTATGTTGGTTCTGATTACTGCCTTTTTTAATGTCATTTTTACGCCTGGAGACCATGTTTTCTGGCAGTATAAGGCATTGCAGATTACGGATACCGGCATCCTGAATGCGGTGCGGATGTCCATCCGTCTGATTTATCTGATTATCGGAACTTCTCTGATGACGCTTACAACAACTCCGAATCAGTTGACGGATGGACTGGAGAAGGCACTGTCACCACTGAATAAGATTCATATTCCGGTGCATGCGATTGCGATGATGATGTCGATTGCGCTTCGGTTTATTCCTATCTTAATGGAAGAAACAGATAGGATTATGAAGGCGCAGATGGCGCGTGGTGCTGATTTTGAGAGCGGCAATATCTTTCAGAGAATCCGGAATGTGGTACCGCTTCTGGTGCCGCTGTTTGTCTCGGCGTTTCGCAGGGCGGACGAACTGGCACTTGCGATGGAAGCGCGCTGTTATCATGGCGGTGAGGGACGTACGAAGATGAAGCCACTGCGCTATACCGGAAAAGACATACTGGCGTATGTGATTTGTCTTGCATTTCTGGCGGCGGTAATTCTGCTTCGGATTTTCCTGCCTGCCGGAATCTCATTTTGGGAGTGGATATTATGAAACGGGTAAAATTAACGGTTGCCTATGATGGCACCAATTACTGCGGCTGGCAGATACAGCCTAACGGAATCACCATTGAGCAGAAGCTCAATGAGGCGCTGCATGATTTGCTGGGGGAAGACATCAAGGTGACGGGAGCCAGCCGGACGGATGCGGGTGTGCATTCCCTCGGCAATGTCTGTATCTTCGACACAGAGGCCCGCATGCCGGGAGAGAAAATGAGTTATGCGTTAAACCAGCGCCTGCCGGATGATATTGTCGTGGTGGATTCCTGCGAAGTGCCTGAGGATTTTCATCCGAGGTTCTCCAAAAGCAAAAAGACTTATGAATACCGGATTTTAAATCGAAGATTTCCGGACCCGACCAGGAGACTGGACACTTATTTTTACCATCATCCGCTTCAGGTGGAACTGATGAAGGAGGCGGCAAAATATCTGGAAGGAGAACATGATTTTAAGAGCTTTGCATCGGTCCATATGCAGGCGGAGACCTCCCTGCGCACCATATACGCGTGCAATGTGGATAAACAGGGGGATATCATCACGATTCGTATAACCGGCAATGGCTTTTTGTATAATATGGTCCGGATTATCGCCGGAACCCTGATTAAGGTCGGCATGGGCGATATTCGTCCGCAGCAGATTCCGGACATACTGGCAGCACTTGACCGGAGTGCGGCCGGACCGACAGCACCGGCACATGGGCTTACAATGATTGGTTTGGAATACGAAGAAAAGTGCTTGACAGAGCGCAATTGAGGCATTATAATGTGTAAGTCTGCGATAGTATAGAAGTGCAAGCCAAAGCCCCGGCAAGCATTTGACTATAAAGATTCTGCTGATTGTTTGAGCGGATCAGCCCGCTTGAGGAACGGCAGGCGAGCATACAGGGAATAGCGTCCGGACATACGAGATTCCGAATTGCTCATCGATATTATTTGTTTAATTATTCAAGGAGGATAACCTGATGAAGACATTTATGGCTAGTCCTGCTACCATTGAGAGAAAGTGGTATGTAGTTGACGCTGAAGGCAAGACCTTAGGTCGTTTAGCATCTGAAATTGCAAAAGTATTAAGAGGAAAGAATAAGCCAACCTTTACACCACACATTGACACCGGCGATTATGTAATCGTTGTCAACGCTGAGAAGATTAAGGTATCCGGCAAGAAGTTAGACCAGAAGATTTACTACAAGCACTCTGATTATGTTGGCGGAATGAAAGAGACAACATTAAAAGAGATGTTAGCAAAGCATCCAGAGCGTGTGATTGAGTTTGCAGTTAAGGGAATGCTTCCAAAGGGACCTTTAGGACGTGACATGTACAGAAAGTTATTTGTATATGCTGGACCAGACCACAAGCATGCAGCTCAGAAACCAGAAGAGCTTACTTTTTAATAGGAGGTAAAGGACATTGGCTACTACAAAATATTACGGAACCGGTAGAAGAAAATCATCTGTTGCCAGAGTGTACTTAGTACCAGGTACAGGTAAGATTACAATTAATAAAAGAGATATTGATGAGTATTTAGGACTTGAGACCTTAAAGGTTATCGTTCGTCAGCCATTAGTATTAACAGAGAACACAGATAAGTTCGATGTATTAGTAAACGTTAAGGGCGGTGGATATTCTGGACAGGCTGGAGCAATCCGTCACGGTATCGCTCGTGCATTACTTCAGGTTGATGCGGATTTCAGACCGGCTCTCAAGAAGGCAGGATTCTTAACAAGAGATCCTCGTATGAAGGAGAGAAAGAAGTACGGCTTAAAGGCAGCTCGTCGTGCTCCACAGTTCTCAAAGAGATAATAACTTTATTAAACATAAACAGCAGCAAAACCCCGAGAATTCAATGTTCTTGGGGTTTATTTTTTATCCAATTCCTAGCGTTTGGTGTTTATTTGGTGTTTGTTCGGCTATAATTTGTTCCATAGTAGCCGCAGTTTCTATTCTAGATTTATCTAATACACCTGCATATGTATCGGCAGTAACTTTAATATCTGAGTGTCCTAAATGTTCTGAAACAATCTTTAAATCAATACCATAATTAACAAGTAAAGTAGCGTTAGTGTGTCTAAGTTTATGTAAGGTCATAAATTCTAGTCCAGTACCCTTTAAACGTTTTTTGAATTGAGAATTTAAACAGCTACGGTCTTTGTAATTACCAGTAGTAGATGTAAATACCATCTCAGGATGTTTGAAATCTGTTCCAAGAGATAATTGAAGTTTCTTTTGTTCAACGAGGTGTTTCTTTAGAAGATTATACAAACTGTCAGTCATGTATATATGGCGTTTACTACCTTTTGTCTTAGGTGTATCAAGTTCGTGTTTTCCTGCAACATCATTTAAGTTATGTTTGAGTGTAATTTTTCTGTTTTCAAAATCTATATCTTCCCATTGTAACCCAAGGCATTCGCTTGGACGTAAACCAGTAAATAATTGAGTAAGAACAATTGCATTCATAGGAGAGTAATGACCAAAGATAGAAAGAAAGGTTGGTAATTCTTCTGGTAATAAATGCTTGCGTTCTTCTTCTACTAAATCAACTCTAGGTAAGATTACATTTTTGCAGGGTGTTTCTTTGATATATCCTTGAGATACAGCAAAAGTAAAGACGCTTTGTAATATAGTATAGAGCTTTTTTAATGTGCGTGGTGCTAGTGGTGTTTCTTTACCACGAGCTTTACTTTTATGAGTGGCGAAGAAGTGACTTATAACAGCAGGGTTAATATCCTTTAGTTTCTTAGTAGCAAAGTAGTCCATAAAGTGATATTCAATAAGATGTTCATAGTTGTAAGCAGTAGATTTCTTTAACTGGG
>JBGVFC010000134.1:0-7609 GCA_045120755.1 Agathobacter sp. | reverse complement strand
AGGCGGGCGGGTGGAAGCCGGTATTAGTAGGGAATTTGCGAAAATCACTTCTGAGTTGCAGACCGAACCGGATGAATAGTAGGCTCTGACGTATTTTCTACGTTACAGGAACGATGTATGCATGGAATTTTTCCATAAGTACAGGGTATTTAGGTGGTATAACGAACGCGCTTTCGTCCTATTTACGGGATGGAAGCGCTTTTTTTGCTTTTGTATCACATTTGTTCATTATATATATAGGAGGATATCATGTACAACAAAGTTGACACCAACATGAATTTCGTTTTGCGTGAAAAGGAAACCGAAAAATTCTGGCGTGAAAACGATATTTTCAGAAAATCAATGGAGAACCGCAAGGAAGGCGAGACCTATACCTTCTACGACGGACCGCCGACGGCAAACGGCAAGCCGCATATCGGACATGTCCTCACGCGTGTAATCAAGGATATGATTCCGAGATACCAGACGATGAAGGGCAAATACGTTCCGAGAAAGGCCGGATGGGATACACACGGACTTCCGGTGGAGCTTGAAGTGGAGAAGCTGCTGGGGTTAAACGGCAAGGAGCAGATTGAAGAATACGGTATGGAGCCTTTCATTAAAAAATGTAAGGAATCCGTATGGAAATACAAGGGCATGTGGGAAGATTTCTCAGGAACCGTAGGCTTCTGGGCAGATATGGATGATCCGTATGTTACCTATGACGACAACTTTATCGAGTCCGAATGGTGGGCATTGAATGAAATCTGGAACAAGGGATTATTGTACAAGGGCTTTAAGATTGTTCCGTATTGTCCGCGCTGCGGAACCCCGCTTTCTTCGGCCGAAGTATCCCAGGGATATAAGACCGTCAAGGAGCGTTCCGCAATTGTCCGTTTCAAGGTCGTTGGGGAAGATGCGTATTTCCTCGCATGGACAACAACCCCTTGGACACTTCCGAGCAACGTCGCACTTTGTGTCAACCCGAAGGATGCCTATGTGAAGGTTAAGGCGGCAGACGGCTATACCTACTATATGGCAGAGGCACTTTTGGATTCAGTTCTTGGCAAGCTTGCAAACGAAGAGGACGGCAATCAGGCATATGAGATTCTGGACAGATTTGTCGGAAAAGATTTGGAATACAGAGAGTATGAGCCGCTTTTTGCATGTGCGAAGACCGTAGCAGACAAGCAGCACAAGAAGGGATTTTTTGTTACCTGTGATGATTATGTAACCATGTCAGACGGTACCGGTATCGTTCATATCGCACCGGCATTTGGTGAGGACGATGCCAAGGTTGGCAGAAATTATGACCTCCCATTTGTACAGTTTGTCAATGGCAAGGGTGAACTTACCGAAGAGACTCCGTATGCAGGACTCTTTGTTAAAAAAGCAGATCCGGAGGTCATCAGGGATTTGGATGCGCAGGGCAAGCTGTTTGACGCACCGAAATTCGAACATGAATATCCGCATTGCTGGAGATGTGATACTCCGCTGATTTATTACGCAAGAGAGAGCTGGTATATCCGCGAGACAGCAGTCAAGGAGGATTTGATCCGCAATAATAATACCGTCAACTGGATTCCGGAGTCCATCGGAAAGGGACGTTTTGGCAACTGGCTGGAGAACATTCAGGACTGGGCAATTTCCCGTAACCGTTATTGGGGAACTCCGCTGAATATCTGGGAGTGCGAAGGCTGCGGACATCAGGAATCCATCGGAAGCCGGAAAGCACTTGCAGAAAGAAGCGGAAATCCGGAGGATGCCAAGGTTGAACTGCATCGTCCGTATATTGATGCGGTAACCTTTACCTGTCCGGATTGTGGCAAAACCATGAAGCGTGTACCGGAGGTAATTGACTGCTGGTTCGACTCAGGAGCCATGCCGTTTGCACAGCACCACTATCCATTTGAGAATAAGGAAGTATTTGAGCAGCAGTTCCCGGCACAGTTTATTTCCGAGGCGGTTGACCAGACGAGAGGATGGTTCCATTCCCTGATGGCAGAGTCTACCTTATTATTCAACAAGGCTCCGTATGAGAATGTCATTGTATTGGGACATGTACAGGATGAGAACGGACAGAAGATGAGCAAGTCCAAGGGTAACGCAGTGGACCCGTTTGAAGCATTGGAGAAGTATGGCGCAGATGCGATTCGCTGGTATTTCTATATCAACAGCGCACCGTGGCTTCCGAACCGTTTCCACGGCAAGGCAGTGCAGGAGGGACAGCGTAAGTTCATGGGAACCCTGTGGAACACCTATGCGTTCTTCGTGCTGTATGCCAATATCGATGAATTTGATGCAACAAAATATACGCTTGATTACGAGAAGCTCTCTGTAATGGACAAGTGGCTGTTGTCCAAGCTCAATTCCGCAGTCAAAGAGGTGGATGAGGATCTTGGCAATTACCGTATTCCGGAGGCTGCAAGAGCATTGGATGATTTCGTGGACGAGATGAGTAACTGGTATGTACGCCGTTCACGCGAGCGTTTCTGGGCAAAGGGTATGGAGCAGGATAAGATTAATGCCTACATGACCCTGTACACTGCACTGGTTACGATTTCCAAGGCAGCCGCACCGATGATTCCGTTTATGACAGAGGATATCTACCGCAATCTTGTCTGCTCGATTGATGCGTCCGCACCGGAGAGTATTCATCTGTGTGACTTCCCGACCGTGGATGAGAGCATGATTGACAAGGAACTGGAAAAGGCAATGGACGAAGTCCTTAAAATTGTTGTAATGGGACGTGCCTGCCGTAACAATGCGAATATCAAGAACCGTCAGCCAATCGGACAGATGTATGTCAAAGCTCCGGAGACATTAAGTGACTTCTATGTAGAGATTATTGCAGATGAGCTGAATGTCAAGAAGGTTGCATTTACGGATGATGTATCCGCTTATACCAGCTATCAGTTCAAGCCGCAGCTTCGCACGGTAGGACCAAAATTCGGCAAATACTTAAAGCAGATTCAGGCGGCTCTGGCAGAACTGGATGGAAATAAGGCAATGGCAGAACTCAAGTCAACCGGAGTCCTTAAGCTTTCAGAGGTTGGAGAAGAGGTTGTGCTTACAGAAGAAGACCTGCTGATTACCATGACACAGGCAGAGGGCTTTGTGACAGAGGGTGACAACTATGTGACCGTCGTCCTCGATACTAGACTGACCGATGAGCTGGTTGAGGAGGGCTTTGTGCGTGAGCTGATCAGCAAGATTCAGACGATGCGCAAAGAGGCCGGTTTTGAAGTGATGGACCACATTGCAATCTCCTATATAGCAGATGAGAAGGTTACGAATATCTTCGAAAAATATGGAGAAGATATCAAAGCAGAAGTGCTCGGCGAACAGATTACAGCCGGCAGCTTAAGCGGCTATGAGAAAGACTGGAACATCAACGGGGAAAAGGTACAGTTGGCAGTGGAAAAACAATAACCGTTGCTACACATAGAGAAAATAATCCAGCAACCAGAGGAGGACAAAATGAGAGATAAAGTGTTTAGTAAGAAGGCATTTATTAAGACGGTAACGGAGAATGTCAAGTCCATGTACCGCAAAACCTTGGAGGAGGCCAGCCAGCAGGAACTGTTTCAGGCAGTATCCTATGCAGTAAAGGATGTCGTTATGGACGAGTGGATGGCAACCCAGCATGCGTTTGACAAACAGGATCCGAAGACCGTATATTATATGTCCATGGAATTTCTGATGGGACGTGCACTCGGCAATAACCTGATTAATCTGTGCGCTTATGATGAAGTGAAGGAAGCCCTGGAGGAAATCGGGCTTGACATCAGCGTAATTGAGGATCAGGAGCCGGATCCGGCACTTGGCAACGGTGGTCTTGGCCGTCTGGCAGCCTGCTTTATGGATTCCCTTGCATCTTTGGGATATGCAGCATACGGCTGCGGAATCCGTTACCGTTACGGAATGTTCAAGCAGAAGATTGAGGATGGATTCCAGATTGAGGTGCCGGACAACTGGCTGAAAAACGGATATCCGTTCGAGCTTCGCAGACCGGAATACTGCTACAAGGTAAAATTCGGCGGCAATGTCCGTCAGGAGTTTGACGAGTACGGCAATATGAAATTTGTCCATGAAAATTACCAGTCTGTTCTTGCTGTTGCATATGATATGCCAATCGTTGGTTATAACAATCATGTGGTAGATTCCCTGATTATCTGGGATGCACAGCCGGAAGAGGAATTTGGTCTGTCCTCCTTTGACAAGGGCGATTACCAGCAGGCGGTTGAGCAGGCAAATCTGGCGCGCAACCTTGTGGAAGTACTGTATCCGAACGACAACCATGTCAAGGGTAAGGAGCTGCGCTTAAAGCAGCAGTATTTTTTCGTATCTGCAAGTATTCAGAGAGCACTTGAAAAATTCAAGAAGACTCACAGCGATTTGCATGACCTTCCGAAGAAGGTAGTATTCCAGATGAACGATACACACCCGACGGTTACCGTTGCGGAACTGATGCGTATCTTAGTCGATGAAGAAGGCTTGGGCTGGGATGAAGCATGGGAGATTACTACCCACTGTGTTGCATATACCAATCACACCATCATGGCAGAAGCACTGGAAAAGTGGCCAATCGAGATTTTCCAGAGACTTCTCCCGCGTGTATATCAGATTGTTGAGGAGATTAACCGCAGATTTGTCAATGATATTTATGCAAAATATCCGGGCAATGATGAGAAGGTCCGCAAAATGGCAATCCTCTATGACGGACAGGTTAAGATGGCACATCTTGCAATCTGTGCAGGTTATTCCGTCAACGGTGTAGCACAGCTTCACACGGAAATCTTAAAGAATCAGGAGCTTCGTGATTTCTATGAGATGTTCCCGGAGAAGTTCAACAACAAGACCAACGGAATTACACAGAGAAGATTTTTGGCACATGCAAATCCGCTTCTGGCTGACTGGGTTACAAAAAAAGTCGGCGCAGGCTGGATTACCGATCTGTCAATGACCTCAAAGCTTACTGCAATTGCAGGCGATGCGAAGGCACAGAAGGAATTTATGGATATCAAGCGTCAGAATAAGCTGCGCCTTGCAAAATATATCAAAGAGCACAATGGCATTGAGGTCAATCCGGATTCCATCTTCGATGTACAGGTAAAGCGGCTTCATGAGTACAAGAGACAGCTTATGAATATTCTCCATGTTATGTATCTGTACAATCAGCTCAAGGATAATCCGCAGATGGATTTCTATCCGAGAACCTTTATCTTCGGAGCCAAGGCAGCAGCCGGTTATCGCACTGCCAAGAAAACCATTAAGCTGATTAACGCCGTTGCAGATGTCATCAACAATGATGCTTCCATCGACGGTAAGATTAAGGTGGTATTTATCGAGGATTACCGTGTCTCCATCGCAGAGTGGATTTTTGCGGCAGCAGATGTCAGTGAGCAGATTTCTACCGCCAGCAAGGAGGCATCCGGAACCGGCAATATGAAGTTTATGTTGAACGGCGCACTTACCATCGGAACCATGGATGGTGCCAATGTTGAGATGTATGACGAGGTTGGCGCCGACAATATCTTTATCTTCGGTATGAGCGCAGACGAGGTCATCGCACATGAGCAGCACCATGATTATTGTCCGATGAATATCTACAATGAAGATGCAGACATCCGCAGAGTATTGAATCAGCTTGTAGATGGTACCTATGCACAGAACGACCGTGAGCTGTTCCGTGAGCTGTATGATTCCTTGCTCAATCCGCAGGCAGGACAGGTCGCAGACCGCTACTTTATTCTGGCAGACTTCCGTTCTTATGCCAATGCGCAGAAGAAGATTGAGGAGTATTACAAAAATACCTCCGCATGGGCAAAGAGTGCAATTTTAAATGTCGCACATGTTGGAAAATTCTCATCTGACCGTACGATTCAGGAGTATGTAGATGATATCTGGCATCTGGACAAGGTAACTGTCAACACAACAGGAATCTAAATAGCAAAATTTATTCTGTGAACCCCAAAAGACTTCCACATCCTACTATAGGCGTATGTGGAAGTCTTTTTATGAATAGGAAATTCTCATGTGCTGTCCCGCAGACAGAGCGCACCCCAGCCCACCTGTGGATTCGGGTAATCGGTGAAGGCGGGCAGCCGGCGGGCACCTTTGCGGAGATAGGCTTTGAGCTTTTCCCCGTACAGATAGGGATCATTTTGCTCTACAATTCCCCATTGCATGAGACAGGCGGCGCTCCCGGTTACGAAGGGAGTGGCCATGGAGGTGCCGGTGCGCTGGGTGTAGCCGCCTCCCGGAGAGCAGGAGGTAATATCCACGCCCGGTGCAACCAGATCCGGTTTGCTGAGGTGTGTACTCCAGGTAAAACCGCGTCCGGAAAAGGCGGACAGAATATCCGTGGCAGAGTCATAGGAGCCGACCGTGATGGCGCGTGAGGAGGTGGAGGGAATCGTCAGGGTGGTGTCGGGGGTAGGCAGGAGAAAATGCGTTGCTTCGCTTCGCACGGCAGAGGATGGCATCCACATTTGCCAGTCTCCGTCCTGTATGCTCTGCGGTACGATGTTGATAGACCAAATTCCTGCATCCAGATAAGAATTTGCAGGAATCAGGTCAAAATAAATTTCCTGATAGATGCTGTAGGGAGATGGCTCACCGTAATTCACCAGAAGATTCGTATTGCCAATGGTATAGCGGGTGATGCCGTAGTTCGGCGCAATAGAGATTGCAGCAGAGGAGATGGGCGAGGTGATGGACAGTCGGAGCTCATCTCCGTAATTTTTCCAAAGCTGGATGGTCAGGCTGGGGGTAAAATCGCTTACCGTAAATTCAATGCGGCTTAAGCGTGTGGTACTGTCCAAAAATGAGCCGCTGGTATGTCCTCCGCTTGCACCTTCGTTGCCGCTTCCAATGACGACGGAGCATCTGCCGAGTTCTGAGGTTGTGTTCAGATAAGTCTCAAGCAGGGAGGTGCCGGTGTGGGAACCGTAGGTATTGCCGAAGCTGATATTGAGCGCAAGCGGCATCGACAGGCGGATGCTTTCCCGTATGCAGAAATCAATTGCAAGCATAAGCTGTGTGGTACTTGGAAAGCCTGCGGCTTCCGGTGAGCCGAGCTTGACGACTAAAAGCTGCGATTCATAGGCAACTCCGCGGAATACGCCGGCGGAAGCCCTGCCGTTGCCGGCGGCAATGCCTGCAACATGTGTCCCGTGACCGGAGGAATCGGTGCTGGGGCAGAGAAAAAAGCGCTCCGAAGCACTGGGAGCGGCAAGTGCCCGGTTAATTTGTTCGTTGGGAAAAAGGCTGCCGAGCGGATAGCCGGGCGGCGAAAAGCGGTTTTGGGCGGCATCGGGAGGAAGCGTCTGGTCCCAAAGTAAGAGAATCCGGCTGGTATTTTCATCGGTACAGAAGTCCGGATGTGCATAGTCGATTCCGGAATCAATGATTCCAACCAAGGTGCCGCGTCCGGTATATTGATTGGGGAAGGTGGATTGCAGTGAGGTGATGCAGGAGGCCTGTTTTCCCAGGTAATCCTCATAGAACAGACGCTTGGGTTTCTCGATATATGTAATCTGGGGCAGCGCGGCAAGCATGGAAATCCGGCTCTGTGGAAGTTTTAGAACTGCATACTGGTTTAACAGTTCAATATAGAAGATATCCG